>NZ_CP166245.1:1980972-2311134 GCF_033597815.2 Staphylococcus sp. KG4-3
GAAAATAAAATGCTTTATTCCTTACTAATTTAGTTATGCATACTAAAAGAATTTCATTGTTTATATAAAAAATAAATTTTTCTATACCTTCTTATACAATGATTATATGTATATTATGGCCGAGGCATATTAAATATATGTTTCGGTTTTTTTATCAAGTCCTATTTTAAATTCTAACTTTATATTTATTAAGGTAAATTTGCGACTCTCTCATCAGCTTATATTTCATTGTATTAGTGGGACTTATGCATGAGCTTTTGCTCATGTACTCCGTCTAAAACCACCGACAATTACTCTCAGTTGAAGTTAAGCTCTTTGCGCATAAAAAAAAGACCCTATTGGGTCTTTAATTGCCTGGCAACGTCCTACTCTTGCGGAACGTAAGTCTGCTACCTTCGGCGCTAAAGACCTTTCTTGCCGTGAGACAAGCGCTCGCATCTTTCCTCACTTGCACGCTCTCCTTACTCACTTACCACTCGTAAGCTCGTTTCGTCGCTCATTTAGTTCGTCAGCTTCTATAGTCCCACTTTTTAAATTCTAACTTCTAAATTTATTAAGATAGACTCGTAAATCTCTTACTATGTTATATTTCATTGTATTAGTGGGACTTATGCATGAGCTTTTGCTCATGTACTCCGTCTAAAACCACCGACAATTACTCTCAGTTGAAGTTAAGCTTTTTGCGCATAAAAAAAAGACCCTATTGGGTCTTTAATTGCCTGGCAACGTCCTACTCTTGCGGAACGTAAGTCCGACTACCATCGGCGCTAAAGAGCTTAACTTCTGTGTTCGGCATGGGAACAGGTGTGACCTCTTTGCCATTGTCACCAGACAATGAAATGTATGAAATTATACATTCAAAACTAGATAGTAAGTAAAATATGATTTAACCAAAACAAAACAATTTAAAATTTGATTAAGTCTTCGATCGATTAGTATTCGTCAGCTCCACATATCGCTATGCTTCCACCTCGAACCTATTAACCTCATCATCTTTGAGGGATCTTATAACCGAAGTTGGGAAATCTCATCTTGAGGGGGGCTTCATGCTTAGATGCTTTCAGCACTTATCCCGTCCATACATAGCTACCCAGCGATGCCGTTGGCACGACAACTGGTACACCAGAGGTATGTCCATCCCGGTCCTCTCGTACTAAGGACAGCTCCTCTCAAATTTCCTACGCCCACGACGGATAGGGACCGAACTGTCTCACGACGTTCTGAACCCAGCTCGCGTACCGCTTTAATGGGCGAACAGCCCAACCCTTGGGACCGACTACAGCCCCAGGATGCGATGAGCCGACATCGAGGTGCCAAACCTCCCCGTCGATGTGAACTCTTGGGGGAGATAAGCCTGTTATCCCCGGGGTAGCTTTTATCCGTTGAGCGATGGCCCTTCCATGCGGAACCACCGGATCACTAAGTCCGTCTTTCGACCCTGCTCGACTTGTAAGTCTCGCAGTCAAGCTTCCTTATGCCTTTACACTCTATGAATGATTTCCAACCATTCTGAGGAAACCTTTGAGCGCCTCCGTTACTCTTTAGGAGGCGACCGCCCCAGTCAAACTGCCCATCTGACACTGTCTCCCACCATGATAAATGGTGCGGGTTAGAAATCCAACACAGCGAGGGTAGTATCCCACCAACGCCTCCACGTAAGCTAGCGCTCACGTATCTCAGGCTCCTACCTATCCTGTACAAGCTGTGCCGAATTTCAATATCAGACTACAGTAAAGCTCCACGGGGTCTTTCCGTCCTGTCGCGGGTAACCTGCATCTTCACAGGTACTATGATTTCACCGAGTCTCTCGTTGAGACAGTGCCCAAATCGTTACGCCTTTCGTGCGGGTCGGAACTTACCCGACAAGGAATTTCGCTACCTTAGGACCGTTATAGTTACGGCCGCCGTTTACTGGGGCTTCGATTCGTAGCTTCGCAGAAGCTAACCACTCCTCTTAACCTTCCAGCACCGGGCAGGCGTCAGCCCCTATACATCACCTTACGGTTTAGCAGAGACCTGTGTTTTTGATAAACAGTCGCTTGGGCCTATTCACTGCGGCTCTCCTGGGCGTTAACCCTAAAGAGCACCCCTTCTCCCGAAGTTACGGGGTCATTTTGCCGAGTTCCTTAACGAGAGTTCGCTCGCTCACCTTAGAATTCTCATCTTGACTACCTGTGTCGGTTTGCGGTACGGGCACCACAATTCTAGCTAGAGGCTTTTCTCGGCAGTGTGAAATCAACGACTCGAGGAAACAATTTCCTCTCCCCATCACAGCTTGACCTTAAGAGTGCCGGATTTGCCTAACACTCAGTCTTACTGCTTGGACGTACAATCCAATAGTACGCTTCGCCTATCCTACTGCGTCCCCCCATCGCTTAAAACGGATTATGGTGGTACAGGAATATCAACCTGTTATCCATCGCCTACGCCTATCGGCCTCAGCTTAGGACCCGACTAACCCAGAGCGGACGAGCCTTCCTCTGGAAACCTTAGTCAATCGGTGGACGGGATTCTCACCCGTCTTTCGCTACTCACACCGGCATTCTCACTTCTAAGCGCTCCACATGTCCTTGCGATCATGCTTCAACGCCCTTAGAACGCTCTCCTACCATTGTCCTTACGGACAATCCACAGCTTCGGTAATATGTTTAGCCCCGGTACATTTTCGGCGCAGTGTCACTCGACTAGTGAGCTATTACGCACTCTTTAAATGATGGCTGCTTCTAAGCCAACATCCTAGTTGTCTGGGCAACGCCACATCCTTTTCCACTTAACATATATTTTGGGACCTTAGCTGGTGGTCTGGGCTGTTTCCCTTTCGAACACGGACCTTATCACCCGCGTTCTAACTCCCAAGTTAAATTGATTGGCATTCGGAGTTTGTCTGAATTCGGTAACCCGATAAGGGCCCCTCGTCCAAACAGTGCTCTACCTCCAATAATCATCACTTGAGGCTAGCCCTAAAGCTATTTCGGAGAGAACCAGCTATCTCCAGGTTCGATTGGAATTTCTCCGCTACCCACAACTCATCCGCTCACTTTTCAACGTAAGTCGGTTCGGTCCTCCATTCAGTGTTACCTGAACTTCAACCTGGTCATGGGTAGATCACCTGGTTTCGGGTCTACGACCAAATACTCAACGCCCTATTCAGACTCGCTTTCGCTACGGCTCCACATTCACTGCTTAACCTTGCATCAAATCGTAACTCGCCGGTTCATTCTACAAAAGGCACGCCATCACCCATTAACGGGCTCTGACTACTTGTAAGCACACGGTTTCAAGTTCTATTTCACTCCCCTTCCGGGGTACTTTTCACCTTTCCCTCACGGTACTGGTTCACTATCGGTCACTAGAGAGTATTTAGCCTTGGGAGATGGTCCTCCCGGATTCCGACGGAATTTCTCGTGTTCCGTCGTACTCAGGATCCACTCAAGAGTGAATAAACTTTCGACTACAGGATTATTACCTTCTTTGATTCATCTTTCCAGATGATTCGTCTAGTTTATTCTTTTGTAACTCCGTATAGAGTGTCCTACAACCCCAACAAGCAAGCTCGTTGGTTTGGGCTCTTCCCGTTTCGCTCGCCGCTACTCAGGGAATCGATTTTTCTTTCTCTTCCTGCGGGTACTAAGATGTTTCAGTTCTCCGCGTCTACCTTCAGATATGCTATGTATTCACATATCGATAACATGACATAACTCATGCTGGGTTTCCCCATTCGGAAATCTCTGGATCAAAGCTTACTTACAGCTCCCCAAAGCATATCGTCGTTAGTAACGTCCTTCATCGGCTTCTAGTGCCAAGGCATCCACCGTGCGCCCTTAATAACTTAATCTTTTTTGACTTTCAACACGAACAAGTCGGTTGAAAACCCAAAATGTTATTAATCTGTGAGTGTTCTTTCGAACACTAGCGATTATTTCTTTTTGAATTCAAAGCTTGTTAAAAAACTCTAATTCACTCGGTTTTGCTTGGTAAAATCATAAATTTTACTTACTTATCTAGTTTTCAATGTACAAAATAATGCAATGAATACTCCAATGAGCACTCAAAACTGAATACAATATGTCAATGTTATTCCTATTTCATCTTCGTAAGAAGATGTTTCCGAATATATCCTTAGAAAGGAGGTGATCCAGCCGCACCTTCCGATACGGCTACCTTGTTACGACTTCACCCCAATCATTTGTCCCACCTTCGACGGCTAGCTCCATAAATGGTTACTCCACCGGCTTCGGGTGTTACAAACTCTCGTGGTGTGACGGGCGGTGTGTACAAGACCCGGGAACGTATTCACCGTAGCATGCTGATCTACGATTACTAGCGATTCCAGCTTCATGTAGTCGAGTTGCAGACTACAATCCGAACTGAGAACAACTTTATGGGATTTGCATGACCTCGCGGTTTAGCTGCCCTTTGTATTGTCCATTGTAGCACGTGTGTAGCCCAAATCATAAGGGGCATGATGATTTGACGTCATCCCCACCTTCCTCCGGTTTGTCACCGGCAGTCAACTTAGAGTGCCCAACTTAATGATGGCAACTAAGCTTAAGGGTTGCGCTCGTTGCGGGACTTAACCCAACATCTCACGACACGAGCTGACGACAACCATGCACCACCTGTCACTTTGTCCCCCGAAGGGGAAGGCTCTATCTCTAGAGTTTTCAAAGGATGTCAAGATTTGGTAAGGTTCTTCGCGTTGCTTCGAATTAAACCACATGCTCCACCGCTTGTGCGGGTCCCCGTCAATTCCTTTGAGTTTCAACCTTGCGGTCGTACTCCCCAGGCGGAGTGCTTAATGCGTTAGCTGCAGCACTAAGGGGCGGAAACCCCCTAACACTTAGCACTCATCGTTTACGGCGTGGACTACCAGGGTATCTAATCCTGTTTGATCCCCACGCTTTCGCACATCAGCGTCAGTTACAGACCAGAAAGTCGCCTTCGCCACTGGTGTTCCTCCATATCTCTGCGCATTTCACCGCTACACATGGAATTCCACTTTCCTCTTCTGCACTCAAGTTTCCCAGTTTCCAATGACCCTCCACGGTTGAGCCGTGGGCTTTCACATCAGACTTAAGAAACCGCCTACGCGCGCTTTACGCCCAATAATTCCGGATAACGCTTGCCACCTACGTATTACCGCGGCTGCTGGCACGTAGTTAGCCGTGGCTTTCTGATTAGGTACCGTCAAGATGTGCACAGTTACTTACACATTTGTTCTTCCCTAATAACAGAGTTTTACGAGCCGAAACCCTTCATCACTCACGCGGCGTTGCTCCGTCAGGCTTTCGCCCATTGCGGAAGATTCCCTACTGCTGCCTCCCGTAGGAGTCTGGACCGTGTCTCAGTTCCAGTGTGGCCGATCACCCTCTCAGGTCGGCTACGTATCGTCGCCTTGGTAAGCCGTTACCTTACCAACTAGCTAATACGGCGCGGGTCCATCTATAAGTGATAGCAAAACCATCTTTCACTTTAGAACCATGCGGTTCCAAATGTTATCCGGTATTAGCTCCGGTTTCCCGAAGTTATCCCAGTCTTATAGGTAGGTTACCCACGTGTTACTCACCCGTCCGCCGCTAACGTCAAAGGAGCAAGCTCCTTATCTGTTCGCTCGACTTGCATGTATTAGGCACGCCGCCAGCGTTCATCCTGAGCCAGGATCAAACTCTCCATAAATGAATTATGATGTTTGATTAGCTCATAAAATACTAATTTGTGTTATCTCTAACACTTGTTTTGAACCAACAATTTAATGTTGTGTTCGGAATTAACGTTGACATATTGCAATTCAGTTTTCAATGTTCATTAAAATTTCTATATGGAGCGGGTGATGGGAATCGAACCCACAACATCAGCTTGGAAGGCTGAGGTTTTGCCATTAAACTACACCCGCATATTCAATTAAGGTATTTGATGCGGCCGAGAGGATTTGAACCTCCACGGGAATACTCCCACTAGGCCCTCAACCTAGCGCGTCTGCCGTTCCGCCACGGCCGCTTAGCAAAACGGTTTTTCTTTCATCTCTATTAAGTAACGTATACTATTGTAATATACATTTAACATTTTGTCAACAACTTTTTAAATTCAATTTAATGAAGTTAATATTTCCTTAACAGAAGTAGTTATTATTTTTTCAACGTTTATTATCTTATAACATATAAATCCTAACGTCAATATAAAACAAAAATTAAAATGAGTAAAAACACAACCTTATTCATTATAATCCTCATATATTGTTAAAATACTCATTTATTTCTTTCGTTAATAGTGTTTTAAGTATCTTTTACATACAAAATGGGAGTGGGAGAGAAATCAAATTTTCTAATATAGATTTCGTAGTCCCACCCCAGCAATTGTGACTAGGATTGAAAATAGCTTGATATAATCAATCGTATTTTCAATTCTGTCACCTACTGCCAAATTGAAAATGAGCCTGAGACATCTATTTATGTCCCAGACTCATTCTCTCACCTTAATAATCTAATTTTCTACTTGAATTAATTTACCTCTACATTTGCCACAGACCATTTTATTTGTATTTACTTTTCTTATTCTTAGAAATTCAACTTCACATTTCTTACATTTATAAATATAATTCGCTCGTTCTTCATAATTTTCTAATGGTGTACAAAATCTTGGTGCCCCTGTCTGTTTACTTAAACATTTAAAATCTGAGTCTTTATGTTTATAACCTTTACCCTGAATGTGTAAATGATAGTGACATAATTCATGTTTAATAATATCAATAATTGCAGATTCGCCATATTTTATAAATTGCTTTTCATTTATTTCTATATTATGTGAATTTAATAGATAGCGCCCACCAGTGGTTTTTAATCTTTTATTAAAATACACTTTATGTTCAAATCTTCGGTCAAAATAAGTTGTTGATATTTCTTCTGTTAAATGTTGTAAATCATTATTATCCATTAGGATCTATCATCGTCAATGATACTTTTCCTTTTTTCTCATCTATATCTAAAATCCATACATCTACAATATCTCCCACACTTACAATATCCATTGGGTTTTTAACAAATTTCTTAGAC
Organism: Staphylococcus sp. KG4-3; assembly: GCF_033597815.2. Lineage (NCBI taxonomy): Bacteria > Bacillati > Bacillota > Bacilli > Caryophanales > Staphylococcaceae > Staphylococcus > Staphylococcus halotolerans. The sequence goes on from NZ_CP166245.1 coordinate 1,988,022, forward strand.
AATTTGGATACATGTACTAAACCATCTTGTTTTACACCTATGTCTACAAACGCTCCAAAGTCCACGACATTTCTCACCGTTCCATGAAGTTTCATATTTTTAGATAAATCTTCAATAGAAAGCACATCTGATTTTAATATCGGAGTTTCAAATTCATCCCTAGGGTCTCTATTTGGTGCAATTAATGATTTTATTATATCTTCTAATGTTGGTTGTCCAACATTAAGCTTTTCTGCAGTTAATTCAATATTCACATGATTTAATGCTAACTTAAGCTGTTCTGAACCCAGATCATTTGAAGTCATCCCAATTTCTTTTAACAATTGATAAGTAACATCATAACTCTCAGGATGAATTGATGTATTGTCTAATGGTTCTTTACCATCCACTATTCTCATAAAACCAATGCTTTGCTCAAATGTTTTTGCGCCTAATCGTTTTACTTTAGCGATATCTTTATTATGAGTTATTGCACCATTTTCTTCTCTATAATCTATTATATTTTGGGCAATAGTTGGCGTCAGCCCAGAAACATATTGTAGTAATGAACGAGAAGCAGTATTAACATCAACTCCTACTTGGTTAACTGCCGTTTCAACTACAAATGTTAACGCACCTTCCAAAGCTTTTTGATTTACATCATGCTGATACTGTCCAACACCAATAGATTTGGGATCTATTTTAACAAGTTCACTTAGTGGATCTTGTACTCTTCTACCTATTGAAACTGCACTTCGTTCTTCAACCTGAAATTCAGGAAACTCACTTCTTGCCACTTCTGATGCAGAATACACAGATGCACCTGCTTCATTTACAATAATAAACTGTACATCTAGTTTATGTTTTTGAATCATTGTTGCAACAAATTGTTCCGTTTCTCTGCTAGCTGTCCCATTCCCTATAGCGATTAATTCAACATCATACGATTGTACAAATTCTACAAACGTTTTTTCAGCATCTTCTTTTTTATTAATTGGCGGGTGTGGGTACATAACACCTTTAGCAACAAAAGTCCCAAATGGATTGATTACTGCAAGTTTACACCCAGTTCTAAAAGCTGGGTCTACACCCAATATTTGTTTGCCTTTCATTGGAGGCTGTAACAATAAATTTCTTAAATTTTCACTAAACACGTCTATGGCATGATTTTCAGCCTTCTCAGTTAAATCTCCTCTTAATTCTCTTTCAATAGAAGGCATGATTAAACGTTTTAAACTATCTTTTATAGCATCTTCAATTATATAAGTGCCTTCATGCTTATCTTTTATTTCATTTTTGCAAATAAAGTTTTCAATGCCTTGCGTATCCATTTCTATTTTTACGCTTAGTACTTTTTCTTTTTCTCCACGATTAACAGCTAATACACGATGGTTCGCAATCTTTTTAACTGGTTCAGCATAATCATAATACATCGAGAATATTTCTTTCTCATCCTCAGCATTCTTTTTCTTTTGAGTCACAATATTAGCATGTTGAAATGTGTCTTTTAAAATCTTGCTTCTATATTTAGGTTCATCTGACACTAACTCTGCAATAATATCTTGTGCGCCTTTAATTGCATCTTCTACACTTGGAACCTCTTCTGTAATAAATTGTTGTGCTTTTGATTCGATCGATGTATCTATCGTTGATAGTTTTAACCATTGTGCGAATGGTTCTAATCCTTTTCTTTTTGCTTCTGTAGCTCTTGTTTTCTTTTTCTGTTTAAATGGTCTATATAAATCTTCAACACGTTGAAGTTTAGTCTGTTTCAAAATATCTTTTTTTAGATCTATCGTTAATAAACCTTGCTCTTCTATATTATGTATAACTTCTTCTTTTCTTTTTTGTAGATTAACCATATATTGGTATTCATCATCAATTTGTTTAATTTCAACTTCGTCTAAACCACCAGTTTGTTCTTTTCTATAACGAGCAATAAAAGGTACAGTGTTTTTATCTTCCAATAAAGCTAACACTGCATTGATTTGTTTAGTCGTAAAATTATATTTATTCCTTATAGATTGTATTAAATTACTATCCATAGAATCCTCCACTCACAATTATGTATTTATTCTTGTCTATCTTATACATTTTAACATATTTGATTAATACATTATTTTAAATATATAACTACAAATAAAAAAGGCAGAACTCTATGTTTAGAGATCTTGCCTTTTGGTTTTAATAATTATTTATTCGCAGCTTCTTGAAGTTTTTTAATCGCAGTTCTTTGTAATCTTGAAACATGCATTTGGCTCAGACCAATTCTTTCTCCTGTTTCTTTTTGACTCAAACCTTCGATAAATGTGCATTGAATAATTTGTCTTTCTCTTTCCGTTAAAATAGGCAATATTTTTTCTAATATCATCCTTTTTTCTGTTAAATCATAATTATCATCTTGTTGCCCCATTATATCTAATAATGTGACTGTAGAACCATCTTTATCTGCTTCAATAGAATGATCAACACTTAACGCATTATAGCTTTGACCCATTTCCATTGCTTCTAATACATCTTCTTCATTTACTTCAAGTCTGTCAGCAATTTCTGTAATAGAAGGTGAACGCTCAAGTTCGTTTGTTAATTCATCTGTTACTTTCTTGATACGTGGTCCGATTTCTTTAATTCTTCTAGGTACATGAACACTCCATGTTTTATCACGTAAATAACGTTTTATCTCACCAATTACAGTTGGTACTAAAAAGGCTTCGAACTTTCTATCAAAGGATAAGTCAAACCGGTTAATTGCACCGATTAAACCAACCATACCGACCTGAACGAGGTCTTCATGATGAGATTGACCTTTAGAATATTTATATGCCAACGATTCGATTAACTTTCTATAGTGCTTTACAAGTTTATCTTGAGCATCAGAATTTTCATTGTTTTGGTGCTCTGTAATCCATTGGTTAATTTGTTCAGGTGATACATCATTAACTGATTTCGACTCTCTCGCCATTATTTCGCACCTGCTCTTTTTTAATATACTTTATCATGCTGATTGTTACTCCTGATTTTTTATCAACCGTAACTTCATCCATTAATGATTCAATTAAAAACAGACCTAAACCTCCTTCTCTTAAGAAATCGATGTTTTCATTTTCTTTATAAGGTCCTAATTGTGCTTTAGTTTCTTCATAATCAAAACTTTCTCCTTGATCAGAAATCACAATTTTTATCTTGTCATCAAAAATTTCAAAACAAAGGTTTATCATTCCTACATCATTTGGGTCATCTTTATACGCATGTTTCACTGCATTAGTAACCGCTTCACTAACTGCAATTTTGGCATCTTCTATGTCATCATACGAAGCACCTGCACGTGAAAACACGCCTGATAATGTCAATCGTATTAAACTTACATATTCTGCTGAGGCTGGCAAACGCATTTCAATATAATCCTGTTTATGTTGCATGTTATTCGACCTCCGTTCCTTCATTAACATGCATCAAATCTTTTAATCCTGTAATATCAAATAGTCGATTTATCCGATCTGAAACACCTAGAATATATAATTCCTTATCGTTCTGGTTTAGCGCTTTTAACGTGCCTACAAATAAACCTAAGCCAGTTGAATCCATATAACTAACATTTTCTAAGTATACATATATATCATGTGTTCCTTCTTGTCTCATTGGAACTAAGACTTCTTCTAACTCAGGAACTGTATAAACATCCAGTTCTCCACCAACTTTCACCTCATAATGAGTATCATGAGTCACAGTTTCAATATTAAGGTTCATAACATTACACTCCTAATTATAGTCTCATTAATAACTTTCATACCCTTAAAGTTAAATTTTAAATCTAAAATATCAAAAACTAATTCACTCTTTTTATTATTAATATTGTTAAGTCATCTCTTTTTTCTGGATTCTGTATCTTTAAAATCGCCTCATATAAAAGCTGCACTATATCCTGAGGATGCATGTGCTTATATTTATGAATCATATCTAATAGATGATGTTTATCTAAAAAGTCTCCAGCTTCATTTCTAACTTCTGTGACCCCATCAGTAAATATAATTACTAAGTCATCTAAATAGATTGGAATTTCTTGCTGCTTATAGCGTGTTTGTTGACTTACACCTAAGACTCGTCCGCGTACAGTGATTTCTTCAAAGGCCTCAGTTTCTGCACGATATACATAGCCTGGTTCATGGCCAGCTGAACTACAATATAATAAGTGGTTCAGTTCTTCATATAGTCCATAAAACATAGTTACAAACATATTTTGGTTAACATTTTTTTCTACCACACGATTCAGTCTTTTCAGCCCATCACTTGGTAACTGAGAATGTCCATATGAGTCCATACCAAACTTTATCATACTCATAGCTAATGCAGCTGGGATACCTTTCCCAATGACATCTGCTACCGCAAAACTCATCGTTCCATCTTTATGATCAATAAGATTAAAGTAATCACCACTTACTTTTTGAGCTGCAACAGAAATCACACCGATTTGTATACTGTCAAATTGAGGTATATCTGTTTTCAACATAGTCTGTTGTAAACGTGATGCTAAATCAATCTCTTTATCATGATATTGTAAACGATCTACTAATTGTTTATAGTCCCTGTAGCTATAACCAAATCCTTTAACAATTTCTTTTAATACATTAAATGTTTTTAAAATTTGGGATTCATCTAAACTATGACTCTTTATGTACTCTTTATGTATTTGCACTATATCTTCAGGTAATAAATCCTTTTTTATCACCTCTTCAGTAAAACGCTTACACTCGTTTAATAATCCGGTTGAATCATTAGTATATAAGCTCTTATCAATTAGCGCTTTATATTGATTTTTGAATTCTTCCACGCGGTATATCCTCCTCAAAATGCAAATATAAATCGCATACATTGGATGTAACATATATATGTTCTTTATGTATGTTTTTAACGGGGTATTTAAGTGTTAAGCATTGCTTTAATATGTCTATAAGCTAAATTATTATTTAGAATAGCCTTAACTTTAATATTTAAAAAAGCTTTAGGACACCCTAAAGCTTCTCACTTAGACATCTTATGCAAAGGTATCCAACCACTATAATAAAAATCAAAATTCAGCAAACTTAATTAACTCAACAATTAAATGGTTGTTACATGTTATAGCAAATCGATGCCTGTCATTTACTATTATATTTACTTATTAAGTAACCCCTTGAAAATTAGGATTTATGATTCCTAATATTATGTAATCCTAAACTTATATCAATAGCAATGTTAACTTCTTTCATTTTTTTCTCAGAAAGATATGTTAATTTTTCCTTTAGCCTATTTTTGTCTAAAGTTCTGATTTGTTCTAACAATATAACAGAATCTTTATCAAGTTTATATTTACTTTTTTCTATCTCTACATGTGTAGGTATTTTAGCTTTATTAATCCTACCAGTAATTGCGGCTACAATTACTGTAGGACTATATTTATTCCCAGTATCGTTTTGTATAATAACGACGGGTCTAATTCCCCCTTGTTCAGACCCTTGCACTGGTGATAAATCAGCTAAATAAACGTCTCCTCTTCTCATCATTCATTATTATTCTTGGAGCTAATGTAAACTTCATTGCAATCACAAGCTTCACATTCAAATGGAAAGGCTTCTGCTGCAAGGGAGAGATTTAAGTCAGCCATTTGAGAATAGCCTTCTTTTAATAGTTGTTCAATACTATGATTTCTACTTTGATTAAAACTTGCCATGAATAAAGACCTCCAGGTGACTAAAATAGAATATATCGAGATTTGTTGTTAGATATATAATAACAAATTTTACACACAGTGACTATACTATTTTAGCAATTCATTTCGAATTTCTAAGCCTTTAGTCTCATGATAAATCCTTGGTAATCTCCTGCTTAACCTACATAAAACTTCGTAATTAATTGTTTTTTGTTGGTGTGCCAACGCTTCAGCAGATTGTGGATTATCACTATGATGGTCCATAATAATGACTTTATCTCCTGCTTGTATATCCTCAGGAATTTTTATAATTATCTGATCCATACATACTTTTCCAATGATTTCACATTGAATACCATTCACATTAACGCTAAAGCCTTTCATCATTCTCGGAAAACCATCCGCATATCCCACTGGAATAATACCTATTCTTGTTGGTACATCAGCTGTATATACACTACCATAGCTTACTGATTCTCCCGATTGTAATATTTTTGTTTGAACAATTTCACTAATCCACTGCGCACTAGGTTTCAAATGTACTTTAACATTCGTTTTGACATATTGAGAAGGATAATAACCATATAATGAGATGCCGACTCTAACTGCATTACAAAACTGTGTATCTTTCATTAATGCACCTGCTGAATTTTGAGAGTGTATATAATTCGGTTTATCAGCTTGATTAACTATTTCTTCAAATAAAGATTGTTGCTGGTTCATTGATTCACCAGCTTCATCTGCACATGCAAAATGTGTGAACACACCTTCAAAAATCAAATGTTCTTGTGTTTGGATAAGCGATATAACTTCTTTGTATTCATCAACGTCCTTCATACCTAATCTACCCATACCAGTGTCTAATTTAATATGTAACCAAATATCTTTTTCATTTGTTTCTGGAATTTCTTGAATTGCATCAGTTAACCAAGCCTTTGAAGGTACTGTAATTGCAACACGATGTTGAATAGCTTTACTAATATTATATGAAGGTATTACACCTAATACGAGTATTTTCGCATCTATACCATGCATTCGTAACTCAATAGCTTCATCAAGTGTCGCCACTGCAAAAAATTCCGCACCATTTTCCATAAGTTGTCTAGCAATTGGTACACTTCCTAAGCCATAACCATTTGCTTTAACTACTGGCATAACTGTTTTATTTGGATGTAATTTTCGAAAGACTTGAAAATTAGAAACAATCGCATTTAAATCCACATTCAAGTATGACGATCTATAGTACTTATCAGACATTAAATTTATACCTCCTATATGCTTATATGATATACATTTTTTACATTAAATTAATTTTATAACACTCACGAGACGATAGCCAAATCAAACATACTGTAAATTTTAAAAAACTTCATCAGCTTCTAAAATAACTTGGCTCATCGCATAGTGCTCTGTATGCGTAATACTGACATGCACGTTAAAGCCATTGTAATTGACGCAAGGTTTTCCATTATCATCATTGAAGCAATCTATATCATTAAAAGCGATTTTTTTACCAATACCTGTACCTAATGCTTTACTAAATGCTTCTTTACATGCAAAGCGTCCAGCTAGAAATTCTATTTTACGTTGTTCATTTTGGAAACTGTTAAATTTATATTGTTCATTCGCTGATAAGATACGTCCCACAAGTTTATCTTGCTTTTGATATAGTTTCTTTATTCTATCAATCTCAATCAAATCAACACCAATACCATGTATCATAGCGCTTCTCCTCATTTTTTATATAACTTTTTTCTCTTACTTATAAATACATATTTATCATTTAGTCTGACTGATTTTTATCGTTATTAACGTATTTAATTTGTTGTTTCAACTTTGTCGCAGTTGTTTTATTAATAAATTTAATATTTATATTACCACCGGCAGTTGATAATGTTAGATTTGCTAATTTGTATTTTCTCATTAAAATCCCTTCATGTGTATCTACATTTTGTATTCTAAACAATGGAACCTTCATTACTGATACAAACCACAAACCATTTCTAACTGTAACTACGTGATTATCTATACTATATTTAAAAATTTTATATCTATAGATAGGAAAGAATATAGCATTTAAAATTAAGTATATAAACGCTATACATACTCCAATGATCAAAACCCATTTCATATGTTCTTTATCAATCCATTCGATCCATAAACGGTTGACCACGCTAAATATAGTTAATACTATTAAAAAAATCAAAACAGTAATAATTGCAGATAGACGCATGACAGTTTTTCCTGATTCATGCATATTATTATAGTTCTCCATCGTTTTCACCTCTCAAATACCAATTCCTAAGCATTTGTACGTGCTGCTGCGGATTAAAATCAAGACCTACTGCTTCATTCCCCGCAGCTTTTGCAATAATAAAATTAAAATTACCTAAATTACTTTTAATAAGAAACGGATTCCGCCTTATCTCCATCCCCAATATTTTATTATGCTTAAAATATGAGTTTCTAAATCCAAATAGAGTTACATTACGTACTACGAGTTCATCATTTCGTACTTTCAAGCCGGAATACTTAACAATAAGATAACTATGTATGATTAATAAAAGTATTATTATTCCAGTGATTAAAAAGACCCATGGCTGCCAAAAATAATTTATGATAGCAGCAACAATTATTAGAACAATAGACTCTCTCCAAAAGTGTCTATGGAAACCACGCCAAGGCATACCTTGTTCCGGCTTATCAAATGACATACTAGGAATTAACTCTTTAATAATCGCATAGCCTTTATCACGTTTAATAAATGGTAGAATCATAACATTGCCATCTAACGACACATCATCTTTATCATTACCGTTCATGTCACTAGTAATTACAAAGTAGACTGATGTATAGCCAAATAATTTTCTGAAAAAGGATTGTTTTTCAACAATTGCTTGTACCCTATCTGTAGGAACAGTAATACTTTTTACATTAAAAAGACCATATTTAATATTTAACTGATTATCGTTTTGTGTCACAGTATAATTAAAATTACGTATGATGACGATAAGCGTTCCTACTATATAACTAATTGCCACAATCATTGCAACCATCATTAGCACTATGACGAAAATTGCCTGTGATATTTGTGCAAATTCATCTGTTAACCAACCCCAAGGAATCACATTCGACAAACCGCCTATAATTGGTGATATAGCAGCAAACGCAACACCTATAGCACCGCTAGTCAGTGCCATAAATAACAATTCTTTAAAGTTCAGCTTATATAAATGTAAAGGCTGATTGGTTACTTCAGTAGTATATTCATCTTCTATCAAAATTTCTTTCTCACTTTGAATTTCTTCACTACCATTGATTAATTCTTTTTGTTTATCTCTCAAAGCTTGTTGTATCGTTTCACTTTGTGATTTTGAAACTGTATCTAGATCAACACCATCACTAGGTGTTTTGATTTGTAATTTAACACCACCAACTAATTGATTGATGATACCTTGTGATGTATCTAGCGTTTGAATGCGACGGATATTTAACTCTTTTCTTTCTTTTGTAAATATACCTGTTGCTAAAACAAAATGATCGTTCTCTATCCAATAGCGCGTATTATAAACTTTTAGTACTTGGGTTATAAAAGAAATAATAAAAAACAAACTTACTATACCTGGAAAGATATAAGCATAAATATTAGTGAAATCAAAGTCTCTAATATTAAACACCAAAAATATAATGATTAAAAAGATATTTTGCTTAATTGCTTCAATAATACCTGTTAAATATGAAATAGGATGAAGTTTTTGTGGTTTATACATCAAAATCAGCTCCTCTCAAATAACTGAGTGTCTTAGATTCAAAAGCTTTTGAATCTTTAACCGATATTAACGGGAAGCTCACTTTATGACCTGCCGTAACTAAAGATACTTTAGCCAAGCCTAGCTTCTTTAAGATTGGATTATTTTTTCGTTCAGTAAATTGAGTACGCTCAAGTTTCACAATTTTTTGTGTTTTAAAAAAGAAATCGAATTTAGTTTCTATATAATTTTCCATAATGCGAAAATAAGTATGCCGATAAGTAATCCAAGGTTTTAAGGCTGCATATATAATATCAAATAAAATAAATGCACAAATTAAATAGATTATAAAATGCCACCAATCGAAATGACTCCATAAAAATATTAAGACAATTGCTATAATCATATTAACTATAAATGATAGTCCTTCACTTATATAATAGTAAGTTAATGCTTGACTAGGACTTTTCTTAAATAGTTGTTCGCTCGACATATATACACTCCTCCATTGAGTTTTCAACTCATTATAACATATGGTTATTACAAGCTTCATTCCCCTTATGCAGTATATATATTAAACTGTATTTCAATAATAACGTACAATTTATGTTTACATACAAAAAAAATCACCCCAAATAATTGGAGTGATTAAACCTAAATTTCATATATGATAAATTATTTTTTATTTTTTATGGTCAGCAAATGTGCGACCTTTCATTGATGATTTCTTATTGTTGTTTCTATCTGAAGAAGGTCTATCATTTTTCTTCTTGTTGTTGAATCCGCCTTTACCTGAACGACGATTTTTGTTATCGAATTTGCCACCGCCACGTTTGTGATTTCCACCACCACGTTTTGGTCCACCTTTACCTTGACGACCTTTGCCACGAGATAATGGTTTTTCAAATGTTAATTGAACATCAACATCATCATTAGATTCAACTAACTCTTGTAATAATGCAGCAACTAAATTCACATCATTATATTCTTCAATTAACTCAGTAGCAATACGTTGTAATCTAGGTTCACTGTCTCTAGACATCCAGTTTTGAACTTTACCTTTAATGTCATTTTCACGAGCTTTAAGCACTTCTTTGCGATGAGGTGGTCTCAAAGCTGTCATTTGACGTTTGTTTGCTTGTTCAATTTGACGGATATAATCCATTTCAATTGGGTTAACAAATGTAATCGCTACACCTTTTTTACCGGCACGACCAGTACGTCCAATTCTGTGTGTATAACTTTCAGTATCTTGAGGGATATCGAAGTTATACACATGGCTTACGCCTGAAATATCTAATCCTCTTGCTGCAACATCTGTTGCAACTAAAATGTCTAGTTGATCATTTTTGAATTTTTTCAACACTTCTAAACGTTTAGCTTGTGTAATATCACCATGTAAACCTTCAGCTTTGTACCCTTTTGAAATTAACGCACTTGTTAACTCATCAACACGACGTTTTGTACGACCGAATACGATAGCTAATTCTGGTTGGTGTACATCTAAAAAGCTTGTAAATGTATCGAATTTTTCTAATTCTTTTACAATAGTGTAAAATTCTTCGATTTGTGGATCGGAAGTTTCATTGTTCATTGTTTTAACAATGACAGGTGATTTCATGAATTGTTGTACTAATGTTTGGATTGCTTTAGGCATAGTTGCTGAGAACAACATAGTTTGACGTTGTTCAGCAGGTATTTTATCCATGATAAATTTCATGTCATCGATGAAGCCCATGTTCATCATTTCATCCGCTTCATCTAAAATTAACGTATGAATATCAGTTGTTTTTAATGTACGACGATTTAGGTGATCAATCACTCGGCCTGGTGTGCCTACTACGATTTGTGGTCCTTTTTTAAGCGCTTTGATTTGACGATCAATTGGCATACCGCCAAATACTGTAACTACTTGGACATTTTGTCCTTTAGAAAACGATTTAAGCGATTCAGCAACTTGCATTGCTAATTCTCTTGTTGGTGCAAGGATTAATGATTGAACACCTTCTTGGTCTGCCACTTTTTCAATTAATGGAATACCAAATGCACCTGTTTTACCTGTACCAGTCTGTGCTTGACCAAGAACATCTTTGCCTTCTAAGGCAAGAGGGATACTCTCTTTTTGTATAGGAGTGGCCTCATCGAACCCCATGGATTGTAGGGTTTCTGCCATCTTATCTGAGATCCCTAATTCTTTAAAATTTTGCAATATAATTCTCCTTTATTTATCTGTATTTCTATACATATATGTTCACTTAAGTTTCTTCAACTTCTTTATAGTACCACCTCAAGTATATAATCGCAATAAACCAAATTTGATTAAATAAGCTATATCCTATGTATTGATTGTCACTGTAGACACTATAAACCTTGTAAAACATAGGTTGTAAGCGTTTAATTATATTTTACAACATGAGTTTTAACTTCTTAAATTTTTTTGTTAATTTATTTATTCAGTTAATTGTCAGATTATTATACTGTGAAAGCGGAACTACCTTTCACTTTAAATATATTTATTTAAATATTTTATACCATTAGAAAATTATAATAGTTCACTATAATAAATTTAAATAATAGATAATTGAATTAAAATCCATCATTATATATCAACTGCATATAGCGATATACAATAATCTTATGTGTTACTAGCGTAGATAAGGCCGAGACATTTTATGCCTCGGCCTTATGTATTTAGATATGTCTCATATATGATAATGAACTTTTAATAATATGATTAACTTTCATAATTACAACTATTATTTAATATTAATTAGCTTAAATTAATGATTCAACGAGTTCTTCTAATTTCATGCCTCTTGAACCTTTTACTAAAACTTTGTCTTCTGGTTGTAAATATGTTTTTATAGTTTCAATCAACTTTTGCTTATTCTCAAAATGCTCCATATGATTTACATACTGATTACCTACGTTACTTATATATTGTGACTCCTCACCAAATGTAAATAATGTATCTATGTCTTTACCATTTAAATATTCTCCAACTTGTTCATGCATGATTCGACTGTTAGGGCCTAACTCCAATACATCACCTAATACTAGTATTTTTCTACCATTCATCACTGCTAAAGTATCTATAGCCGCTTTCATACTAGTAGGACTTGCATTGTAAGCGTCATTGATTACTAATGAATTATCTGAAGTGTGATATTGCTGCATTCTCATACCAGTCAATTGAACTTCACGTAAATTATTAAAAATTGTATCATAACTCAAATTCATCCTCTTGCCTACTGCAATTGCAATCGTAGCATTTTTCATATTATGTTCACCTAATATTGGAAGCTCAAATCGCTCTTCTTCGTTAACGGTAAATGAAATACCATCATTATTAATAGACTCAATTTGACTCACAAGTGAATTAGTTGAATGTTTACCTATGCTAATTAAATCTATATTAGATAATTGATTTATATAAGGTTTTAATAACGGTTCATCACCATCATAGATAAACAAACCGCCTGGTTTTAGACCTAGTGTAATTTCAGCTTTAGCTTTCGCAATACCTTCTCTAGAACCTAAATCTTGCATATGTGACTCACCAATATTAGTAATTACAGCAATATCAGGTTCTGCTAAATTTGATAAAAATTCAATTTCATGAAAACCTGACATACCCATTTCAAGAATTGATATTTCAGTATCTATATCCAATTCTAAAATTGTTAATGGCATACCAATTTCATTGTTATAATTGCCTTGTGTCTTCTTAACTTTAAATTGTGGTTTTAATACACTTTCAATCATATCTTTAGTAGTAGTTTTACCATTTGATCCTGTAACTGCAATAACTTGAGGATTCACAAACTCTAAATAAGCTTTTGCAAGTTGTTGTAGCGCTGTTAATGTATCTTCTACCCATATAATCGGGCCTTCAACATTTTCATCTAAAAGCGTATCTTTTTGATAAAATGAAGCACCTGCACCATCTCTTAATGCTTGTGCTACATATTGATGCCCATCAACGTGTTCGCCTTTAAACGGAATAAATAAATTTTGGCTTTTAATATCGCGTGAATCAATAGAAACACCTTGTATACCTTGATCCATATATTCATTGTCAATTTCACAAGGAATCCATTCTTGAATTTGTTCTAATGTTACCTCAATCATAATTTATCCGCCTCAATCAATTTTGTATTTATTTTGTTTTTTATCATTGTGTTTTTCCTTAGCTAATTCAATTAATTTTTTAATTAAATCTGCATAAGATACACCCATATTCTCCCATAGACTAGGATACATACTAAACGCAGTAAATCCTGGCATAGCATTAGTCTCATTTATAAAAATTTGATTATCTTCAGTAACAAAGAAATCGGCACGTAATAAGCCAGAACAATCAGTTGCTTTAAATGCTTCGACAGCCATATTTCTTAAAGTCATTTGAACTTCTTCATCTAAATCAGCTGGAATTTCTAATCTAATCTTTCCATCTTTATATTTTGATTTGTAATCATAGAACGCAACGTCTTTAACGACTTCTCCAGGCCAAGTAGTTTCAGGATAATCATTACCCAATACAGCAACTTCAATTTCTCTAGCATCAATACCTTGTTCAATAACTAACTTACGGTCAAACTGAAATGCTTCTTCAATACCAACTTTTAATTCTTCTTCATTATTACATTTACTAATCCCTACACTGGATCCTAAGTTAGCTGGTTTAACAAACACTGGATATTCTAATTTATCATGTACCAATTTTAAGATATTACCTTCATATTTATGATACTCGCTTCTTAAAAAACTCACATATGGCAATTGAGGTAAGCCTCTGTGTGCAAAAAGTTGTTTCATTACTAATTTATCCATTGAGCTTGAGGCAGCTAAAACGCCATTCCCTACATACGGTATATCCAATACTTCAAACAAACCTTGGATTGTACCATCCTCACCATTTGGCCCATGTAATACAGGGAAAACTGCACTATAAGGATTTCCAGTACTACCTACGTTAAGCAACTGGGAAATTTCCCCCGCTTCAACTTCTGTTAAACGCAAAGTGTCTATATCATTTATAGTGTCTACGATATTTTCTTTCTTTTTCCACGCACCATCATTTGTTATGTAAATAATGTCTACTTGATATTGCGCTTTATCAATAGCGTTCAAAACATTCTGTGCTGTTAATATTGAAACATCGTGTTCTGCACTTTTTCCTCCGTATACGATACATACATTTTCTTTAGCCATATTTTAGCCTCCATATACAATTCTTAAACTACATCATATCACGATTTAATAATTTTTTGCATTTGTTTAGTAGTATTAAAAGCATTTATTTTCCAAAGATATCTCCAGTGTGTTTTTAAAGTTTTGCAGTATTATAATAATTATAATTTTCTAAATAAAGCACCCTCATTCTAGCAAAATATGCTAAAGTTCGGTAAAATCTATATATAATACAAATCTAGAGAAATCTAAGTAGTTTAAAGGGGTAAGAAATGAGAATTTCACGTCAATTAAAAAATAACCATTGGATACGGCGGATTGATTGGGTTTTAATAGGTATCCTCGTATTATTAGCAATAATTAGTGTCACGATTATTAATTCAGCTATGGGCGGTGGCCAATACAGTGCCAACTTTAGCATACGACAGATTTTATATTACGTGTTGGGTGGTTTAATCGCATGTTTAATAATGCTCGTATCACCTAAGAAATTAATAAAATATACATACTTGTTATATTTTTTACTTTGTGCAGCCTTGTTTATACTCATTATTATTCCGGAAACACCTATCACGCCTATTATTAATGGAGCTAAAAGTTGGTATAAATTAGGGCCAATTAGTGTACAACCTTCAGAATTTATGAAAATTGTACTCATACTAGCACTTGCAAAATTAGTTTCTAGGCATAATCAATTTACCTTTAACAAATCATTAGAAACTGATTTTAAACTATTATTAAAAATTGCAGGCATTTCAGTTATCCCAATGGGCCTTATATTATTACAAAATGATTTAGGGACTATGTTGGTACTTTGTGCAATTATAGTAGGAGTTATTGTCGTAAGTGGTATCTCTTGGAAGATATTAGCGCCTGTATTTATTGCAGGAATCGTCTTAGCATCAAGCATTATTCTTTCAATCATTTACAAGCCTTCGCTAATTGAAAATAGTTTTGGTATCAAGACTTATCAAATGGGGCGTATTAATTCTTGGCTTGACCCTTACACATATAGTAGTGGTGATGGTTATCATTTAACTGAATCACTTAAAGCCATTGGTTCAGGACAACTATTTGGTAAAGGCTTTAATCATGGCGAAGTTTATATTCCAGAAAATCATACAGACTTTATATTTTCCGTTATCGGTGAAGAATTTGGATTTATTGGTTCTGTTATTTTAATATTAGTTTTCTTAGCCTTTATATTCCATTTAGTTAGGCTTGCTACGAAATTCGAATTACCCTTCAGTAAATTATTTATTATTGGGTATGCAACTCTTGTTTTATTCCATGTATTACAAAACATTGGCATGACTATTCAGTTATTACCAATAACAGGTATTCCATTACCGTTTATCAGTTACGGTGGTAGTTCGTTATGGAGTTTAATGTGCGGAATCGGTGTTATATTATCGTTTACTTATCATCAACCAAAACAATATTCAACGACAAAATCATTAACTAGATCAAAGAATTAGGTTTCATTAATGTTGTCGCCATACAATAATATGTAATTATATAAATTAAAAATTATAGCGAACAGAACGGCGAGGTAGATTACTATTAGAAAATTGTTTGTATGAAGTAATGGTCATTTAATACTTCCCTAAGTAATGCTCACGTGTTAACTACTACAAATTATCAATTTACTCAACTACCTTACCGTATAGATGACAATTAGCGCTAAACAATATTGAGCCCCTAAAAGTTGGACAAAAATCTAACTTCTAGGGGCGCCTTTATAATTAAATATTATAAATATCAATTATTATAGGTACTTTTGTTTTATATAGTGAAAAATAAAAAAGCGACTAGAACCATTGGCTCCAATCACTTCATTGGGTAACTTGACTATTTCAATTCGTTAGCGGTTTTCACAGTAGTTGGTAGAGTGTGCATAACTTCTAATCGTGATTTGGTTTTCTTTATGTTTACCCCTAATGATGATAATAGTTTAACTACGTTTTGAATTTTTTCGTTATCTTTATTCATATCATCACCCCTATATCTCTAGCTTCTACTATATCTTACCCTTTTTGAATGAAAAATACCACATTATATTAAAATTTTTTTAATCACTTCAAAAAAATTGTAATTTTAATGGTATAATTCCATTTAAATTTTAGTTTTATATCGTTATTTTACATTTTATAACTATGCTGTAGGTATTTAAACTCAAATTGTAATATAATTCACTTCATAAGTTTATTAGAATATTTGATATCCTAAATCGTAAATTTCTTTCTCTAAATTATTTAAACTCGCAGGTGTTTCAAAATTAATAAGTATTTCTCCTTTATCACTGTCTATAGCAACATTGTGTACACCTATAACATTCATTAATTGTTGTTTTATTTGATATTGTTGTTGTTCTGAATTAATACTTGAGACGTGAATAACTTTTGATTGCATTTTTGTCACCCTATCTAATCCTTCATTAATTTTTGAAAAGTTACTAACAGTTCTTCCATCGCTTCCTCTTGTTGACCTTTTTCCACTTTATCCATGATGCAACTTTTCATATGATGGTCTAACAATTTAGTTGCTACACTATTTAGTGCAGAACGTGTCGCTCTAATTTGAGTAAGTACGTCATCACAATAAACATCTTCATCTATCATGCGATTGATCGCTCGTACTTGCCCTTCGATTCTATTTAGTCTCGATTTCAAATTTGATTTTATTTGGTCTGAATGATGCGCTTTTTGCATTTCTGTCACTTTCTCAACACCTCCTACATATATCATCAATATAGTATACCCCTTATAGGTATTAGTCAAGTGATAAAACAGTATGAACATGTTACAATAATTAAGACTTTCGCTAGTTAAAAATTAATTAATTGTATTTTGGAGGTTTAATATGATAGAAATATTTTCAATGTCACTCAATTATACCAATGTAGTGATTAACATTATTTTGATTACTGCATTTATATTAAACCTTATCTTTGCGTTTACAATTATATTTATGGAACGAAGATCAGCTGGTTCGGTATGGGCTTGGCTCTTAGTCCTTGTGTTAATACCCATCTTAGGTTTTATTATTTACCTATTTATTGGAAGACAAATCCAGCGCGATCACATCTTCTCATTGGATGAAGATGATAAAATCGGTATTGAAATGATTGTAAGTGAACAACTAGAAGCCTTAAAAAATGATGATTTTTCTAAAGGCAATCATCAAATAGTGAAGTTTAAAGATATGGTTCAAATGTTGTTATATAATAATGCTGCTTTCTTAACAACAGACAATGAAATCAAAATTTTTACTGATGGCAAAGAAAAATTTGATTCTCTTCTTAAAGATATAGATGAAGCAACTGACTATATCCATATTCAATACTATATTTTTAGAAATGATTCGCTTGGAGAACTTATCCTGAACGCACTCGAGCAAAAGCTTGAACAAGGTGTTGAAGTTAAAATGCTTTATGATGATATGGGTTCTAGAGGTCTTTCACTGAAAGATTTTAAATCTTTCAGAAAAAATGGTGGCCAAGTAGAAGCGTTCTTCCCTTCTAAATTACCACTTATCAACCTTAGAATGAATAATCGAAACCATAGAAAGATTGTTATTATTGATGGCCACATTGGCTATGTGGGCGGTTTTAACGTGGGTGAAGAATATTTAGGCAAGAAGAAAAAATTTGGTTATTGGAGAGACACACACTTACGTATTGTTGGTGATGCTGTCAACGCCTTACAGTTACGTTTCATGCTAGATTGGAACTCGCAAGCTACACGTGATAATCTCAAATATGCTGACCGCTATTTCCCAGATGTAGATTCAGGAGGTACCATAGGTGTACAAATAGCATCTAGCGGCCCAGATGAAACCTGGGAACAAATTAAATATGGTTACTTAAAAATGATTGCTTCAGCAAAACAATCTATCCATATTCAATCTCCTTACTTTATTCCAGATCAATCATTTTTAGACGCAATAAAAATTGCAGCACTTGGTGGTGTTGATGTAAGTATTATGATTCCAAATAAACCTGATCACCCATTTGTATATTGGGCGACATACAATAACGTTGCTTCTTTATTAGATGCAGGTGTAAATATATTCCATTATAATAATGGATTCTTACATTCAAAAACATTAGTGATTGATGATGAAGTTGCAAGTGTAGGTACTACTAATATGGACCATCGGAGCTTTACGTTGAACTTTGAAATAAATGCCTTTATTTATGATACGCATATAGCTAAAGAATTAAGATTTGCTTTTGAAAAGGATTTAGAAGTATCTTATAGATTAACTAAAGAAATTTACGAACAGCGGAGTTTATGGATTAAATTTAAAGAAGGCATTTCTAGATTATTATCTCCAATATTATAGTATGCTTTAAGGTCTAAGATAACGTTTATGAGCTAAACTACTTAGACCTTTATTTTAAAAGTAACATTTATTCATCAATATACAACTTTAGAGGTGATTTTATTTTGAATCATACAGACATACTTAATCAAGCAACTGAGTATATGACTCAGTTTCATAAACATGATGCGACAGGGCATGACGTTGCTCACGTTAATCGTGTAGTTAAAATGGCGACATACATCTCAGAACAGGAACAAGTAGGTGATTTGTTAACAATCCAACTAGCAAGCTTGTTACATGACACCATTGATACAAAACTTACAAATACTCACAAATCATTACAAAACTTGGAAGATTTTCTAACAAACTTACAATTAGCTCCCGAACAGCTACAACATATCTTATACATTATTGAACATATCAGTTATAAAAATGGCCAAAATAACCATGTAACATTATCTATTGAAGGCCAAATTGTACGCGATGCTGACAGGTTAGACGCAATTGGTGCTATTGGTATTGCTAGGACTTTTCAATTTTCTGGTCATTTTAAAGAACCTATGTGGTTAGAACATGATACTAAGAATATTAACGAAGTCCATGCATCTTTTTATAGCGAATGGTCGCCCTCTGCCATTAAACATTTTTATGAAAAATTATTTAAACTTAAAGATTTAATGCACACAGCAACTGCAAAACAAATCGCACAACAACGTCATAAATACATGCAACAATTTGTTGAACAATTTTTTAATGAATGGTATTACTAGTTGTATCATCAACTTTAAATAATTGAAAAGAATCCCGAGCTGAGTTAATTATCAGTTCGGGATTCTTTTTATATCTATAATTTTAATTTTTGGTGCTTATTTTATTTCCTTTTGTTCTTCTTAGATACTACTTGTGTATTTTTACCTTTAGCAGTTGATTCTGCTTTATTTTTCTCCATTGCTTCAATCATTGGTGCCACTTCTTTTTTAGCAAGTTTTGAATAATACATATTCGCTACTTGTGTTTGTACGATCAAGAATGCCGCACTGACTGACCAATATAAACCTAACGCAGATGCAGAACTCAATGAAATCCACACAATCATTATAGGTGAAATGACCATCATCATATAACCCATTTGACGTTGTTCATTTGGCATACTCTTACTTGAAACGTATGCTTGTAAAAAGTATAAAATACCTGCAATAATTGTAATCCAAATATCTGGTTTTGCCAAATTAAACCATAAGAAGTTAGGGTGTTCAGTGAAACCACCGCTCGAAGGGTATTTTAATACGAAGAATAATCCCATAATAATCGGCATTTGGATTAAGATTGGTAAACAACCTAGCATGCTCTTCATAGGGTTCATATCATATTTTTTATAAACTTCCATCATTTCTTGGTTTGCTGCCATCTTCTCTTCTTGCGTACGTGAACGTTTAACTTTTTCTTGAATAGCGTCAATATCTGGTTTTGCAACCTTCATTTTCTCACGCATCATGTGACTGTTTTTATAGTTTGATAACATGAATGGCAATAATACTACACGAATTGCCAATACAAGTACTATGATTGCTAAACCATAGTCGTTATTAAAACTAGTTCCTAACCAATGTATAACTTTATCCATTGGCTCTACGAACGTATTATAGAAAAATCCATCTCTATTTCCAGGTTTTGAATAGTCACAGCCTGCCAAAAAGACCATTACACCTAATAATAAAGGGAGTAGCGCTTTCTTCTTCATTTTTCCACCTCTAATGATATATTCACATAGAATTTATTTTATCATATTAGGAGGGAAGTAGAAAACAAAAAAAGAAATTTTTATACTTTAATCAACATTTTGTAAAAATTGTCTCACTGTCTTACTTATATTATCACTTTTACTAATTGCGGAAATGATTGATACTCCATCTGCTCCAGCTCGAATTATTTCTTTGGTATTATCAACGGTAATTCCACCTATTGCAACGATTGGAAAACCCTCAATATAACTTCTTAACTTAGGTATCATTTCAGGACCTACTGGTAAGTTTGCGTCCTTTTTAGAATTAGTAGCATACATGGGGCCAACACCGATATAATCAACATAAGTTAAATCAGATTGCTGGTATTCATTAACATCACTAATGCTTAAACCAATAATTTTATTTTTAAATTTTTGTGCAAACTCCGTAACTTTCATATCATTTTGCCCTACATGAATTCCATCAGCGTTTATATTTTCAGCTAATGTTACATCATCATTTACAATAAAAGGTACATTATAAAAGTGACATAGTTCTAATAATTGTTGTGCCATTTCAACTTTATCATTCCCAGTTAAAGAGCCATCACCCTTTTCTCTGTATTGAAACATAGTAATACCTGACTCTAAGGCTACTTTTACAACTTCTTTTATCGATTTTGATTCAGGTATGTCTTGTGTGCCGCATATAAAATAAACTTTCAAACTAGTTTTATCGAACATCACTACACCTCTTGTCTATTACTCAATTTTAAATAGTCATCGTATTTAATATGATAAAGTGCATTTAGTAATTCAATCATAAATGACCCAGGTCCGTCATTTTTTGAATTTTGTTCAGCATGTTCTGAAGCTATATTATAAATTGAAATAGCTTCTATCAACATTTCCGTAGTCACTTTTTTATCTTTATTTAAAAAACTAGCTATAACTGCACCCAATAGACATCCTGCACCTGTTACTTTTGCAAGTAATGGTGACCCATTAGATAATTTATAAATTTTATTGTCATAAACCACAATATCTGTTTCTCCTGTAATAGCTATCGCTGTATCAAATTGATTATATGCATTTTTAGCAATAGTAATCGCATCCAAATCTTGGTCACTATCTGTCCCTTTCATTGTTGTGTCAGCATCTATCAATGCTAATACTTCTGATGCATTACCTTTGATTACGGCAACATCAATTTCTTTCAAGAATGTCGCGCAAAAATCTTTTCTATATTGAGACGCTCCTACCGCTACAGGATCAAAAACAATGGGCGTCCCTATTTGATTTGCCGTTTTAGCAATCTTTAAAATATCTACTTCTCTTGATTTCGTCAATGTACCAATATTTATTAGTAGTGCATTTGCATAAGTAAGCATATCAACCGCTTCTTCCGGTGCTTCGCTCATAGCTGGACTTGCACCTAAACTTAATAAGCCATTGGCTGTAAAATTCTTCACAACATCATTCGTGTAACAAATAACTAACGGATTATTTTCTCTTAATAGATTCAAGCTACTCATCATCTAAACCTACTTTCTTCATATGTGCAAAATGGTTTACCGGCCCTCTACCCTGACCAATTTCAGGTGTGTATTTTATACTTAACGAAATAAAGGCTTTGGCTTTTTTTACTGCTTCATAAATTGATTTACCTTTGGCTAGTTCCGCTGTGATTACCGCTGAAAATGTACATCCTGTACCATGTGTATGTTTCGTTTCATAACGTGGCTCTTCAAAGGTATAAACATTATCCTTGGTGAATAAGTAGTCTTTAGCTCTATCTAAATCTTCTGCATGCCCACCTTTGATCACAACGCCTTTACTACCAATTTCATTTATAAAAATTTTACCGGCTTTATAAATAGACGCTTCATCCTCTATCGTCAATCCAGTGATTTCTTCTGCTTCAGGTAAATTTGGCGTTGCGACTGTAGCTAAAGGTAATAAAATATTTTGCAAATCCTTTTTAGCATCATCGTCCATCAATGAATCTCCACTTTTTGCTAGCATAACTGGATCTATAACATATGGTATATCAGGATACGTTACTAAATACTCTTGAATAACTTTCATCATATCTTTTGATGCAATCATCCCTGTTTTAATTGCATGTGGTAACTCATCATCAAAAACACTGCTAAGTTGTTCAGATAACCATTGTGTTTCTAAATTGTGTATATGTTGTACGCCTTTCGTATTTTGAGCTACAATACTCGTTATAGTGGCCATCCCGTACACGCCACAAGCATGAAAAGATTTTAAATCTGCCATTACACCGGCGCCACCAGTTGGGTCAGTACCTGCAATGGTTAAAGCAATTTTTGGTTTTTTCATTCTATTCCCCTCCATATAACCAATCTTCTTCAATATATGACATATTAAAGAAATTACGTTCATGAATTGTACTTTGTAAAAAACACATTTTTATTTCATGCTTTTCATCCACAGTACATGCTTCAGTTAATTTATTCAATAATTTATCAAATACATCAACCAATTCATCCATTTCAGTGCTATAAAAATCGAACCATTTTGCTAATATCGAATCTCTATTTAATTGATTATCTTCTAATGCACGTTGAGCAATAGCTTGATAAACATAAGGACAAGGTGCCATAGCAGCAATCGTATATGCTGCATTTTCCTTTGCATACGCATTAAAATACATATGCTTAATGTAATGGTCACCACTTGGTGGCCATACTTTTTCACTTACAATATCATCATAATTTTCTCCAACATATTCAGCTAATATTTCATGTGCTGCCACTTCACCATCAACAATAAACTGAATTTGTTCCACTAAAAATTTCACGTCTTCTAATTTATTCATTTTTGGAATAAGCAATGCATATATATTAGCAAATTCCTTTAGATACGATGCGTCGGCACGTAAATAAAATTTTGTTGCCTCAATAGGTAAATTACCGTTCAACATTTCTTGAATAAATGGATCATTATAAATATCATCTATAATATTTTGTGATTCTTTCTTTAACGTTTCTGAAAATAACAAATGATTTCCTCCTATAAATAAAAACTACATTCCAACTAGGAACGTAGTTAATTAATAGAAAGGTATAGCAATTTAACTATAATTAAACTACTTTCCTACGTTGGTATTAACCAAATCAGGTTGTAAGGGTCTGATGTAAATCATCTCAGCCAAAAGGCTCCCCTAGTAGATTTTATATATATTATATTTATCTAAAACATATCAAAGTATACCACCTATTGCAATAAAACAGTTTATATAAAACGAAGGTGTAAAATTATATTAAGTTAAAATGATTTCATTAGATTAATTCCTCCCCTAGAAATATGACTATTTTATAAATCATATTAATCTTTAACTTTATACACTCTACTAGCGTGTTGTCTATACGCTAAAAAGCCCTCG
Source organism: Staphylococcus sp. KG4-3 (assembly GCF_033597815.2). Taxonomy (NCBI): domain Bacteria; kingdom Bacillati; phylum Bacillota; class Bacilli; order Caryophanales; family Staphylococcaceae; genus Staphylococcus; species Staphylococcus halotolerans. The sequence continues at coordinate 2,012,096 of NZ_CP166245.1, forward strand.
ACATATAGTTATGTCGAGGGCTTTAATAAGATACTTTATTTGGGTACTGTTAAATTATGCAGTTACCCATTGTGAAGCGCCAACTTCATCATATAGTTTTTGCGCTGCAGCGTCTTGTACTGCTTCTGGTGCATTAGCAGCTGGTTGACCTTGATATTGAGCTGGTGCTACTGAATCCCATGTGCTTTGTAAGAATTGGAACTTACCTGAAGCACCTGATGATGGGTTTGTAGCATGAATATCGCCACCTGATTCACGTTGTGCAATTTGTTGTAAGTGTGCATTCACACCTGATGAACCTTCTGAAGCTTCATTTGAACTAGAAGAAGATTGTGAAGTTGCTTCTTGTTGTGGTTGTTGTGTTGTTTCTTCTTGAGGTGCTGCTTCTTGTGTTGGTTGCTCTGTAGCAGTTTGAGCTGGTTGAGCTTGCTCTTCTTGTGCATTATTATCTGTAGTTTGTTCTACTGACGTGTTTGATTCTTCGCTTGAACCTTCTCCGTAGCTCCAGCTAAAGTTTTCACCGTCTGAAGAAAAATTAAAATTTGTATTATTATATGTGAAATTAATGTCATATGCACCTTCTTGAACTGGTGCTTCGTTTAATGATTCTGGATTAGTTAGTGCTTGTTGCGCTAATTGAGCTTTGTCTACACCTTGTTCAGCAGCGTCAGCTGAATTTCCTGCTGCAAATCCTGTTACTCCAAGTCCTACTGCTAAAGTTGATGCGATTACTGTTTTTTTCATTGTAAAAAAGTCCTCCTATAAGGTAAATAAGTTATTTATGATTAATTTGCAAGTACAACTATAACATTCATAAAACTATAGTAGGTTACAGAGAAATGAAAAAACCTGTAGTTTTTTTACGATTAAATTACATATAAATATATTTTGAAATTAATTTTTTTCTACTTAAATACTACTGTGAAAGTTTTCCAGAATATTTCATCGTTATATAGTATGTAATGTAATTGTAATTTATCTGATTATTCTGGATGATTAATGCCTATATTTCTTTCCTATTTCTCAAAACTCTTTATATTTAAAAAGCTACCCCTCTTTTTTACTTATATTAAGAGGAATAGCCTGAAGAAGTATAATTGATAGTAGGATTTAATGTATATAGATTTGGGTGGGTTAATTTTGAGGTAGGTTTAAATTGGGAGTATTATACAATTTCGTATATTTCATTATCTTGTAGACTTTTTTCTTTAGTTGAATTACAAACTTGCTCTATAGGGAATATTTCATGAAATTCACTAATTTCATCTTTATTTCTCGGAGACATAAATTTAATCGTTTCGATAAAAAGTTCTGATACAAAATGCATCTGCCCTTCTTTTTCATATTTTCTTGATTGCATTTGACCAGTAATTCCCACAAGTGATCCTTTATTTAAATATAGTTCGATATTATTAGCTATTTTACCAACTGCCTTACAATATAGATAATCACAAATGGTATTTTGGTCCTTATCTCTATAATTTCTTGTTATCGCTACACACATTGTAGCTAATTTATTCCCCTCCTTCTCATAAATTTTAGGGTCTTTGGTTAATCTCCCTACTATGACAATGTTGTTAATCATATGTCACCTCCTTTATAACTTTATACTAATCATTTTCAAATCACAGGTCAAAATGCATTAATACTAGAATTTAAAAGTGAATTCACACTAAATTCTACAAAATTCACCTCTACTATTTAAAATTACGTTATAATGATTGTATAAATGAAATAATTGTAGAATTTAAATTTATTAAATGGATGTGAGGACGATGAAATCATTTAAAGCTGTTCGATTTCAAATCGTATCAGAAAGTGGTGGTGTCACTGAATACGAATTAGAAGATGGAGTTATAATCAATAAAGAAAATAGTGGTACTGGCTGGTTATTAGAAATTGTTATTTCAGACTTTCATTATGAAACTATGAAAACGTATATGGAAGATGAAACGTTATTAGATATACGTGTGGTTATTACACGCCCTGCAAATGATCCGGCACTTTTTGATGCAACTATAAAAAATATCAGTAAACTTGAACATTCTATCTCTGTCGTTTTTGAATGTCATATTTATACACTTAGACAAGTTTATGCAGAAAGCTTATTAGAACAATTAATTGATGAAGGATTAACTGGCGAAGAACTGAAAAAATCATTTAATCGAATGATGCAATCGAAACCACGTCTAAAAGATGAAAAAATAGAAAAATAGAAAAGCCTCAAGGTTGGTGTATGATACACCTAAACCTTGAGGCTTTTATTTATTTAGCTTGAATGGCAAACGTTAATTCACAACTACAAGCCAATTGACCATCTACTGTAGCCTTGGCATTACCTTTACCAATTGGTCCACGCATTTTAGTAATTTCAACTTCTAGTTTTAATGTATCGCCAGGAGTTACTTGTTTCTTAAATCTACATTTATCTATACCTGCAAATAGTGCTAGCTTTCCTTTATTTTCTTCACTATTTAAGATAGCTACTGCACCTGTTTGTGCCAGTGCTTCTGTTATCAATACACCAGGCATAACAGCGTAATCAGGGAAATGGCCTTGGAAAAAGGGTTCATTACCAGAAACTTGTTTAATTGCGACGCAGCGTTCACCTGCTTCATATTCAACCACACGATCGATTAATAAAAAAGGTTGTCTATGTGGTATAATTTCTTTTATTTCATTGTAATCAAAAATTGTTTCCATCGTTTTCTTCCTCCAAATCTTCTTTCGTTGCAATTCATAAATTATTGTAGCAAGATTTTAATTGTCTATACGTCTAATATCTGCACCTAATGCGTTTAACTTACCATGCAAATCAACATAACCTCTATCTAAATGTTTTAATTCAGTAACTTGGGTTTTGCCATCTGCTACTAAACCAGCTAAAATCAATGCAGCTGCGGCACGTAAATCTGTTGCTTTGACTTGTGCTCCTTGTAGCTGACTTTTACCTTCTATTTTAGCGCTTCTACCTTCAACTGTGATTTTAGCATTCATGCGCTTAAATTCGCCTACATGCATAAATCTATTTTCAAATACTGTTTCAGTAACCACTTTATGGCCTTCGGCTGTTAGTAATAAAGCCATCATTTGAGATTGCATATCAGTAGGAAAACCAGGATGAGGTAATGTTTTGATATCTACTGGTTTTAGTTCATCTTCAACTGTCACTCGAATCGCGTCATCTTGATAATCTAAATTGACACCCATTTCCTCTAATTTATATACTAAGCTAGTCATATGCTCTTTAATCGCACCATTAACTAAAACGTCACCACGAGTAATTGCACCAGCAATTAACAATGTACCGGCTTCAATTCTATCAGGAATAATCGCATGTTCAACACCATGTAACTCATCTACGCCGTGTATAATAATTGTGTCTGTTCCTGCTCCAGTAACATTTCCTCCCATTTCATTTATGTAATTAGCTAGATCAACGATTTCAGGTTCACGAGCAACATTTTCTAATACTGTTTTACCATCTGCTAAAGATGCTGCCATGATTATATTTTGTGTAGCACCTACACTTGGAAAATCTAAATGGATTGTTGTTCCTTTTAAACCATTTTCAGTACTAGCATAAATAAAACCGCCATCCATATGAATATCTGCGCCTAATTCTTGGAAACCTTTAATATGTTGTTCAATAGGTCTAGAACCAATCGCACACCCACCTGGTAAGGCAACTTTTGCATGACCTAAACGTGCCAATAAAGGGCCCATAACAAGAATACTTGCTCTCATTTTACTCACATATTCGTATGGTGCTTCTTCATTTAGTTGCTTTGTTGCATCGACTGTAACAGATTCTTCTTCTTTATTATAAGAAACGTCTGCGTTTAACGTTGAAATAACATTATTAATTGTTTCTACATCACTTAATGCTGGCACATTCATAAGTTTGCTAACACCTTTTGATGCTAATAGTGAAGCAGTTAATACTGGTAATACAGCATTTTTTGCACCTGAAACTTTGACTTCACCAGTTAATCTATTTCCACCGTTGATTTCTATCATATCCATCTTAAATCCTCCACTTAACTACTTATATATTTCGTTTTAAATTTTTAACCATTAAGTACTTCTTATTAATTATATCTATAATTCAAAAAAATATACAAGCATTTGAATTATTGTGCCAAATATTTTATTTGTGTTGAAAATTGTAGTAAATCCACAATAAAATTACTTACAGCAGTACCTAATAAAATCGCTAAGAAAATCATGCAAATTTGAACTTGCATAGGGAAGCCTTTTTTAAAAAACTGCTCTAACCTTACTGCGTTTAGTGCCCAATAAGCAATACAAATACAAATAACATGTAAGATGAGATGTACAATCGAAAATTGTCCTAAATATTCCATAAGTCATGCTCCTCGCTTTACACTGTCCATTTATTTTACATGAAAAATGGACGAAATGATACTTTTAGAACTGCACTATTTAAGGTATTCTCACTGCTTATATGGTACCTTTTCCCCGTTTCAAATGCATTATTCATATTCTTTCCGAAGAAAGATAACTCATAAATCGCATAGCTCATTGTAACTATTATGTAAAAATAATATTGTCAATCAATGATTGTAAAGTAAATAGTGATGACTATTTGTATAGTAAAATACAGCGTTTCACTAACAACATAAAAAAACTGTAGATAAAGCCAGTGACTTTATCAACAGTTTTAAGACATTTCTACTTAAGAAACTTTAACGCATAATTTATTGTAAATTAGCAACACGAATCCGGTTATTCGCACGATCTAAAGCACGTTTAGCTCTATTAATATCGCTACTATCTTCTTCATTATTCAAATGAGATTCTGCTCTAGATTTTGCTAATTCTGCTCTAGCAACATCTATTTCTTTCGCAGGTTCTGCAGTTTGTACAATAATTGATAATTTATCTTGTCTTACTTCAACAAAACCTTCACTCACTGCAATATATTCTGAACCACCGTCAAAATTTATTTTGACATAGCCAATTTCAAGTGCTGCAACAGTTGGAATATGTCCATACATGACACCAATCTCACCTGCAGTAGTTTGTAACACTGCAAGATTAACATCTTCTCGGTCGTAAACAGAACCATTAGGAGTGACAATATTTAGGCTTAATGTGTTCATTATCCATACCTCCTAATTTTTAAACTTCAACACCCATATCTTTAGCTTTGGCAACTACTTCTTCCATACTACCTACAAGACGGAATGCATCTTCTGGGATATGGTCATATTCACCATCTAAAATTGCTTTGAAGCCTTCTACAGTTTTTTGAACAGGTACATATGATCCTTTTTGACCAGTAAATTGTTCAGCTACGTGGAAGTTTTGTGATAAGAAGAACTGAATACGACGTGCACGTTCAACTGTTTGTTTATCTTCTTCAGATAATTCATCCATACCTAAAATAGCAATGATATCTTGTAATTCTCTATATTTTTGTAATGTAGATTGTACATCACGCGCTATTTCATAATGATCTTGCCCAACGATTGTTGGATCAAGTGCTCTTGATGTAGATGCTAATGGATCAACTGCTGGATAAATACCCATCTCAGTTAATTTACGTTCTAAGTTTGTTGTGGCATCTAAGTGAGCAAATACTGCAGCTGGCGCTGGGTCAGTATAGTCATCGGCTGGTACGAATACTGCTTGAATAGAAGTAACCGAACCTTTAGTAGTTGATGTGATACGTTCTTGTAATTGTCCCATTTCAGTAGCAAGTGTTGGTTGATAACCAACTGCTGAAGGCATACGGCCTAACAACGCTGATACTTCTGAACCAGCTTGTGTAAATCTGAAAATGTTATCAATAAATAGTAAAACATCTTGGCCTTGTTCATCACGGAAATGTTCTGCCATTGTTAAACCAGATAATGCAACACGCATACGCGCACCAGGGGGCTCGTTCATTTGACCAAACACCATGGCAGTTTTCTTAATAACACCACTATCGCTCATTTCATAGTATAAGTCATTACCTTCACGTGTACGTTCACCTACACCAGCAAATACTGAAATACCACCATGTTCTTGAGCAATATTGTTAATTAATTCTTGAATTAATACTGTTTTACCTACTCCAGCTCCACCAAATAAACCGATTTTACCACCTTTAATATAAGGTGCAAGTAAATCAATTACTTTGATACCTGTCTCTAAAATTTCAACTTTTGTTGATAATTGGTCAAAAGCAGGTGATTCTCTATGAATCGGATCACGTTTAACGGAGCTTTCAAGTTTATCATCTAAATCAATTGTATCACCTAAAACGTTAAACACACGCCCAAGTGTAGCATCACCAACTGGTACGCTAATACTGCTACCACTATCTCGAACTTCTGTACCACGTTTAACACCATCAGTTGAATCCATTGCAATCGTACGAACTACATCGTCGCCTAATTGTAATGCGACTTCTAATGTAAGAGAAACAGTACCTTCGTCTCTTTCTACATCAAGTACTAAGGCGTTGTTAATCTCTGGAACTTCATTGTGCTCAAAACGAACATCAATTACTGGACCCATAACTTGTGTTACACGGCCTAATCCCATGTTTTTTTCCTCCTTTAATAATTATTCAAGCGCTACTGAACCACCAACGATTTCAGTAATTTGTTGAGTTATCGCTGCTTGTCTTGCTCTGTTATATTGTATTGATAAGTCATCAATAATATCTGACGCATTATCTGACGCATTTTTCATTGCAGTCATACGTGTAGCATGTTCACTTGCTTTTGCATCTAAAATTGTTCCATATATTAAACTTTCTACATATTGAGGTAAAATAACGCTTAATATAGCTTCTTTGTCTGGTTCAAACTCATATGAAGACATTTGACCATGTCCTAAACTAGAATCTTCAGGAGACAATGGAAGCACGGTTTTAGTTGAAGGCGTATTTTCTAATACACTAACGAAATGACTAAAATAAATTTTAACCTCATCAACAACTTCTTCGCTATACAAATCAATCGCTTTTTTAGCAATCGCTTGTACTTCTTTAAACGAAGGTTGATCTGGTACATCTATCAGCGATTCATGAATTTCATATCCCTTATTTTTAAGAAAATCCACACCTGTTTGTCCTAAGACTAAGATTGAGTATTCATCCTTACTAGCATGTTTACTCTCTATATCTTTCACTAGGTGTTTGAGTACATTTGCGTTATATGCACCTGCAAGGCCTTTATCACTAGTAATCACTAAGTAGCCGCTTTTCTTCACTTCACGTTGTTGTAACATTGGATGATGTGAATTTTTATCAGCACCAGCTACTGCAGTAATAGCATCTTGCATTTTTTCCATATAAGGTCTGAATTGTTTTGTATTACTTTCAGCACGACGCAATTTTGAACTTGATACCATGTTCATTGCTTTCGTAATCTGTTTCATTTTTTTGGTTGATTTTATACGTGTATCAATCTCTTTAAGAGACCCCATTATCTCACCACCTTTTATTTAACTTTAACTATTACGCTTCTGACTTACTGAAACTTTTTTTAAATTCATTAATTGCAGATTCAAACGCGTCATCTTTAGGAAGCGCACCTGAAGTTCTGATTTCATTTAATAATTCAGTCGCATTAGATTTAGCCCATTGATTTAACTCGTCTTCGAAACGTGTAATATCTTCAACAGGGATATCGTCTAAATAACCTTTAGTTAAAGCATAAATAATTAAAACTTGGTTTTCTACAGGTAGTGGTTTATTTTTATCTTGTTTCAAGATTTCAACCGTACGTTTACCACGCTCTAATTTTTGAGCAGTGAATTCATCTAAATCAGAACCAAACTGAGCGAATGACTCTAATTCACGATAAGACGCTAAATCTAAACGTAATGTACCGGCAACTTTTTTCATCGCTTTAATTTGAGCTGAACCACCAACACGTGATACGGATTGTCCTGCGTTAATTGCAGGTCTAACACCAGAGAAGAATAAATCTGATTGTAAGAAGATTTGCCCGTCAGTAATTGAGATTACGTTTGTTGGAACGTATGCTGCAATATCACCAGCTTGTGTTTCGATAATTGGTAAAGCAGTAATTGAGCCTCCACCTAAATCATCATTTAATTTCGCAGCTCTCTCAAGTAATCTACTGTGTAAGTAGAATACATCACCTGGATAAGCTTCACGGCCTGGCGGTCTACGTAATAATAATGATAATTCACGATAAGCAGCAGCTTGTTTCGTTAAGTCATCATAAACGATTAATACATCTTTACCAGCAAACATGAATTCCTCAGCCATAGCAACACCAGCATATGGCGCTATGTAAAGCATTGGAGCCGGATCTGCTGCTGATGCAGATACGATGATTGTATAATCTAATGCGCCTTCTTGACGTAATTTTTCAACATTGGCACGAACTGTTGAATCTTTTTGTCCAATTGCGACATAAATACAGATTGTATCTTGATCAGCTTGGTTTAAAATTGTATCGATTGCTACTGTTGTTTTACCAGTTTGACGGTCACCGATAATCAATTCACGTTGCCCACGACCAATTGGTACAAGCGCATCAATGGCTTTAATACCTGTTTGTAGTGGTTCATCAACGGATTTACGATCCATTACACCAGTTGCTTTCTTCTCTACAGGGCGTGTTTTAGTAGTATTGATTGGTCCTTGCCCATCAATAGCTTGTCCTAATGGATTAACCACACGACCGATTAATTCATCACCTACAGGTACTTCCATAATACGTCCAGTACGTTTTACTTCGTCCCCTTCTTTGATATCAGCGTATGGCCCTAAAATAACGACACCTACATTTGATTCTTCCAAGTTTTGTGCTAAGCCTAGAACGCCACTTTTGAATTCTATTAGCTCACCAGCCATAACATCATTTAATCCATGGATTAAAGCGATGCCATCACCAATTTGTAGAACTGTACCTACATCAGTAACTGCCATTTCCGACTCATAATTTTCTATTTGTGAGCGAAGTAATGCACTGATTTCTTCAGCTTTAATGGCCATCTATGTCACTCCTTTTATTTTTATTTCACTCTAGTAAATTGTTTTTCTAATTGTGCAAGATCATTTTTCAAACTTGCGTCCATAACTTTAGTACCTACTTTTACTCTGATACCACCGATAAGTTCTGGATTAATTTTATTAGTAATCATTGTTTTAGAAAGTTTTGTACGAGCTTTTATAATTTCTTCTATACGTGATACTTCTTCTTCAGAGAGTTCATATACTGATTCGATAACAGCATAATCTTGATTGTGAAGTTCATTGTATAAAGTTTCAAATTCTGTGTATATTTCATGAATATATCCAAGATGACGATTACTAGCTAATATCATCAACATATTTTGCATATACTGGTTGGCATGGCCAAAAACAATATTCACAAAACGGTGACGTTGGTCAACATCTTTTTGTGGATCTCTATCCAATTCATGTAACTTCTTTATTTCAGAATGAACTGCTTTATCAATAGTTGAAAATTCTTCATACATTGCGTCAAGGATGTCTGCATCTTTAGCAGTATCAAATAATGCCTTGGCATATTTTTTTGCTATTTTAGCCATTACTTATCGCCTGCCTCTTTAATGTACTTTTCAACTAATGCTTTTTGGTCTTTTTCTGAAATTTCTTTTTGAAGTACTTTCGATGCGATTAATACTGAAAGCTCAGAAACTTGATTATTGATATCTGCAATTGCACGTTCTTTCTCACTATTAATTTCATTTTGTGCTGTTTCAATCATACCATTTGCTCTGATATTCGCTTCATGTATAATTTCTTCATGTTGTTTACGTGCTTGAATTTTAGAGTCTTCTAAAATCCTTTGAACCTCATCTTGCGTTTCTTTTAGTGTTTGTTTATTTTGTTCTTCTAACTTTTGTGCATTTAGCTTAGCTTGTTCAGCATCATCAATATCTTTATTAATATCACGTTCACGTTTATCCATTACTTCTTTTAATGGACCCCATGCAAATTTTTTCAATAATAGTAATAAGATACCGAAAGTTATACAGGTAACTATAATAGTTCCCCATTGCACACCGCTTGCTCCAGCTGCACCAAGTACGAACATATTTGTCGTAGCAGTCACTTACATAGACACTCCTTTCATTCATTATCATCATAAGACATATTTATAAAAACGAACGGCGAAAGTCACAGTGACTTCGCCTGAATAGCTGTTTGAATTATAGTGACATGAAAGCGATAACTACACCAATGATAGGTAATGCTTCAACTAAACCAATACCAATGAACATAATACCCATTAATTGTCCGCGTGCTTCTGGTTGACGTGCTACACCTTCTACTGTTCTTGAAACGATAAGACCGTTACCGATACCTGCACCTAATGCTGATAAGCCGATTGCGATTGCTGCTGCGATTGTATTCATTTATAAAATCCTCCTAATTTTTTCTTTTAATTTTATTTAATGACTGTCCTGAACTTTATGGGACATATAAACCATTGAAAGCATTACAAAAATGTATGCTTGAATTGTACCTATGAATATTGAAAAACCTTGCCAAACTACGAGTCCAGGTAATCCAATTATCCATCCCCACGCAGGGAAACTAAATACTAAACCTGACAATAATCCAAGTAATAACTCACCTGCAAATATATTACCGTACAAACGTAAACCAAGAGTTAACGTTGAAGTGAATTCTTCAAAAATGTTTATCGGTAATAAGAAGATAGGTTTTGTATAGTTTTGGAAATAGCCTTTAGTACCTGTCATCTTAACACCATAATAATGTGTCAATAGGATGACTAATGTTGATAGTGTTAAAGTTACGGTGGCATCTGCTGTCGGTGATTTCCACCACAGTGTATGACCTGAAATTAATTGAAATGGTAGCCCTAGCATATTACTTACAAATATAAAAAATATTAATGTAACAGCTAAGAAATGGAATTGACCGCCTTTGGACCAAGCCATGTTACTTTCAATAATTCCTCGTACAAAGTCAAAAACCCACTCGATAAAATTTTGCTTACCAGTCGGACGTTTCTTGAGGTTGCGTGTACAAATAATAGCTATGACAAAAACAATAACCGATGTAATAATCAACATCAAAATTGATGATAGGTTAAACACGATGTCTATACCGAATACATCCCAACTGACAAGAGGGTCTTTATGCTTCATGCTTTCTCACCTCTTTCATATATTAAATTTATTTCTTGTGTATAAATGGTTTGAAAACAATCAAAACATACGAAATCATTAAACCAATGACTACACCAATAATACTAATTTGCTCCTTATAAAAATACCAAATACAACACGAAAGTATCACTATTAAATATCTCCAAACGTTGCCCGTTGATATATGTATATTGTCTTTCTCTTTTGCTTTCTCTAAATAATATTCGAAAGTAAAGGTGTTAATAAGTGATCCGAGCGTACCTATTATAAGTCCCAAAACAAATGGTGAGTATGTGAAAATAAACACAATTAATAACACAATTATACCATAAAAATAGTATTTAACGTACCTATTAAAAAAGATGTTGAAACGTTTCATGACTGTGCCTCACTTCGTCTTTTTCGTTCAATTATGAAAACCATTTCAATCATACAATTTTAATAATAATATAGGGTAGTTAACGTGTCAATTCTATTCAAAATGTAGTTTTATTTTTTACATGATTGTCACAAAAATGACACATTAACACCTTTTATTATTTGAATGATTCTGGCTTTTCAGAAATTATATGAAAATAATATTTAATATTCTCACATATTCGTAATGATGCATTACCATCACCATAAGGGTTGCGGGCACTACTCATTGTTTCATACACTTGTTGATTTTCAAGTAATTGTTTTGTAGCCTCAAATACTGTTTGTTCATTTGTACCTACTATTTTAAGTGTGCCAGCTTCTACACCTTCTGGCCTTTCAGTTGTATCTCTTAAAACTAACACAGGTTTGCCTAATGATGGCGCTTCTTCTTGTACTCCTCCAGAATCAGTCAATATCAAATACGATTGGTGGGCGAAATTATGGAAATCAACCACTTCCAACGGTTCGACTAATTCTATACGATTATGTCCAGATAAATAAATATCAGCAATTTCTCGTACTTGAGGATTCTTATGCATAGGATAAACAACAACAACATCTTCATAAGTATCCACAATATCTCTTACCGCTTTAAAAATATGTGACATTGGTTCACCAATATTCTCACGTCTATGCGCAGTCAATAGGATGATACGTTTATCTTTATGTTTCGAAATAATATCAGATTGATAATTTTCGTGAATCGTTGTCTTCATCGCATCAATTGCTGTATTACCAGTTACTACTATAGAATCCAACGGTTTGTTTTCTGCAATAAGATTATTTGCAGCATTATTAGTAGGAGCAAAATTCAAATCTGCCATTACTCCTACCATTTGTCGATTCATTTCTTCAGGAAATGGCGCATATTTATCCCATGTACGTAAGCCAGCTTCAACATGCCCAATAGGTACTTGATTGTATAAAGCAGCTAAACTCCCAGCAAAAGTCGTCATAGTATCGCCATGAACCAGTATCATATCTGGTTTCACTTCTTGAATGACATGCTCTAACCGTTGTAAAATACGCGATGTAATTTCTGATAAAGATTGCCCTTGTTTCATAATATTCAAATCATAATCTGGCGTGATATGAAAACTTTCCAACACTGAATCAAGCATTTCCCTATGTTGAGCCGAAACTACAACAATCGGCTCTAGTTCATCATCTTTTTTCAATGCTTGTACAAGAGGGGCCATTTTTACTGCTTCAGGACGTGTCCCAAATACAGTCATTATTTTTTTCATTTTATTCCACTCCTAGGCGAAACTATTTTGTACCGAATAAACGGTCTCCTGCATCACCTAAGCCTGGTGTAATATAAGCATGTTCATCTAATTTCTCGTCTAATGCTGCGATGAAAATGTCTACGTCTTCGTGAGCTTCTTGTAGTTTTTCTACACCTTCAGGCGCTGCAATTAAGCACATAAAACGGATATTTTTAGCTCCACGTTTTTTAAGTGAGTTAATTGCTTCTATAGCTGATGCTCCAGTTGCCAACATAGGATCAACAACTACAATTTCTCTCTCTTCGATGTCTTGCGGTAATTTTACAAAGTATTCTACAGCTTCAAGTGTTTCAGGATCTCTATATAGTCCCACATGTCCAATTCTAGCTGCTGGTACTAAGTTCAATATGCCTTGTGTCATACCTAAACCAGCTCTTAAAATTGGTACGAAAGCTAATTTTTTACCTGTTAAGCGTTTAGCTATCATTTTAGTAACAGGTGTCTCTATTTCTACATCTTGTAATTCTAAATCTCTTGTTACTTCGTATGCCATTAACATACCAACTTCATCTACTAATTCTCTAAATTCTTTAGTCCCAGTATGTACGTCTCGAATGTAACTTAATTTGTGTTGAATAAGTGGGTGGTCAAAAACATGTACTTTGCCCATAATTTATTTCCTCCAATTTTAGTTATATAAAGGATGTTTAGTAGTTAAAGCTTTAACTCTTTCTTTTCCTTCTTCTAACACTTTTTCATTTTCTGGATCTTTTAAAACTAAGCTAATGATTTTTGCAACTTCTTCAAAAGCAGCTTCATCAAATCCACGTGTTGTTGCTGCTGGTGTACCTAAACGAACTCCGCTTGTCACGAATGGCTTTTCTTGATCAAATGGAATTGTATTTTTATTACATGTAATACCTATAGCATCTAATGTTTCTTCAGCAACTTTACCAGTTATGCCTACTGAACCTTTGACATCTACAGAAACAAGATGATTATCAGTACCACCTGAGACAACTCTAAATCCTTCGTCAGTCAATGTATTTGCTAAAGTTTTAGCATTGTTAATTACTTGTTGTTGATATACCTTAAAGTCGTCTTGCAATGCTTCCCCAAATGCCACAGCTTTAGCAGCGATAACGTGTTCTAATGGACCACCTTGGATACCTGGGAAGATTGTTTTATCGATTTGCTTTTTATATTCTTCTTTACATAAAATCATTCCACCACGAGGTCCGCGTAATGTTTTATGAGTTGTAGTAGTTACAAAATCAGCATGTTCTACAGGATTTGGATGTAAACCAACTGCTACTAAACCTGCAATATGAGCCATATCTACCATTAATTTTGCGCCTACTTCGTCTGCAATTTCTTTAAAGCGTTTAAAATCAATTGTTCTTGAATACGCAGAAGCACCTGCAACGATTAATTTAGGTTGATGTTCTTTGGCTACTTTTAATACTTCATCATAGTCAATTTGTTCATTTTCTTCGTCTACGCCGTATTCAACAAAGTTATAAAATTGGCCACTAAAGTTAACAGGCGCGCCATGTGTTAAGTGCCCACCATGACTTAAATTCATACCTAATACAGTATCACCGTGTTCTAATGCTACGAGATAAACAGCCATATTTGCTTGAGAACCTGAGTGTGGTTGTACGTTAACATGTTCTGCACCAAATAATTTTTTGGCACGATCAATCGCTAAAGCTTCTGAAACATCCACAAATTCACAACCACCATAGTATCTTCTGTTTGGGTAGCCTTCAGCATATTTGTTAGTTAATACTGAACCTTGCGCTTCCATAACCGCTTCTGATACGAAGTTTTCTGAAGCAATCAGCTCGATATTGTTGTTTTGACGGTTAAATTCATTTTGAATCACTTCATATATTTCCTTATCTTGCTCTTGAATAAATGACATTTGGTAATTCCCTCGTTTCTGTATTAGTTGTATTTTGCTCTTTCGCCACCAATTTTTTTTGGTCTTGAAGAAGCGATTGTAACAATTGCTTCACCAATTTGCTTGACACTCGTACGCTCTGGAATAGCCACATGTTTGATATGCATTCCAATTAAAGTCTGTCCGATATCAATACCTTTAGGTACAGAAATATGCTCAACAACCATTGGATCAACCATATGTTGATACGCATAAGTTGCTAAGCTTCCACCAGCGTGAACATCTGGTACAACTGTAACTTCTTCCATTGTAAGGGGGTTAAAGTTTGATTTCTCAATGGTCACTGCACGATTAATATGTTCACAACCTTGAAATACAAACGAAACGCCTGTTTCGTTTTCAATTTCTTTTAATGCCCCAAATATTTCTTGAGCAATTTCCATTGATCCAACGCTACCGATACGTTCACCAATTACTTCAGATGTAGAACAACCAATGAGGCACAACTCACCAGCTTTAAAAAATGATTGTGCTTTTAACTCGTTTAACAGTAACTTTAAGTCTTCCATTCTTCCACCCCTTTTAATTAAGTTGAATAAAAGTATGTAAATACCAAGGTGCTTTAACAACATACAAAATTGACTGACAGCAAATTTGCTACACGTTATCATTATAACGTATTTACGAACGCTCTCATACTCATTTCACAAATTTAATTTTTTTATATTTTATTTTTTAAACTATCTATCAGTATATTTAATTCATTAAATATTTTAATGTAGTCAGCTTTATTACCGCCAAATGGGTCTGAGACTTCTCCATGCACTCCAACATATTCGTTCAAGGTAAAAACATGTGCTGCATCATGACCCATTTGTTGAATAGCTAACTTATGCGAACGGCTCATGGTCAAAATCAAATCTGCATTTAAATCTTTATGTGTAAACGACATCGCATGTTTTGGTACTGGCAATCCTTTTTCTTCTATTATATTTAATGAATATTTAGAGATAGGTTGACCATCCATAGCATAAATACCTCTTGATACTATAGTATGGTTAGGTAATTTTGCTTTCGCTATACTTTCTGCTAAAGGACTTCTACATGTATTCCCTGTACATACAAAAACGATTTTCATAATTCGTCTCCTTTTATAACAGTTTGGTTAGCTGCTTTCATCATTCTATTCATAATTGCAGTAGTATCATCGTTCAAGGTAAAGCCAAAGATATAAGCACGCTCTATTTCACGATCTTGATCTAATCGATGTAATATATGATAAAGGTTATGGTTGGCGCCTTTAATATCATTACCATCTTTACATAATGGTATAAATTTTGCTTGATTTGGAACTATTTCTCGATGACTTTGTGGGACAATAAAGGCAACCTTACTCCAATTCTTAGCTGATGAAGGTTTCTTATGAAAATTTTCTAATATTTTTATAGGTGTGTCTGGTGAATAATGTTTATATTTCATACCTGGAGCAATCGGCTTGTCAGTATTCAACGATACATCTGCGGCAATACTGTTAGGTAATACTTTTTCAATCATTGATTTTGTAATTGATCCAGGTCTTGCTATTCTAAAAGGATATTGTGTACAGTCTAACACTGTACTTTCTAGGCCCTCTTCACTTTGGTCACCATTAACAATCCCATCTATACGACCATCTAAATCATGATATACATGATCAAAGGTCGTTGGCGAAGGTCTACCACTTAAATTTGCACTAGGCGCAGCAATAGGAATATCAATTAATTGAAGTAACTCTCTGCCTATAGGATGACTAGGCATTCGCACAGCAATAGAATTTAGCCCACCACTTACACGATTACATAAGTACCCTTTTCTTAACGGTAAAATAAAGGATATAGGTCCGGGCCAAAACGTATTCATTAATAGCTCAACTTCTGGTTCTAAGTCAGCAGTAAATGACTTTAATTGATTAAGTTCATGTATATGAACAATTAAAGGGTTATCAGAAGGTCTACCTTTAGCTTCATAAATTTTTTCAATCGCTTGATTATTACGTGCGTCTCCACCTAATCCATAAACTGTTTCAGTTGGAATTGCGATTAATCCACCCTTTTCAAAAATTGATTTTATATCTTCAATCCCATCATAAGCAGTCAAATTATATTCATATTGACGTAAATCCCATATACGCGTTTTCATTAAGGCACATCCTTTCATCTTATTATTCATTTTAAATCAAAATAAAAAGTTATGCACTCTCATGATTGTCCATGTTCAGTGCATAACTTTTTTACCATACGAAAGCAATTATACGATCGTTATTATTAATGTCTTTTATAATTTGAACATCTAATGTTGGATATTTTGCGATAATCTTTTCTTTTAATTTAGGACCTTGTGCAAACCCTATTTCAAATACTACTTTGGCATTCGGTAGTAAGACTTCTGGTAAGCTATCTAAAATTGTATCATAAACTTTGTAACCATTGTCTGCTGCAAATAGCGCAGAGTGTGGTTCATATTTCAGCACTGTATCTTCCATCATTTCCGCTTCATCATTATCAATGTACGGTGGGTTAGAGATTAATCCGTTTACTTTTACGCCTTGTTCTATAAGTGGTGTTAAACCGTCTCCATGTAAGAACTTAACTTCAACTTGATGATGTTCAGCATTTGCTTCAGCTACTGTTAATGCATTTTGATATAAATCAGTTGCATACACATTGAGCGTGCTATCTAATTTTTTTAGTACAATTGGAATATTACCACTTCCTGTACCTACATCTACTACAGTATCGCCTTTTTCAAGTTGATGATAGAAATGTAACATAACTTCTTCTGTTTCAGGCCTAGGGATCAAACAATTTTTATTCACATTAAAAATCTCGCCATAAAAAGTTTGTTTACCCGTAATGTACTGTATCGGTTCCCCATTTAGCATTCTACGCTCTGCTTCATCAAATATTTTTAAATGTGACACTGATATTTCATCATTCATGTGCATTAGATAATGTGCCTTGGACCAACCAAACAAATCAAGCATCAACCATTCAGCTCGAGCCGTCTCAATATTTCTGTCGACGCACTTTTCTTTAGCATTGCTTAAAATAGTTTTATAATTCACCATTGTTAAGTTCTTTCAATTTATCAGTTTGTTCAGCTAATGTTAAAGCATCTATAATTTCATCCAATTTACCTTCCATAATTTGATCTAACTTTTGTAATGTTAAACCAATTCTGTGGTCGGTTACACGACTTTGAGGATAATTGTATGTTCTAATACGTTCTGAACGGTCTCCTGTACCGACTGCAGATTTACGTTGGGCTGCATATTTTTGTTGTTCTTCTTGTAATTTCATATCAAATAAACGTGCTTTTAATACTTTTAAAGCCTTTTCACGGTTTTGGATTTGAGATTTTTCTGATGAAGTCGCAATAATGCCCGTTGGAATATGCGTAATACGTACTGCTGAATCTGTCGTATTTACGTGCTGACCACCTGCACCACTAGAACGATAAGTATCAATTTTCAAGTCTTCATTACGTACTTCAATTTCCACATCTTCTACTTCTGGCAAAACAGCCACAGTAGCTGTTGATGTATGAATACGGCCACCAGATTCTGTTTCTGGAACACGTTGTACACGGTGCGCCCCATTCTCATACTTCAATTTACTAAACGCACCACTTCCAGAAACTGAGAAACTGATTTCTTTATATCCGCCATGATCACTCTCTGTAATTTCTACAATATCAGTCTTGTAATTGAGTGCTTCAGCGTATTTAGAATACATTCTAAATAAATCCCCTGCAAAGATAGCAGCTTCATCTCCACCTGCGGCAGCACGAATTTCTACAATAACATCTTTCTCATCGTTAGGATCTTTAGGAATAAGTAAGAATTTAAGTTCTTCTTCTAATTTAGGGACTTTATTTTGAAGCGTTTGATGCTCTTCTTTTAGCATCTCAATTTCTTCACTATCCTTTGTATCACGTAACATTTCTTCAACTTCTGCTAAATCTTCTTTTGTTTGTTTATAGTCACGGTAAACTTCTACCGTTTTTTGTAAGTCTGCTTGTTCTTTTGAATAATTACGTAAATTATCTGGATTGCTCACAACATCTGGATCACTTAATAATTCATTTAATTGTTCATATCTTTCTTCTACAATATCTAATTGATCAAACACTACATTTCCTCCTTCTCATCATTACTCGGTGCGACGATATGATGTGCCCTACATCTCGGTTCATAACTTTCATTTGCACCAACTAATATAACTGGATCATCTATTTTTGCTGGGTTACCATCTATTAACCTTTGAGTACGACTTGAAGATGCACCACAAACTGCACAAACAGCTTGTAATTTCGTTACATCTTCACTCACTGCTAATAGCTCTGGTATAGGCTCAAAAGGTTTCCCTCTAAAATCCATATCTAAACCAGCTGTTATAACTCTATGTCCTTTTTCAGCTAATTGCTCAGCGATATGGACGATACCATTTTCAAAAAATTGTACTTCATCTATACCGATTACATCTACATCTGATAAATCGTGTTTAAAAATTTCTGCTGCTGTTGATATATTAATTGCTTCTATCGCGTTACCATTATGAGAAACAATTTTGTCTTTATGATAACGGTCATCTATAGCTGGTTTAAACACAACTACTTTTTGTTTAGCGTAAAGGCCACGTCTTAACCGACGTATTAACTCTTCAGATTTACCACTAAACATACTTCCAGTAATACATTCAATCCACCCGGAATGATAAGTTTCATACATTATGCGTTCCACCTTTTTCAAAACATAATCGGTTTATTATATCATATTTTTTAAGTTAAAATATGATATATCTTCAAGTAATTGCGTTTATTTATGTCTGAGTTTCTTGAATATCGCCATGCCATTATGTCATTTTTAATTTAAATTTATGTAAAAGTAAAAAAGCATCCTCATAATATGAGAATGCTTTAAAACAACAATTATTCGTTGCTTGATTTGAATCCGAATTTTTTGTTGAAACGTTCCACACGACCATCCGCAGCAGCGAATTTTTGACGTCCTGTATAGAATGGGTGTGAATCAGATGAAATGTCTAAACGAATAACTGGGTATTCATTACCATCTTCCCATGTCATAGTTTCTGATGAAGATTTAGTTGAACCACTTAAGAATTTAAAATCCGTAGTAGTATCTAAAAAGATAACCTTATGATATTCAGGATGAATATTTTGTCTCATTACTTTTCAGCTCCTTTGCCCTGAACCATCTGGCACAGAGTTTTTTGTGAGTTTTTACCCAATACTTGATAATTATAATGGCTTTAAATATAAAACGCAACCCCAAATCAAATATTGCTTAAGTATATACAGAATTATTTCAGATTAAATAATTGGTTTACCTGTCTTAGTACTTTCTTTAGCAGCTTTTTGTAACTGTTCAAAGAATTCTTTATTGTTATCTGTACGTTTCAATTTGCGCACAAATCTTTCTGTAAAATCTGTAGAATCTGTGAACATATTACGTAATTGCCACAATGACTCAAGCTCTTTTGCGTCTATTAGCAATTCTTCTTTACGAGTGGAACTACGACCGATATCGATTGCTGGGAATACACGACGTTCAGCTAACTTACGATCTAGATGTAATTCCATATTTCCTGTCCCTTTAAATTCCTCATAAATCATATCATCCATCCGAGACCCAGTATCTACTAGAGCAGTAGCTAAAATTGTCATACTACCACCCGCTTCAATATTTCTAGCAGCCCCGAAGAAAGCTTTAGGCTTGTGTAAGGATGCAGGATCTAAACCACCAGATAATGTACGACCACTAGGAGGAATCACAAGATTATAAGCACGAGCTAACCTAGTAATTGAATCCATTAAAATGATGACGTCTTTACCAATTTCTACTAGACGTTTTGCACGTTCTAATAATAATTCCGCAACTTTCACATGATGTTGTGGTGGTTCGTCAAATGTAGAGTGCACTACTTCTGCAGATTCAACTGATCTTTCTAAATCTGTAACCTCTTCAGGTCTTTCTCCAACAAGCAACACAAATAACTCTGCATCTGGTTTATTTATCGCAATTGCATTTGCAATTTCCTTAAGCAATGATGTTTTACCAGCCTTTGGCGGGGCAACAATTAAACCACGTTGTCCTAAACCGATTGGTGTTACTAAATCCATAATACGCGTTGAGAAGTTTTGTTTTGTTGTCTCTAATAAAATGCGCTCTTCAGGATATAATGGTGTCAAAGCTTGGAAATGCGGACGTTTTTTAACTTCTTCTGCATTCTCACCATTTACGAAATCAACTTGTAATAAACCATAGTATTTTTCATTATCTTTAGGCTTTCTCACTTTGCCAGTCACTTTGTCTCCACGTTTAATTTCAAAACGACGAATTTGACTAGCAGAAATATAGATATCTTTTTCACCTTTAGAATAATTAACTGTTCTTAGGAAACCATAACCATCTTGTTGAATATCATCTAAGATACCCTCCATATAATAATTTCCGTCTTTTTCCATTTGTGCTTCCATAATGGCTAGAACAAGTTCTTTTTTATTCAATTTACTATAATTTGTTAATTTTAGAGATTTGGCTTTTTGAGTGAGATCTTTTGTAGTGTAATTTTTGTATAATTCGTGGAACGATTCATACTGAGGTGATGTCCGTACTTTTTCAGGCATTATCTTGCACCCATTTCATAAATAAGTTTTTAAATAACGTAGTAACTACGCTACTTACTTTTATAACTATAGCAAATTTCCTTTTTAATTACAAAACGTATTTCAATTTTCTAAAATCAGAAAAAAGATGAAGCATAAATTATATGCCTCATCTTCAAATAATTAACCTATTAAAAATAAATTATTTATAGTAACCTGCAATTGATTTAACTTCTAGGAATTCTTCAATACCATAGTCTCCCCATTCACGGCCAATACCTGATTGTTTGTAGCCACCGAATGGTAAATCTGGTTTGCGTCCTGCTTCATTAATTTCAACTGTACCTGCTTCTAATGAACGGGCTACTTTATGCAACGTTTCTTGATCCTCCCCATATACATATGCTGCTAAACCATATTCTGTATCATTTGCGATTTTAATAGCTTCATCTACATCATTATAAGTGATAATTGACATAACAGGACCAAATATTTCTTCTCGAGCAATTACCATATCATTATCTACATTGTTAAAGATTGTTGGGCGTGCAAAGTATCCTTTTTCTAGACCTTCTGGTTTACCTGGCCCACCATAAAATAATTCTGCACCTTCTTCTATACCTTTATCAATATATGATTGAACTTGGTCAAATTGTTTTTTACTAATGATAGGTCCAACTTCAGTGCCTTCTGCACGTGGGTCTCCTACTTTAACTTGGCTAAATTTCTCTTTTACAGCTGTTAAGAAATCTTCTTTAATGCTTTCAGGTACGAGGGTTCTAGTACCCGCTGTACATACTTGACCAGTATTTGTAACAACTTTACCAGTTGCTGCACTTGCTGCTTCGTCTATATCTACATCATCTAGGATAATATATGGTGATTTACCACCTAGTTCAAGTGACACTTTTTTGAAATCCTCCGCAGCTTTTTTCATAATACTTGAGCCTGTTGGGCCAGAACCAGTAAATGACATCATTCTAACTTTAGGATGTTCACTTAAAGGGTTGCCTACGCCTTTACCATCACCATTAACTAAGTTAAATACACCTTTTGGCACGCCTACTTTATCAAAAATTTCAGCTAAAATAATTGCTGCAAACGGAGTTTCTTCTGATGGTTTTAAAACTACTGGACTTCCTGCTGCGAATGCCGCTGATAATTTAAGAGATGTTTGGTTTGTAGGGAAGTTCCAAGGTGTGATTAAACCAGCCACACCAATGGCTTCTTTAACAACTAAGTCATCACCACGGCGCTCCTCAAATTCGAAATTATCTAATGCATCACGTGCTGCCTCAAAATGATCTAACCCCATTTGATAATGGACATTTTCTGAAACGTCTAAAGGCGCACCTAGTTCATCAGTAATAGCTTCTATAAGATCTTCTTTTCTATTTTTATACTCTTGAACAATTTTATCTAATAGTTCTTTTCTTTCTTGAACTGAACTGTGTCTAAATTCAAAATATACATTTTCTGCTGCATCCACTGCTTTATCAACATCTTCTTTGTTACCTTTCGCGATTGTACCCGCTACTTCTTCTGTTGCAGGATTGATAACTTCTATCGTTTCGCCACTTGCACTTTCAATCCATTCACCGTTGATATATTGTTTAGTGAAATTTCTCATTATATATTCACTCCTTAAGTTATGTTGATAATTATATTCTAACCGAGATTTTGTATTTTTAAACATAACTGCTCACAACTACTAGTATATAAAAAACGAGCCTAAAACATCATATTGACGTTTCAGACTCGATTGTCCAAGGTATTTAGTTACTTGTTTTCAAGTTTAATATACTCTTGTGCCCATTCTTCCATTGGTACTAGCGCTGCCGCTAAAGCATCACCTTTATCTGTAAGCTGATACAAAATATTCATCGGGCTTGTAGATACTACATTTTTCTCTACTAGACCCCATTCCGTAAGGTCAGTTAATTTTATACTAAGTGCACGTGGTGTTATCGTCTTCAAATCACGCTTCATATCAGAAAAGTGAGCAGATTTTTCCGTACATCTAGATAAATAATTAATAATAAGACCATTCCAGCTTCTACCTACGATTTTAAAGGTTTCTTCTAGATAAGGGCAAACCTCCATGGCTATCACCTCATTATCGATTTTATTCTAAAATACATATTCACTAAATACACAACTTTTTACTTAGTATATTTAGTATACCATATTTTTTAAATTACTTCAGTCCAAATATCTGCACCAAGTGATTGTAGAGTTTTTACGATGTTTGTATAACCACGATAAATATGTTTTACATTATAAATAGTTGTAACTCCTTCTGCTAACAATCCAGCTACAATAAGGCAAGCACCTGCACGTAAATCACTTGCGTAAACATCAGCTCCAGTTAATTCTGATGGTTTTATAGTTGCTGTACCATTGTCTGCAGAAATATTTGCCCCCATATTTTTCAATTCATCTATATGCTTAAAACGTGCTGGATATATCGTTTCAGTAACAAACGATACGCCATCAGCCATAAATAATAGAGGTGTTATTGGTTGTTGTAAGTCAGTGGCAAATCCTGGATATACTAATGTTTTAATATCAACGCTTGAATACGGTGTGCTACGTCTAATAAGTACGCTATCATCCTCAACTTGGATATCTACACCTAATTCTTTCAGTTTAACTGTAAGTGGTTCTACATGTGTTGGGATAATATTATTGATTCTGATGTTCTCACCGCAAGCTGCTGCAATACACATATATGTACCCGCTTCAATTCTGTCGGGAATCACTTGATGATGTGAACCATGCAATTGTTCTACCCCATTAATTTTGATTGTACTTGTACCTGCACCTTTAATATCAGCTCCAAGGCTCATTAAGAAATTAGCTACATCAACCACTTCTGGTTCTTTTGCAGCATTTTCAATAACTGTATGACCTTCAGCACGTACTGCTGCCAACATAATATTAATCGTAGCACCTACACTTACGATGTCTAAAAATATATTTGCGCCGACCAATCTGTCTGCTTCAATCTTCATAGAAGTACTACTTGATTCATCTACTTTTGCACCTAATGCTTTAAATCCTTTAATATGTTGATCAATCGGTCTTGGTCCTAAAGGACATCCACCAGGTAAACCAATGACACATTTTTTAAATCTACCTAACATTGCTCCCATCATATAATAAGAAGCACGTAATGATTCTACTTTATTATTTGGTAATGGTGCATTTTCAATATTTTCAGGGTTAACATGTAATGTCATACCTTCTAATTCTGTCTCAATGTTTAGATCTCCAAGTAAACTTACTAAAGTTTCTACATCAGAGATTTCTGGAAGGCCTTCAATTGTTACTTTGTCTTCAGCCAATATTGCTGCTGGTATAATTGCTACTGCACTATTTTTAGCACCGTGGTTATTCACTTCACCTTTAAGTGTTTGCCCACCTCTAATTTTAATCACTTCTTGAGCCATTCGCTTGTTCTCCTTTGCCTTTCAATCGATATTCTATTCTAATATATCATTTGCATTATAAATTAAATGATTACAGTTTGCAAAGCACAACAGTTTCATAAAATCTATTTCAAATTTAATTAAGTGCTGCATAATGCATATAATTTTTTACTATAATTTTTAATTCCCAATATTTTACAATTTAAATCATTTTTTAAGATTTGTTTATAAAAATTATGTAAACCACTGTAATTCTATTTATTAGCTTTCAAAGCCTAACAAATTATAACATAAAAAAAGGGGCGAAACAGAAATCAAAAATTCAATTTTGATTTCTTATTCTCGCCCCAGAAAACGACTAGATATCTAAAAGTTTATTTAGTAATAGACAATTGCAGTTCTTATGGTTGAACCACTTAGCATTAGCTCAAATTGTAATTATAACCTAGTCAACTTTTGCTATATAACAGTTAAATTATTTAGCTTTATTAGATGTACCAAACTCTTTAATTTTACCAATCACTGTAGCTTTAATCGCTTCACGAGCCGGTCCTAAGTATTTACGAGGATCATAAACTTCTTTATCGTTATCTAACGCTTCACGAACAGCTTTAGCAGAAGCAATTTGGTTTTCAGTGTTTACATTGATTTTAGCTGTACCAAAAGGAATTGCTTTTTGGATGTCTTTAGTTGGGATACCTGTACCACCATGTAGTACTAATGGTAAACCAGTAGAAGCACCAATTTCTTCCATTTCTTTGAATCCTAATTTAGGTTCACCTTTATAAGGTCCGTGTACTGAACCTAAGGCTGGAGCTAATGTATCGATACCTGTTTTTTCAACAAGTTCTTGACACTCTTTAGGGTCTGCATAGATAACGCCTTCAGCAACAACATCATCCTCTTGTCCGCCAACAGTTCCTAATTCTGCTTCAACTGAAACGCCGTGCTCATGTGCATATTCAACAACTTTTGAAGTAATTTCAACATTATCTTCAAATGAACCATGAGAAGCATCAATCATTACTGAAGTAAAACCAGCATCAATTGCTTCTTTACATTTTTCAAAGCTTGAACCGTGGTCTAAGTGTATTGCTACAGGAATAGTAATTTCTTTGTCGTGCATTAATCCTTCAACCATTTTAACAACTGTGTAGAAACCACCCATGTAACGAGCAGCACCTTCAGATACACCTAGGATTACTGGAGCGTTCTCTTCTTGAGAAGCTTCTAAAATCGCTTGTGTAAATTCTAAGTTATTTAAGTTGTATTGACCAACCGCGTAACCATTTTCTTTTGCGTCTATTAACATTTCTTTCATTGAAACTAAAGGCATGAAAGTTCCTCCTTGGTGCTTTAAGCACATATTTTTACAATCTAATTATATCAAAGTAATATCATTTTTGCATTCTTCTATATAATTGTAAGCGTTTTTATTTCACATTTTTTATTCAGAAAATGAAAATCTTATAATTTATACCATTTTTTATATAAATATAGCGATTTGAATTTTATATTTTAATACAATTATAAAAAACGCGATATTTAGAAATTAGCTAAACACTAAGTTTCTGATATCGCGTTAAATCTATATATTATTTACTTTGTTGATGTTTTAAAGATGCTTCAATAAATGCTTTGAAAATTTGTTGAGGACGGTTAGGTCTTGATAAAAATTCTGGATGGAATTGACAAGCAATAAAGAAGTCATTTTCAGGAATCTCTATCATTTCAATTAAACGACCATCTGGGCTTGTACCAGAGAATACCATGCCGTTCGCTTCAAGCTGTTCTCTATAATCGTTATTAAATTCATAACGATGACGATGTCTTTCTTCAATATTCGTTTCGTTGTAAATATCATGAGCTAAAGTACCTTCTTGAATATGACACGGGTATAATCCTAAACGTAAAGTTCCACCTAAGTCTTCGATATCTTTTTGTTCAGGTAATAAGTCAATAATTGGGTGTGGTGTACTAGGATCTAACTCAGCAGAATGTGCACCATCAAGACCAATTACATTTCTGGCAAACTCAACAGTGGCAAGTTGCATACCTAAACAAATACCAAAGTAAGGTACATTATTTTCACGTGCATATTTAATCGCAGATATTTTCCCTTCACTTGCACGGAAACCAAATCCACCTGGTACTAAAATGCCATCTACATCAGCTAGAACTTCTGAGACGTTTTCATCTGTTACTTCGCTAGAATCAATCCATCTTACTTCAATATCTTTTTTCAATGGGTATCCAGCATGTTTCAATGATTCAACAACTGAAAGATAAGCATCTTGTAAACTTACGTACTTTCCTACCAAACCTATTGTTATTTTACCATCCAAACTATTTACAGTATCTAATAAATATTGCCATTCATCTAGTTGAGTTTCATACTTCGCGTTTAATTCTAAACGTTTTATCACAATGTCATCCATATCTTGGTTACTTAATTGTAATGGAATTTCATATAGTGATTCAGCATCACGGCATTCGATAACACTTGCTTTATCAATATCGCAGAATAAGGCAATTTTATCTTTTAAATCTTGTGTCAGTTCGTATTCTGTTCTAACTACAATTAAGTCTGGTTGTATACCAAGTCCACGTAATTCTTTCACACTATGTTGTGTTGGTTTTGTTTTCATTTCACCAGCAGCTTTAATATAAGGAAGTAACGTACAATGTACATACATCACATTTTCACGGCCTAAATCACTACGAATTTGTCTAATTGCTTCGATAAACGGTAATGATTCAATATCACCAGTTGTACCACCGATTTCAGTGATAACAACATCTGCATTTGTACTTTCCCCTGCTAAAAGTAAACGTTCTTTTATTTCGTTCGTAATATGTGGAATAACTTGTACGGTACCACCTAAATAATCACCACGACGCTCTTTTTTCAATACATGAGAATAGACTTTACCTGCAGTTACATTTGAATATTTATTTAAATTTATATCAATAAATCTTTCGTAATGTCCTAGGTCTAGGTCTGTTTCTGCACCATCATCCGTTACAAATACCTCACCATGTTGATA
The DNA here is from genome assembly GCF_033597815.2 of Staphylococcus sp. KG4-3. NCBI lineage: Bacteria > Bacillati > Bacillota > Bacilli > Caryophanales > Staphylococcaceae > Staphylococcus > Staphylococcus halotolerans. The sequence goes on from NZ_CP166245.1 coordinate 2,039,934, forward strand.
CGGGCTCATCGTACCTGGATCTACGTTTAAATAAGGATCAAATTTTTGGATAGTTACTTTCAATCCTCTATCTTTTAATAATCTACCTAAAGATGCTGCTGTGATACCTTTACCCAATGAAGAAACAACTCCACCAGTTACAAAAATAAATTTTGTCATGTTCTGCCTCCTATTATTAAAACAGTAATTTCCTTCAATACCTATGATTGACAAACACATTTCCAATTCAATGGTTAATTAATTTGTGAGATAACTTTTACATAGCAAATTATTTATACATACGAATTGCCTTTACAAACAATCACCTAAATTAAAAATATTATAAAGCTTATATAGTAATTTAAATAAAAAAATCGCTCCCTCTCACATGGTTGTAAGGGGGAGCGTATATTATTTATACACGTCGTCCTATTTAAAGGAGCCCGAATAAAATTTTATCATGTTCTTGAAAAAAGTCAATTAAATCTCGAAGAATTATTCTTTAAAATCCTCTTCATCTTCTTCAAATTCTTCGTCTTCTTCGTCTTCTTCATCATCAAAATCTTCGTCGTCCTCATCGATAACGATATCTGATTCATTAAGATCTTCATCTACATCGTCTTCTTCAGGATCTTCTGGGTCATTTAATGTTTCTTGGTCGTCGGTTACTGCTGGAATATCATCATCATCTTCAGTTTCATCTTCACCAAGTAATTTTAAGTTTTTGTCTTCTTCAGCATCGTCATCTAGGATATCGAATTTTTGAATTGTAGGAGCAATTTTTTCTTCGATATCAGCAACTGAATACCAATCACGTAAGCCCCAAATATTTTCTCCAACGTTTAAGAAACGTCCGTCTGTGTTTAAATCCGTATAGAATTGAACAATTCTATCTTCAATTTCTTCATCTTCATAGTGACCTAACGCTTTAAATTCATCAATGATATCGTATAAATTCATCGTATCATTTTTTTCGTTTAATAATGTGTAAGCCATATCGATAAATGATTTCTCATCAACCATTTCTTTTGTATAATCTTGAATTCTCATTATTTATTCTTCCTTTCAAAGGCATTTATCCAAATCAGTACTAAGTTTATCATAAGTAATAATAACAAATGTAAATTATAAATGACAATGCTTGATTTCGCAATCGCATTTAGTAATTTATATATTTTTCAAAGACAATAAAGTCATCAGCCGCCTCAATTTCAACAAAATTACTATTTATACATAGTGACTTTAATTCATTATTCTCTCCATAGAGAGTAATTGTCAAAAGTTCTACATCATTAAAATGCTTTCTAACATATGTTGCTAATTGTCTCAAGGCGCTTTCTGCAATACCATGATGTCTCTTATCTTTATTTACTTCAATCTTAGAAATATTCATTCGTCCATCATGTCTCTCTATAGCTATAAAGCCAACTTTTTGCCCATCTTTTATTAAGTCTATGATGTGTATATTAAAGGGTTGTTCATCTGTATTTGGCTTTAACTTTAAAGATGAGACATGCTTAGAATCTAAATCTAAATAATATAATCGCTCTTTACCAATTGGCCCTTCTTCTTTCGTTGCAGCATGCATAAAACCTGCACGTTCATATACATTCCATGCACCTTTGTTCTCTGCATCAACCACAAGATATAAGTGGTTAAAATTCGGAAATAAATCTTGAACATATTGAGGCAAATACATCATCATCTTTGTGCCGTAGCCATAGCCTTGGTAATCTTCATTTACGGATAAAGACCTAACATAAATAACTTGGCTAGGTGTATCATATCCTTCATGTTGATAATATTGATGTAGCACAAAAAAACCAACAACATCTCCCGCTTTATTTAGTGCAATATTGGCAATCCTATCCTCATCATTTATTGCATCATCTAACACATCTTTCGGTAAAGAAGAATAGATTTGTTGACGCTCATTTAAATTAAACTCATAAAGAGCCTGTCTATACTTCTCTTCAAACTCTTGTACTATAATATTTTCAAATTTTTGCTTAATCACCATTTTAATATCCCCTATTTAAAACGTAGTAGTAATTATTAATACCACTATTACGCATAAAATAATCTATAAATCTGGAATTAATTTAAAAAGCTATTCATTGCTCTATTAATAATTAGTATTTTAACTATCAAAATACCTATTGAAAAAATAAAATATTTGCATATATCTTTTGCATGTCTACTTTATATAAACTAATGCTTACTTCAAGTGAAGAAATTGGTCCTCTAGCAAATTCATAGTTGATTTTCTTAAATTTTATTATACTATTAGTTAAAATGGAAATTTTTTAGGAGGAATTTTAGATGAAAATTGGCATCGATGCTGGTGGGACGCTTATTAAAATTGTTCAAGATTATGCCGGTAAACGTGAATATAACACAAGATTAACAACGGAAATCGATGATGTCATAAAATGGTTGAACCAACAAGACTGTGAAAGTATTAGCTTGACAGGCGGTCAAGCTGCACTCATAAATGAAAAATTAAATTTTGATGCACGTATATTTATTGAGTTTGATGCTGCTGCTAAAGGGCTGGAAATACTACTTGAAGAACAAGGACACTTTTTAGATGACTACATTTTCACAAATGTAGGTACAGGCACTTCTATACATTTTTCTAACGGAAACAGTCAACAGCGAGTTGGGGGCGTTGGTACAGGTGGCGGTATGATACAAGGCCTAGGTTACTTATTGACTGGAATCAAAGACTATAAAACCTTAACTGATACTGCTCAAAATGGTAATAGAGATATCATTGACTTGAAAGTAAAACACATTTACAAAGATAGTGAGCCACCAATCTCTGGTGATTTAACAGCAGCAAACTTTGGTAATGTCTTACATAATTTAGATACTAACTTTACAGAAGCAGATAAACTAGCCTCTGTTATAGGTGTCGTCGGTGAAGTTATTACTACAATGTCTATTACTGTAGCTAGAGAGCATAACACAGAAAACGTTGCATATATCGGTTCGTCATTTCATAATAATGAATTATTAAAAGAGGTCGTTAAAGACTATACAGTATTAAGAGGCTTCAAACCGTATTATATCGAACACGGCGCCTTTTCAGGTGCTCTAGGTGCTATTCATTTATAAGCTTAATTTTATTTAAGTTCTTTACTGTCTATAAAGTTAAAAGGGCCCCGAGACATATTTTCATGTCTTAGAGCCCTTTTATTTTAAAAAGGAAGCTGATCCAATACTTTTTGTGCAGGTACTACACTACCTAAAACGCCTGGTTTCAAATCGATTGCAACCGCGTTATCGTCATCTCGTAAGTTATCTAACCATTCAGCGAATACTTCACCTTCTACTTCTATAATGTCACACTCTTCAAAATCTTCATCTCTTACCTTCTCAGCTCTTTTTTTGATACTCCATACAGGCATGATATTAGGTCTTTGATGTGATTCATCACTAATCATAAGGAATTGCTTAACGTTTTTATTTGTCAAACCAAACACTGCGTCTTCTTTTGCAACATCCTTAACAAATTCTTTTAAACGAATATTATCTAAATCAGACATTAATTCATCCGTAGCTTCTGCGATTGGTATAAGCTCACCATCTTTCTCAGAAGTAGGGTTCATCAATACTTGTTCGTTATCGCTAAAGACATTATCGATTTCATAAGTTACAAAACGATCGATATCTATCTTTTTAATTTTATCGTAATCAATTTTTTGCTTTTTCAAGTAAGCTTCGGCAGTCTCTTTATCAGTCCAAGTACATACGACTTTATTTTCATCTACTTCTTGTCTGATTAATTCCTTTGCTTCCGTTGCTACATAAAACACTTCATTAATTAATATTTCTTTAAAAAATGAACTTTCTTTATAAGACATCAAAACACCTTCAATCCATTCATAATAATTTACCTATATTAAGAATATAAAGGACTGCATGGCTCTAGTCAATCGCCGATAATAAACGAGACGCTATACAATAGACATTCATGATAGAAATGTTACAACAAACAACAACTACTACAATGGCGTCTTAAGCTTACTATTATAGTTACATTAGCTGGTTACAATCACTGATAAAATTAAATGTATTCATCAATCAATGCGCCTATAGGTTATTTTTCAGTTCTTCTAAAAACTGTCGCTCCATAGATTCCACTAAGGCTTGGCTTTCTCCATGCCAAATACAACCAAACCTTGATTGAACAACTTCATTCTTATACCAGTCACCATCGTAATAAGATAATGGGAACAATACGCCTTTATTTACATATTTCTCAATTATTTTGAAAAAATGTTCATTATCGCAATTATCTGGCGCTATATAACTAAAGAATTTATGATATTTGCCTTGCAACATAGGTTCTAACAATAACATACTCGTTGAACCGTTTTGTCTAAAATTTAAATCTATGGCAAATACTTCACCATTCTTATCTAACAACAAATCGAATCCAGCAATACCAAAATACCCTTTCGCAACACCTATTTCCATTATCTCTCTGCCAGCTTGAATCACTGATTGTGGCACATCATGTGTATTTTGGTTACCTTTGTAAGAACCATAATCATCTGTAATTTGATCAGATGTACCAATATATTGAATACCTGTATATTTAGAATATGCATATTGCACGCAATAATTCGTAACTATTTCTACTTTTTGTTCTATAATAATTGTGTCTGTTTCGCTTTTTGCTTGCTCAATTCGGATTTTAGCTTGGTCTAAATCTTTTTCATCATTACAAATCATAACGCCATATCCACCTGCTGTAGGTAAGTCGTCGCCTGGTTTTAATACAAATGGAAATTCCCAAAAAGAAACTGCGTGGCGAAAATCATCAATGGCTACAACTTCTCTTTTAGGTAAATATTTGTAATTAGTCCACTCTGGGATACGTGCTTTATTATTTAAAGCCATAAAAACATCTTTATTTAATGCATAATACGCTTTGTTTACAATATCTTCACCATGAATATATTGGAAATATATTTTTTTATTGTCATTCAATGCTAAATCTTGGATCACTTGTTCATAACTTCTTCGATTATTAAATTGAATAATGTTTGTAGGCATGGCTTTACCTACAGCTTCAAACAAAATTTTCAATTTATTTGTAACACATGCCTCGTGTACTATTACAGGCATTTGGTTAGCAATGATGAGCTCTCTACCAGTTAGAAAATTGGACTGATGTTCTTCAGGTTCTAACCAAGGGTTCGAAACATATGATGGCCGTGAAGTATAGACAATACTAGAATCATATAGATCACTAAGTGTTAATTGAGGATGCAGAGAGCTTTGATTAGTCATTTTTTATGCTCCTTTATATATCGGTGTTGCTCGATAATTTCATCAAACAACGATTTATTAGTGATTAATTCTAAACCCATTAAGGCAAGAATCTTTGTGCCTCTAATTAAGGCATTATCACCTTGTGTACTTGCTGCAGCTTCACGAAATCTATGCGTGTGGCCAACTAAATTACGGGATCCTATTTTAATATGAGGATGTATTGTAGGTACAATATGACTTACGTTCCCCGTATCTGTTGAACCATATCCAAAATCATCATCTATAACAGCTTCTCCCATTTCAGTTGCATATTTTACAAACAAATCATCTAGTTTAGAAGATTTTATAAATTCATTTACACCGTTTTGTATTGGCCCAAATTCATAATCGCATTCAGTTTGAATGGCTGCACCTTTTGCAATTTGTCCTACTCGTTCTGTTAATATATCTAATTCTTGACGCGAAGTTGCTCTTGTATAAAAACGTGCATGTGTATAGTCCGGAATAATATTAGCCGCCTTACCACCGTCTAATATGACACCATGTACACGTTGTCCATTTTTAATATGTTGTCTTAATTGTGCTACACCATTAAAATAAGAAATCATTGCGTCTAATGCATTTCTAGCTTCATCAGCATTTTCAGAAGCATGTGTACTTTTACCATAAAATTTAATATCTAAAACATCTACAGCCAATGTATTAATCGTTCTATAAGTTTCATTACCGGGATGCACCATTAACGCAATATCTAATTCGTCAATAACACCTTCTTTAACATAAGTTGCTTTAGCGCTCCCGTTTTCTCCACCTTCTTCAGCTGGGCATCCAAGTACAATAACTTTTCCTCCAATTTTATTTATGAGTTGTTTCAACGCGATACCCGCAAAAGTACTTGCCGTTCCAATAATATTGTGACCACAAGCATGACCTAAACCTGGTAATGCATCATATTCTGCTAAGAATCCTATTGTAGGACCCGGTAAATCTGATTCATATCTAGCTATGAAACCAGTAGCATGACCAGCGATATCCGTTTCGACTTCAAAATCATTGCTGTCTAACATTTCAATTAGTGATCTAGATGCAAAAATTTCTTCATTTCCTAATTCAGGTCTTTGATGTATTTGATGGCTCATTTCCAAAAATTTATATTTATCATTTTCTATGTAATCTAAAATAATTTGTTTGTTTTCCATAGTATAAATACGCCCTCCTAATATTGCCTTTATAGCGATGAACACTAAAATGAAACGCAATAAGTAATTTATTTAATAACACAATTTATAATTCATAATGTACAAAACCTGTTTTAATTATTACTTATTCTATCGGGTTTGTTGGACTCTGTCATTAATTTTCTGAAATTTATAATAATTGTTAGCTATTCTATGAGTTTACCCAAATACAGAAATTGTAAATACTGTTTGGTCTTGTTACAATTAGTTTATGTAAAATATTAGGAGGATAACACCATGCCAAAAATGAATGTTGAAAGCTTCAATTTAGACCACACAATTGTATCTGCGCCATTTGTAAGACTAGCAGGAAAAATGGAAGGCGCAAACGGAGATGTTATTCATAAATATGATATTCGTTTCAAACAACCAAATAAAGAGCACATGGATATGCCAGGATTACATTCACTAGAACATCTTATGGCTGAAAATATCCGTAATCATTCAGATAAAGTCGTTGATATCAGTCCAATGGGATGTCAGACTGGCTTTTACGTTTCATTCATCAACCATGATGATTATAAAGATGTACTACAAATCATCGAAAAAACAATTCAAGACGTATTAAATGCTACAGAGGTACCGGCTTGTAATGAAGTACAATGTGGTTGGGCAGCAAGTCATTCATTAGAAGGCGCAAAGGAAATCGCGCAAACATTTTTAGATAAAAAAGATGAATGGCATGATATTTATGGTGAAAGTAAGTAACTTTAAACTGGAGTCTCTACAAAAGATAGAACATGAGCAATTACTTATTATCAACAAAAAAGAAGAGGTTAAGCATGCACTTTCATGCCTAACCTCTTCTTTTTTATAAATCATAAATTTATTAATAGTAAATATAACAATCTTATCGCTACGCAAAAAAACGCTTCGAAGCAGACATTCTTTAATGTACACTTTGAAGCGTTTCTATTTATTCAAACTAATAACTTATAGTTTACTTATCATTTTAATCATGACAAACTGTAGCGGAAGTCTACCATACAACGCCCACTTAGGCAGTTCTTTACCGCCTAATGGAATATTGTTACGCGCCATGTATATATTAGCTGGAAACACAGCCAATAAAAACGCAATGATAGCCTTTTTCAAGCATGTCGAAGGTTTGCGAGCTAGCAATAACAAACCAAAAACCACTTCAAACACACCAGTGATTAATACTGCCGCTTTTCTAAACGGAAGGTATGTTGGTATGATTGCTCTAAATTTTTGTTCGTCTTTAAAATGCAAAATACCAGCGATACTAAAAACAATGCCAAAAATCACTCTCGTTATTTTATTCACTTTTCAACACCCATTTCTTTTAAGTAACTTCTGCCAAACTCTGGTAATTTCACACCAAAGTTATCAGCAATCGTCGCTCCTAAAGAACTGAATGTGTTATCGACTGTTAATTCATGGTAGTCTTTAATTTTCGGACTAAACATCAATACTGGTACAAACTCTCTTGTATGATCTGTGCCGTCTGCAGTCGGATCATTTCCATGGTCGGCTGTAATAATCACTAAGTCGTCTTCTTGCAAATGATTAATAAGTTCTGGCAGACGCTCATCAAACTCTTTAAGAGCTTGTGCGTAACCACCTTTATCACGACGATGGCCATATAAGGCATCGAAATCAACAAGATTTAAGAAACTCATACCATTAAAGTCTCGTTGTACTGTTTCAACTAATTTATCCATACCATCCATATTATCTTTAGTACGAATTGATTCTGTCACGCCTTCTCCATCAAAGATGTCGTTGATTTTACCTAGGGCTATCACATCATAACCGTTATCTTTTAATTCATTCATTACTGTTCTTCCGAACGGTTTCAAGGCATAATCGTGTCTATTGGAAGTTCTTTTAAACGAACCAGGCTCACCTATATATGGTCTGGCAATAATTCTACCTATCAAATATTTTGGATCTTTAGTTAACTCTCTAACCTTCTCACATATATCGTATAACTCTTCTAAAGGTATTATATCTTCATGCGCAGCAATTTGAAGCACAGGATCCGCTGATGTATATACTATCAAATCACCCGTTTTCATTTGATGCTCTCCCCACTCATCAATAATCTGAGTTCCTGAGGCAGGACGATTTGCCACAACTTTACGACCAGTTAATGATTCTATTTCACTAACGAGTTCTTCAGGAAAGCCTTCTGGATATACTTTGAAGGGCTGCATTATATTTAGGCCCATAATTTCCCAATGACCAGTCATTGTATCTTTACCCACTGACGCTTCACTCATTTTAGTATAAAACGCTTGTGGTTGTGACTCTTGTTCAATAATTGGCAAAGGGTCAATGTTACCTAATCCCAGCTTTTGTAAGTTAGGCAAGTTTTGATTAAATCCTGCTAATGTGTGTTTTAATGTATGGCTGCCTTCATCATTAAAGGCTTTGGCATCAGGTCCTTCTCCAATACCAACTGAGTCCATAACAATTAAATGTACACGTTTGAATGGTGTAGTCATGACGTTCACTCCTATTCAGTAATAATTTTATGAATCAATGTCGGTTCGGTACCAGTTTGACTTATCGTAATATTTTCATTGAGTTTGTCTTTGACGTCATCAATTTGCTCTTTATTACTATGAATGGTTAATAGTGCTTCTCCTTCATTCACCTTGTCTCCTACTTTTTTATGCAATACGAGACCAACACTTAAATCAATATCATCTTCTTTTGTTTGTCTACCTGCACCTAACATCATCGAAGCAACACCTATCTCATTTGCAACGATTTCAGTTACAACCCCCGTCTTTGGTGATGGTAATTGAATTTGATATTTAGCTTGTGGTAATTTTTTTACATCATCTACAACTGAACCATTACCATCTTGATTTTCTAAAAATGTTCTAAAAGTTTCTAATGCTGAACCATTTTGAATTGCATTTTCTAACAATTGTCGTGCTTCGTCTAAGTCCTTAGCTTTACCACCTACAACGACCATTTGTGAGCCTAGTGTCATCACTAATTCTGTAAGGTCTTTTGGACCTTTACCTTGTAAAGTTTCAATTGCTTCTTTGACTTCCAGAGCATTTCCTATGGCATTGCCTAACGGTTGGCTCATATCAGAAATAATAGCCATCGTATTTCTACCTACATTGTTACCAATACTAACCATTGCATGCGCCAACGCTTCAGCTTCTTCGATTGTCTTCATAAACGCACCATTACCTGTTTTCACATCTAAAACAATGGCGTCTGCACCTGCAGCAATTTTTTTACTCATGATTGATGAAGCAATTAATGGAATCGAATTTACAGTCCCCGTAACGTCACGAAGGCCATATAATTTTTTATCTGCTGGTGTAAGGTTGCCTGTTTGACCTATCACTGCGACTTTCGCTTCGTTGACTAATTTAACAAATTTATCTTCACTGATTTCCACATGGAAACCTGCTACAGATTCTAATTTATCAATCGTTCCACCAGTATGTCCTAGACCACGGCCACTCATTTTGGCTACAGGTACACCTACTGATGCTACTAAAGGTGCTAATACTAGTGTAGTTGTATCACCCACGCCACCAGTTGAATGCTTATCTACCTTAATCCCATCAATATTAGATAAGTCTATGACATCACCAGAATTCACCATAGCCATTGTTAGTGCTGCACGTTCATCATCATTCATGTCTTGAAAATATATCGCCATAGCTAAACTTGATGCTTGATAATCCGGAATATTACCATTGGTATATTCCTCAATAAAGTACTCAATCTCTTGTTTAGTCAATACTTGTCCATCACGTTTTTTTTCAATAATATCTACCATTCTCATATGAGTTGGCCTCCCTTTTCAAATAAAGACGTAAAAACATTGATATTCCCACGATTAATGAGCAATTAATAGTCAGAATTACTTTCTAAACCTTGAATGATTTGAACACCAGCGCTTGCACCAATACGTGTAGCGCCTGCTTCAAGCATTTGGTTAAAATCATTTAGGTTTCTCACGCCACCAGAAGCCTTAACTTCTAAGTCTTCTCCTACAGTATCTTTCATTAATTTTACATCTTCTGGAGTAGCACCTCCACCTGCAAAACCTGTTGAAGTTTTAACAAAATCAGCACCTGCTGCTTTACTTAATTCTGATGCTTTAACTTTCTCTTCGTCTGTTAATAGGCATGTCTCAATAATAACTTTAACTGTTTTTCCATTAGCAGCGCCTACTACACCTTCAATATCCTTTTGAACTTCATCAAAACGACCGTCTTTTAGCGCACCAATATTAATGACCATATCTACTTCAGACGCGCCATTTTTAATCGCATCTTCAACTTCAAACATTTTTGTTTCTGTTGTAGATGCACCTAAAGGAAATCCGATAACCGTACATACTAATACACCAGAATCTTTAAGTTGTTCTGCAGCATATTTAACGTGTGTAGGATTGATACAAACTGATTTAAAGCTAAATGACTTAGCTTCCTCAATAATTTTATCAATTTGAGCTCTCGTAGACTCTGGTTTAAGTAATGTGTGATCTATATATTTTGCGTAATTCATATTAAATCCTCCTAATTATCTATATGTTTTCATACCACTCATAATTATAAAGCAAAATTAATAACATATCCTTAATAAATAACTTTTCTTTATCTCTATATTACAAAAATTAGCAAAAATAATAAACAAATGTTATCTTTAATTTGATAAAGAATTTAAAGGAGAAGATGACTATGACAAAAGCAACACCTCATATTCAACCTAATGGGACTAAAATCGCTAAAACTGTATTAATGCCAGGCGATCCGCTTCGCGCAAAATATATTGCTGATAATTATTTAGAAAATGTTGAACAATTTAACGAAGTACGTAATATGTTCGGCTATACAGGTACATACAATGGTAAGGAAGTATCAGTAATGGGCTCTGGAATGGGCGTACCAAGTATTGGTATTTATTCTTATGAACTTTATAATTTCTTTAATGTTGAAACAATTATTCGCATCGGTTCTTGCGGTGCATTACAAGAAAATGTGAACCTTTATGACGTTATTATTGCCCAAGGCGCTTCAACAAATTCCAGTTATGTTGAGCAATATAATATCCCAGGCCATTTTGCACCATTGGCAGATTTTGACTTAATATTAAAAGCAAAACAAAAAGCAGACGATATTGGTGCAACAACTCATGTTGGTAATATCTTATCATCAGACACATTCTATAATGCTGACGAAACATTCAATGAAAGATGGCAACGTATGGGTGTCTTAGGTATTGAAATGGAATCTGCAGCATTATATTTAAATGCCACTTATGCAAATAAAAAAGCCTTAGGTATTTTTACTGTAAGTGATCATATCTTACGCGATGAAGCTACAACAGCTGAAGAACGTCAAAACTCATTTACTCAAATGATGGAAATTGCATTAGAAATCGCAGAATAACTCAATATTAAACCTTACTCTTAAGGTAAACTGTAATAGACCATTTACAGTTTACCTTTTATTTTTTGAGATAAACAAAAAGAAGCTTCTCAGTACACCAAATGTCTGAAAAGCTTCTTTTTGTATTTATTTATATTTTAGCCTGAATAGATTATCTACCTAAATATGATTTTAACATCCAGTTATGTTTATCAATATTTGTTTGCATACCAATGAACATATCTTCAGTTACGTCGTCTTCAGCATTTGAAGCAACTTCAATTGCTTGTTCTAACTGGTTTGATATATTATCGAAGTCTTTTGCAAGCTCTTCAACCATTTCTTCAGCTTTATAACCTTTTCCAGCTTCTTCGATAATTGAAAGTTCTAAACTTTCTTTTAAAGTTGCTACTGGATTACCACCTGCTGCCAAAATTCTTTCAGCTAAATCATCAATGTATTGGCTAGCTTCATCGTATAATTCTTCAAATTTAGTGTGTAGTGAGAAGAAATTAGGCCCTTTTACATACCAATGAAAATTGTGTAATTTGGTGAATGCTACTGTCCAGTTTGCTACTTGTTGATTTAATACTTTTACTACTTCTTCATTACTTTTTGCCATAAAAATCTCTCCTTTTAAAATTTATTATCGTCACAAAAGACGACATAAATCTTTTATTACAATAAATATTATATAATAATAATTATAATCTGTAAAGAGTTATAGCTGAATAAATTAGAATCATTTTAATCTGTATACAGATTAGATAACCACTTATATTATAACAATAAGGTAGCGTTTATTCCAGGTCTTTTCTGTATGGCATTGCACCCTGAGCTCCTAATCCAGTCACTGAATAACTGCCTGCTAAATTAGCAAAAGCAACTGCCTGTTCTAATGGCTTGTTCTCAATTAGTGCAACTGCTAATGCACCATTAAATGTATCACCTGCACCTGTAGTATCAACTACTTGCTTTTTGTACCCCTCAACCAATTGTTGAGAATCGCTATAATACATTGCACCAGAAGCACCTTTAGTAACAATCAATTTATGTGGGTATGCTTTTAATGCATCATCAACTTGATTATCAAATAACAGCTCACTTTCAGACTCATTCGGTGTTAGCCATGTTACTTTTTCAATTATTGTGTTATCCAATTTTCGATATGGTGCTGGATTTAATATAACCTTCATATCATGGTCAACAGCATAATCAACAACATCTTTTATTGTTGATTCAGGTATTTCGTGTTGCATTACAATAATGTCTCCTGCACTAAAATTTTCAAGTTTTGGTAGAACTCTTTCTGCTGTTACATAGTTGTTTGACGCTGGTACTACAATGATACGGTTATCATCATCAAATAAAGTAATGTGGGCAGTCCCAGATTTCTCATTTTCGATAACATCCATATAAGTTGTATTAACATTATTCTGTTCTAAATTTGATAGAATTTGTTTGCCATTATCATCGTCACCGACAGCACCTATCATATAAACCTCATTACTTAACCGAGCTGCTGCGACTGCCTGATTTGCACCTTTACCTCCTGGATTAGTAAAGAATGATTCCCCCATTACTGTTTCTCCAGCTTCAGGTAAGATTTCTGTTTGTACTACCAAATCAATTGATGCGCTACCTATCACTATAATTTTTCCCATGTCTGTATCCTCCGTAGTTTCAGTTGAAATTCATTAATCAATAAAAAAAGATTTTTCGTAATCATTTGGTTGATGCCAATGTGTTTTCCACATATGATTTCTATTGTCAGCAAATAATTGATAACCTAAATCCCTGATAAATTTAGGTGTTAAATGTAATAGTATCCCTATCCATTTATAATTAGTCAATGACGTTATCAGCGTTGTAATTGCATCTGATTTATATTCTAAATGATCCCCTTCTTGTAATATAACGCTATCATATTGTTGAGTTTCAGGATAGTTTGATAATAGGTTCTGTGCTGTTTCGCCTTGTAATGATGCGAATTGATAGCGTCTAGACAAACCTTTTTGTATCAGCCATATTGCATAATTATAACAATAAACACAATTGCTATCGTAATAAACTATTGGCATATTTAACACTCCTTATATTATATAACTTTATAGTTAATTATTCATAAATTAAAATTCTCCTAACATTATTATAACCTAAATTACATAAAATAAATCATACTGCTACTGGTTACAAATAATATATTATTCAATATAAAATGGATAATCACAATAAAAAAAGCTTACCTCATCTATAAACTAAGATGATTGTAAGCTAATTTCCGCGATAAAAAAATATGTGAATATCTAAAACTTAAATATGGTATTGAATCAAAGTTACTATAATTAAAACATTTTTAAAAACAAGTCTAAGGACAGTGATTAACATGCTTTTATGCACATAGACGGTTAAAATATTGACGGTATCTTATTTGTGATTTGTGATTTGTGATACTAGTCTTGGTTCACCTTCACAATTCTAGTGTATTTCAAAAATTGTTCAGTATATTTTTGTTTAATATCATTTAAGTTATCATAAGTTACACCCACGATATGCCAGTTAGGATTAAAGTGGTAATATGAATCTTTCTTTCTAGACCATTTTACCATTGTACCATCTTTATTATAGCGTGGTAGCGTCACTTCATAACCTTCTAATACATTAATGTAAGCTTGAAATACATCTGGATCAATTCGATTAAAGTTATCTATCACTAAATAACTTTTATCTTTTCGAGGCATAAGGTTAGTAATAAATCCTTCTCTATAATATAGTGCGCCTGTCTCATTTGGTAAATATTTACCATAGAGCATATCTTCATTAAAGTCAGGGTGTCCTGTTGTTATGACGGGATTCGCGTTTGTCTTCTGTAATAAGTCTTCTGCTGCTTTTAAACCTTCACCCTTATCTACAACTAGCAAAATGAATGGTTTTAATTCTTCTTGTGCTTTATCAATGACATTTTCAGTAGGAACGGACTCAAATTGTGATTTCAGACCATCATTTGCACTCATATCAAGAATTGCTTCAAATTGTACTTGAGACAAGCTAGCAATAGCCTGTTTAGCATTTTCTTGTAAAAAGTAAATATTTTTTAGTTTAGGATGCTTGTTCAATGTACTAAGTGATACAGGTTCAATTTCTTTTTCAAAGTAAACTTCAATAGCGGTACTATTAGTCCTACCAGCTATCGGTGCCTTTTCATGTATATGTTTACTGACTTCCCCTACACCAATAACAGATTGATCTCGTTTTTTATTATAAAAAACGATTTTATCTCCAATCTCAAGTTGCGTATAAAAATGGTAGCCATTGCGTTTAATACCATTGTAAGTATGTGTGTAAATTATATTATATGAATTAGGTTCAAAATCTTGTGCTTCCGATACAAAAAAGTATCTAGGTATTTTAGTTTCCCCTTTACCTAAACTAACAATTAATTCAAATTCTTCTTTTGTAATTTGATTAAAAAGTGTTTCTTTCATGTTACTCATTCTAAATTCTAATTGGTCACTTCTCTTTAAATAATCAGCTGTTAAAGGTTTCAGTTGTTCTTGTAACTGAAAATGGACACGAATTTTATTTTGTGCACCAGTTTGAACACTTGTAATTTCCCCAAAACCTAATAAGCCAGTATCCATTTGTACTTGATAGAAGACAACTCGATCTCCTACTTTAGCTTGTTTAAAGGATCGGAAACCTTGTGAAGGATTAAATTGTGCACCTGATTCAAATAATGTCGTTTGCCCTACCATTGGTTCATTATGATTCCAGCGATTATAACCGCAGTTTAACCAAAAATAACTTGTTTCCTCTGCCATTTAGATACTCCTTATCTCATATAAAATTCTATTTTTCCTATTATATTCAAAAAAATCATTTAGAACAAACATTATAGTAAGTTAACTAATTTCATTGTTATCAAACTTGTAACAATCACTACAATCCATGTAACTAAACCAAGTAATACCGGTTTAAAGCCAGCCTGTTTAAATTGATTAAAGTTAACATTCAAACCAATACCTGCCATAGCCATTGTAATTAAAAATAGTGCTACTTGTTGGAAAAAGCTTATGACCATAGGCGAAAAATTGAAAATAGTACTAATTAAGGAAGCTACAACAAACCATACAATAAACCACGGGAAGATTTTAGCAATTGATGTATCAGTCTGTGCTTCTCTTTCTTTCCGTACCGTTCTATATGTAAAAAATAATACGACTGGAATAATCATTAATGTACGTGTTAATTTTACAACTGCGCCAGTTTCTAATGATGTTTTACCATAATTTGATGTGGCAGCAATTACACTTGAAGTATCATTAATTGCAGTTCCTCCAAAATAGCCAAATGTACTTTGACTCATATGCATAATGTGACCTAAAGGAGGAAAGATAAAAACAGCTAATAAATTAAATAAAAAAATAGTTGAAATTGCAAAAGCAACTTCACTTTCTTTCGCCTTGATAACTGGGCTAGTTGCTGCGATGGCAGAACCACCACATATCGCTGTACCAACACCAATCAATATACTAAGATGCTCATTTATTTTAAATATCTTCATCATTAAGAATACTGCTAAAAACGCCGCACATAATGTAACAATAATAATTGGCAATGACTTCCATCCAATAATACCAATTGATTGAAAGCTCAGTGTAAATCCTAACACTACAATACTATAATGCAGTATTTTCTTACTGCTGAATTTGATACCTGCTTCATATTTTTTGGGAATTAAGATTACATTATTGATTATTATACCGATTATTATAGCAAAAATAGCACTTCCAATTATTGGAAACTTACTCCCCATAATTGTAGCTACCATCGCTATAACCAATGTCATAATAATCCCTCTTACTTTATCCAACCTTGTCACCCCCAATTTAAATTCTATTTTAACATATTTGTTCATCGGTAAACTTTGAAAGTTTAAATGGATTTAGTAAATTTTAACAGTTTATATAAAGATGTCAGATCGCCTTTCAGTCTGGGTGTAAAATCACTAATTTCGTTATTTGCATAACCAATCTAATCAGTTATTTTAAAATTTACTATGTAACTATTCTATGTTATCTAAATATTTACGACATCATATTTGAGGCTGAGACATAATTATGTCTCAGCCTCAAATTCACAAATCATTACGCTAAAGTTAGCGCCCCCATAATAGGCATCAAATTAATTAATACACCACCAAATTTCAACATACCGCTTATCTCTTTATCTGGAAGCGTAATTAATGCTGAAATAATGCCAAGCGCACCGATTATAATTGGAAAAGCCATTGAGGGAAATACAGGTAATTTTAGAAACGTTCCAGCACCAGCTAATAGGCCACAAATTAAAGAAACATATAAAAATTTGTACACACTCATACTCTCCCACTATTTTAACTATAGATAACTTACAATTAATTCATAATCACCTTCAAATATAGTATCTAAATCATCTGAAGTTAGGATAAAATTCTGTCCTTGATTTAAGGTATATACTTCTCCATCTATAATGACTTGTCCTTCGCCTTTAAGTACAGAAACTAATACGAACTCTCTCGGTTTCATATAATTTAAAGTTCCAGAAATTTTCCATTTTACAATGGTAAAAAAGTCACTAGACACAAGTTGCGTTCTTTTATGATTTTCGATAATTTCTGTATCTGTCGGTATATTAATATTATCATTAGAAAGTTCAATGACGTCTTTAGCTTTATCTTTATTTAACACACGTTTATCACCAGTATCGTGAGTGCGTTCATAATCATACACCCGGTATGTAACATCTGAAGATTGCATTGTTTCATAAACAAGTATACCTTCTCCTATAGAATGAATTGTTCCAGCAGGTATAAAATAAAACTCACCCGGCTTAACTTTCACCTTATTTAACAATGCTTCGTAATCTTCTTCGTCAAGTTTATCTATTGCGATGTCTTTTGAATCTGTATTTAATCCATAGATGATTTCTGAGTCTTCTTCAGCATCAATGATGTACCAACATTCTGATTTGCCATATTGTCCTTTTTCATTTTCATATGCATAAGCGTCATCAGGATGAACATGAACCGATAATGATTCTCTTGCATCTACAATTTTAGTCATCAAGGGAAACTCTTGACTTGGAAAGTCACCGAATAACTCGCGATGCTCACTCCAAACTTGATCCAAAGTTTGTCCTTGATATAGACCATTCAATATTTCACACTTACCATTTGGATGTGCTGATATCCCCCATACTTCTCCTACATAATCGCTGGGTAAATCATATCCATAATCTTTTAAACGATTACCACCCCAAATTTTCTCATGAAATACTGGCTTTAAAAATAACGGCATACTCACACCTCCAAATTCTTAAGTTGTAATTTAATTATTGTATTTATCTCATATACTTTTTCATGATGATCATACACGTATCATTTCAAAATTTTCAGAACCATTGTGATTGTATCATATTCATCCTACTAGAATAAACGCTTAAATCACAACCCTAGTACTTAAGAGCCACTTTTAATTATATCAATGCTTTGTAAAAATCGATACCCCATTATATTTTGTTCAATAACATTTTATGACATTTTATTGAACAGTTATTTTATCTTTCTAATTTTTAATCAATTAATACTTGCTAATTAGCAGTAATTGATTTTATAATTAACTGTAGAGTTACAGCAATGTACTCTATCTGTTTTTTACATATAAGGTAATGTATTAATTATGATTTAGTTGAAATTGTTGATTACTTTTTCAACGCAGTTAATTTGCGATAAAGTCCAAACTTCGGAAAAGTTTGGGCTTTTATTTTATCCAAATTTATTTGGATATTCTACCTCTTTTACTTACAATATTAAATGAATCCTATCTTAACCATTTGAAAGTTATTTATCATGCACCATATATACTATTATGCTTTGAAATTAGCCAATATGGTTTCCTTAACCTCTAGCAGGTGTGCGCGCATCGCACCTACAGCTTCGACATCATTTTGCTGTAAAATTGCTTGATATATCACATCATGTTCCTCTAATAATTTATTCATAGTTTTTTGTTTACTATAAATAAAAATCTTCCTTGTTTCTTCCATAGAATTTCGCATTAGTTCTGAAATATTATTTAATAACTCAACTAATAGTGTATTTTGGGCAGCTTTCGCAATTGAGAGATGAAACTCTAAATCTGCTTCTTCACCAGAAGTACCATCTGTTACAGCTTGTCCCATTTCAACTAGTGCTTTCTTTAGATCCACCAAATCTTCATCAGTTCGATATAAAGCTGCTTTTTCTACAGTAGCACTTTCAACAATTTCACGTAACTCTAATAATTCTTTGATTTGACTTAGCGACGTGAATTTATCACCAAGTTCAAAAAAGGTAGGCTCTATCTGTTTAATAAATGTGCCATAACCTTGTTTCATTTCAATAATTCCAATTGTTCTTAAAGCATTCAATGCCTCTCTTACCGAAGCTACACTCACGCCATACTGCTTTCCAAGCTTTTGGATAGAAGGCAGTTTGTCGCCCACTTGGTAATCGCCTGCTTTAATTTGCTCTAAAATAATATCTGCGACTTGCTCATAGATTTTCGTGTTTGAAATTTTCATAATTACCTCCAAACGATATCTATCATTGTATCAAATTTTTGCTAAAATATACTATAAAATGGCTATAAAAAAAGCGTTTGCTAATGAAATCTAATCTTTTATCATAAGATTTCATTAACCCACGCTATAAAAAGCTATAAGATTGCACTCAGTATCTTTAGCAATCATTCATCAGTCGCTTCTTTTTGTTTTAATAATACTTGGGAGATCTTCCAGTTACTCATTATTTGAGTCTTAATTATTTACTAAAATCTGTTAATGCTTCAGATATTGAGACATCCCCACTAATAATTTGGAATTCTGTATTTAAAAGATTATCACTAGTTATTACTTCTCTAATAACAGAAGCTACATCTTCACGAGGAATCGTTCCTCTACCTTCGAAGAATGCTCCAACTTCTATTTTATCTGTGGCAGAATCATTTGTTAAACCACCAGGGTGTACAATAGTATATCCAATATCTGCTTGTTTTAAATATTCATCTGCGTAGTGTTTTGCAATCGTGTAAGGCTTCAAATCACCACTTGCATCAAATGCTTGTCTTCTTGAATCGTAAGTTGAGACCATTATATATTGTTTAACATTATTTGCCTCACTCGCTTTAATCGATTTAATTGCACCATCTAAATCAACACTAATTGTCTTGTCGGCACCAGTACTACCACCAGAACCAACTGAAAATACAACTTTATCAAAGCCGTTAATTTTTTCTGTTAAAGTATCAATATCATCTGCTTCAACATCGATTAAAATTGCTTCAACACCTTCTGAGGCTAATGCTTCAACTTGAGATTCTTTTCTAACACCTGCTGTGAATGACTCTCCACGCTCTTTTAATTGTTTAACTAAATATTGCCCTACGCCACCATTTGCTCCAATAACTAATGTACTCATATTTTATAGCCTCCTTAAAAAATTATTAATTAGACTTTACCACTTTTATTTTAATTTGAAACGAAATCTGTTTGGCTTTGACAATTACTGAAAAATACATTAATATATGAACATATATTCATATATTAATGTATTTTTCAGTAATTAGAAATGAGGGCTTCATTTTGGAAGAATCATTTAACGAACAAACGATTGAGCAAGTAACTGATATCTTCAAGGCGCTTAGTGATGGCAATCGCCTACGTATAATGCATTTATTAATTCAAGGAGAAAGTAGCGTTGGTCATATTGCACATGTATTAGATTTAAGCCAATCTAACGTCTCTCATCAATTACGCATACTTAAACAAGCTCATTTGGTAAAAGGAAATCGAGATGGACAATCTATGATTTATACAATCGATGACACACATGTTACAACATTACTTAAACAAGCAATTCATCATGCTAGTCATAAACAATAATTGAAAGGTGGACGCGAAATATGTCTGAACATCACGGTCACAATCATGCACATGGTCATGTACACACAAATAATAAAAAAATATTACTTATCAGTTTTCTAATTATTGGAACCTTTATGATTATAGAAATTATTGGAGGATTTGTATCAAATAGCTTGGCACTATTATCTGATGGTTTGCACATGTTTAGCGATACAATATCTTTAGGCGTGGCCTTGGTCGCTTTTATATATGCTGAAAAAAATGCTACCAAAAGTAAGACTTTTGGCTACAAGAGATTCGAGATTTTAGCTGCATTATTCAATGGTGTAACACTCTTTATTATCGGCATTGTTATCATAGTAGAAGCAATTAGTCGTTTCTTTAATCCGGAAGACGTTAAGTCAACAGAGATGTTCATAATAAGTGTAATTGGACTTATCGTTAATATCATTGTCGCTTTATTTATGTTTAAAGGCGGTGACACTTCCAATAATATTAATATGCGTGGTGCCTTCCTTCATGTTATGGGTGATTTGTTAGGTTCCGTAGGTGCAATCATCGCTGCTATACTCATATGGACTTTAAACCTAACAATTGCAGATCCTATCGCAAGTATTATCGTCTCTATTCTTATAATAAAAAGTAGCTTAGGTATAACGAAATCTTCCTTAAATATATTAATGGAGGGCACGCCATCTGATGTTAATATGAATGAAGTGATTTCTACAATTACTGAAGAAAACGAAATTGAAAATGTGCATGACTGTCATATATGGACCATTTCTAATGAAATGAATGCATTAAGTTGTCATGCTGTTGTTCCTAGCGATATGTCTGTCGAACAGTGTGAAAATTTACTAGATAAACTAGAACATAAACTTCAACATTTGAACATTCAGCATATGACTATCCAATTAGAAACTATAAACCACAAACATGACAATGACACTCTTTGTTCAGCACATGATACATCAAAGTCTCATCACCATGCACATAGCCATTAATTATTAATCGTATAACAATAAAAAGCTGATAGTTTCCATAAGTTACCTTTCCTTTCAAAGTTAAGACTTTAAGGAATACATACTTAGGTTATAACTATCAGCTTTTTTATAATCGTAATTATAAAAATTTATCAAAAATAAGTTTTTTGGCAGGAACTTGCTTCTCATCGAACCCTCTAATAAATTCTTCATTATCGTATGGTACTTTCACACGTTCAAATGAAAATTCATTTTCATCTACAGTTACAATTCCATAAACTGCATACGCACCGTTATTTAAACCGACAGAACCAGGATTAAAATAAACTGTTGATTTATCATCAAATAAGTGCACCGTATGATTATGTCCAAAGACAATTAAATTGGCATCTTTATCTTCAAAAAGTTCTTTCATGTTCTCTTCGTTTGGTTCAACAATTGGGCTGAATGGTTGCCCATCAATTGGTGTAGTTAATTGATTATTAGGAATTTCGTAATGAATAAATAATACTTTCTTATGGCAAAATGTTTTCTCAATAACACGAGGTAACTCATTTAATCTGTCATAGTAATCTTCATCTAAATGACTTTCTATCCATTGATGATGTTCATAGAATTTATCTTTTAAGTCTTCAGGATAAGGTGTACCGTTTACAATTGACATTACCGCTTCATCATGATTACCTGCAATGATTTCCATATCATCTCTATCAAAGATTTCATCAAGTACTTTATTCGTTTCATGTCCAACACCAATATTATCACCTAGGTTAAATATTTTATTGATATCTTCTCTTCTATCAATATCATCCAAAACAGTTTCTAATGCATCAAAATTACCATGAACATCAGTTATAATTGCAAATTTCATGATGATATCTCCTTTCAACTTTTTCTCATTAGGACATTTTAACATTTTATATCGATTTTGTTACCTATTTATTTTAAAATCTTCAAATTTTTGATATCGT
Organism: Staphylococcus sp. KG4-3; assembly: GCF_033597815.2. Classification (NCBI taxonomy): domain Bacteria; kingdom Bacillati; phylum Bacillota; class Bacilli; order Caryophanales; family Staphylococcaceae; genus Staphylococcus; species Staphylococcus halotolerans. The sequence continues at coordinate 2,062,709 of NZ_CP166245.1, forward strand.
ATGCTTATGACGAAAAAGGAGTGCTTAAAATTTGTTTAATTTCCATAAATTAGCATTACAAAATGCAAAACCCCAAAATGCTAAAGTATTACTGTTTACAATCGTAAGTTTTATAATACTATTCGCTTTAACTATTTTAACGTTTATGCCATTACAACCAGCTATTTATAAGTTAATGATGTCAATGGCTATGCAACAATCTGTGGTTGGTCCAATATTTGGAATCGTCCTTGCAATACTTGTACCTATACTAGTATTTTTATTTGTAGGCTATCCATTAATTGCTGGAACTATCTACACTATAGACAAAGCATTAAATAAAGACAAGGTTAATTTTAAAGATTTATTTTCAGTGTTCGCAAAAGGTAGATATCTAAAAGCACTAAAACTTTCATTAATTACGGTATTGTTTATCATTATCGGATTAGTGTTAGGAGAATTGATCGCTCAATTGCTTCAATTAGGAATCATTCAATTGTATCAAGCAATACAAGGTCCACTCAGCAATTCAGATCACGCTCTTGGATATTCACTAACGTTCCAAATAATTGCCGGAACTTTAACACTTTTCATTAAATCATTTATTTATTGGCTTTTAGCTATAATTATAATTAACTATACTGTAGCATTTATTAAAGATCCTAAAAATGGCGCATGGAATTCCGTAAAACGCGGATTTAAAGGCATTAAAAATGGCCAAAGAACATGGTTTAAATTCTACATTGGTTTATTACTATTAAACTTAATTGTTATTATCTTAGCTAGCCCAGTCAGCCAATTGATTTCCATCTTAACTGGTGGTATTTCTCAAAATATGGCTACAATTTTAATTTATATTGTCCATATTATTGTTATCATTGTAAGATTAGCTGTTTATTATACAAATATGCTAGCTATCATTCAATATTACAACCGTAATGGTGAGCCAACTAATCATAATAAATCAAAAAAAGGTAAGAAAAAGAACGCAAATATTACAAATAATCAAGACTCAAAAGTGAATAGTAGTGTAACTAATACTACTGAAAAAGCAAAATCAAATATAGATCAAAAATCAGATCAACTTCAAGATAAAGCAAACGATGAAACAAAAAATTTAAAAAACAATTTAAATCAATCTGATAAATAACTTTTCATACAAAATTAAAGGAAGGGAGTGGGACAGAAATCAAATTTTCTAATATAGATTTCGTAGTCCCATCCTAGCAAGGGTGACTAGGATTGAAAAAGCTTGATATAATCGCATTTTCAATTCAGTCACCTACTGCCAAATTGAAAACGAGCCTGAGACATCTATTTATGTCCCAGGCTCTTCTTTTTTGTCTTTAAAAATTTATTTATATAAACAATTAAGCAAAATATATTAAAAACTTTTACTTTAAAAAATGTTTTTTTAAGTAGTGTGCTGCACCATTTTCTTCATTTGTATATGTTGTAACATCCATTGTTAGCTCTTTAATTTCTGGTCTAGCATTTTTCATAGCTACCGTATAATGACCAAAAGCAAACATCGCTCGATCATTATCACTATCACCAATAACTAGTGTTTCTTCTTGTTTGATGCCGAAATGTTCTATCATTTCTTTAATACCTGTACCTTTATCAATTTGATAAGCCATCGTCTCTGCATTATAACGAGATGAATTGGATACACTAATTTTTAAATCTTGTTGTTCTTCAATCAACTGATTACGGAAGTTTGTTATTTTGTCATAATTTGGTGAAAATAAATATATTTTTGAAAACGTCGTATCAGGAATTACCGTTGCCCAATCTACTTTGTCTTTAAGTGACGCTTTTCTAGAAGTCCATTCTGAGACACCTACATTACCTGGTGGTGTTTCTGCATTAAATAGTGCAGTTGCCCATGATTGATCTTCTTTAAGTACAATACGATTACCTTCAAATGGAAAAACTTCATAATAAATCTCTTGTTGTTGAGCACGTTTCACAATGTCATTGACAGTAGTAAACGATAAGCTATGAGTAAATAATTCTTCACCGTTAATCATTCCTAACGTACCGTTTGAACTAATAATGCCATCTACTTCAAATGATGACGGAACTAAGTAATGAATTTCATTATGAGCACGTCCAGTAGCCAAAAAGACTTTATATCCGTTTTCCCTTAATTGATGTATTACTTCGGTCGTTTCCAGATCAACTTGGTTGTCTTTATGTAAAATTGTACCATCCATATCTAAAAATATCGCTTTAACATTTTTCATTTATAAAAGCCCTCCATCACATATTATCATTTTAAATTATGTCACTATCTAAAGTTTTAAGCAATGTACTAACGCTTCAAAAATAATGAATAACGTTCATTTTGATGTAACACATTCACCCTACGATTAAAAAAATCACTCAATGTATCGCTATCTAATACACTTTTTATTTCACCTTGTTTATAACACGTACCATCTTTTAATAAAAATCCTTTTTGTATATCTTTTGTAATTTCTTCAACAAAGTGTGTAACATATATAACTGATAATTCAGGTTGCCGTTGATATAATTGTTCAAGCGCATCTAACAAATCTTCACGAGCAATAAAATCTAAACCTGAAGCAGGTTCATCTAGAATAAGTAACTTAGGGTTCCCCATCAACGCTCGAGCAATAAGTACTTTTTGACGTTCACCTGTGGATAAATAACCATAATACTGTGATTCAAATTCACCCATACCCATCTGTGCTAAATAATGACGTGCCATTTCAACATGGTGGGCTTCTACTTCTTTAAAAATACCAATCGATTTAAAGATTCCACTAATTACTACATCACGTACAGTCTCTCCATCTTGAAAACGTTCCATTAAACTACTAGACACAAAGCCAATCTTATTGCGCACTTCGTCTGCTGAATATCCAATTTTACCGGGTTGCATACCAAAAAGCGTTAATTCCCCAGATGTATTTGGTTCATAAGCATTTAAGATATTAAGCAATGTCGTTTTCCCTGCACCATTGAGTCCATAAAGCATCCACTTCTCGCCTTCGTTGATACGCCAACTTATATTTTTTATTATTTCTTTCCCCTGTTTTCTACGTGCAATGTTTTTTATATCAATAAGCATATGATATCCCCCTCCGATACGTAATTATATATATTAGAATACTAAACGTCGTTTCTAAATATTTTATTTAAAGATTTTCCTTTTGCTAATTCATCGATCATTTTATCTAAATACCTTATTTCTTTCATTATTGAATTTTCCATTTCTTCAATACGAATACCACAAATTACACCTGTTATCTTAGTTCTATTTGGATTTAATTTTGGTGCCTGGCTAATGAAAGTTTCATAATCTGTACCGTCTTTGATTAATTGATTTATTTGTGATTGCGAGTAGCCTGTCATCCAATGAATGACTTCATCCGCTTCTTCTTTTGTTCGACCTTTTTTCTCAACTTTTTTTATTAAATGTGGATATATCGAAGCAAACGACATTGCATAAATTTTAGGCTTTGTCATCAATACATCCCTCCTTTAACTTGATACAATCATATACCGTCTTAATTAGAATAATAAAGTCTTAACATATTTAAAAATATTTTGATTCTAATCATTTTCAAATGAATGCTACTCATATTAATTTTTAATAATAAGTTCATTGCTTCATATTCTTGTTCTGCTAGTTTATCTAGTATCGTCGAAGCTTCATTTAAAAATGTCTTGCTTTGTGTTAGCCCTGCCTTTTTTATCAGTTCAATAACATTTTCCCAGTTTATAACTATATCTTTAAACATATGGTAGGCTTGTGTCAAAGCATCATCTTCAATCAATAACTGTGCTTCTTTCAAAAATGATTTGTACATTTTCCTAAACAATGCACCACCAGTCCCCCCATTTTCCATTAAATTAGCTACAAGCAATAAATCAGCTTCAATATTAGTACTTCTTTCAAACCAGGTTTTTACTTTTTCACTTGTCTTCTTTATCCCCTTATATCCTATATTCTTTATTGGCGGATTTAAATAATCATTCGCATTATTTTGTATAGCTGTTAAAACGACTGTTCTCATATCCGGCATTGATGTCACTTGCTTAATTGTATATGAAAGGTTCTTAGATGACATTGGCCCTTTAGCATTCCTAGCTTGTTCTATACTATTTAGTGTTGTTCTAACATTACTTCCCTGCTGTTTCGTATCAATTAAATAGGCGTATAAATCATCATAATCATACATTGCTACATAATGACCTGCGAAAGGCACTTTGCTAGAAAAATAATCTAAATAATAACTATCTAATTTCAAACCAACTGGCTGGCCAGCGTCAATTACCTTTTTGACATTTTGCCATGCCTTTTTAATTGATGTAGTTTCTTCTAAATGGATTTCCAAATTTAAATTTCTCACGATGTTTTTTGTTAAGTAATCTGGTTTAATACCCCTACCAAGAAAAGGGAATTCCATATTTTTCATATCCCAATAAATATAGCCAAGCCCCTCTCCAATACCAAATAACATAGGTTCTGACAACTCTATATTTATAAACTTTAGTAGCGTTCCAGTTGACGTAGTTTCACAATGCTCACCTGTTAAATAATTTATATTATTTTCTTTCATTTCAATTCTATCATTTCGACAAATGATATTTAACAATTAAATTGATATACTAATATTATGACATTTGATGAAACTTATAAATAAAAAAAGACTTACCACTAGCGATAAAATGCTAATGATAAGTCCTTATATTAATGACAAAGTATAAAGTTTGCCACATTTAATTTAGATTGATTTATTCAACTGTAACTGATTTTGCTAAGTTACGTGGTTTATCTACATCTAAATCTCTGTGCAATGCAGCGTAATATGAAATTAACTGTAATGCTACTACTGAAACAAGTGGTGTCAATAATTCATGTACATGAGGAATCACATATGAATCACCATCTTTATTCAAGCCATCCATTGAAATAATACATGGATTTGCGCCACGTGCAACTACCTCTTTTACGTTACCACGGATAGATAAGTTTACTTTTTCTTGCGTAGCTAACGCAATAATAGGAGTGCCTTCTTCAATTAATGCAATTGTTCCGTGTTTCAGTTCTCCACCAGCAAAACCTTCAGCTTGGATATATGAAATTTCTTTAAGTTTTAATGCACCTTCTAAACTTACATTATAGTCCCCTGTGCGACCAATAAAGAATGCATTACGTGTAGTTCTTAAGAAATCAGTAGCAATTTGTTCCATAATATCTGCATCATCAACAATTGATTCGATAGCAGTTGTAACTTTTGCTAATTCACGTAATAAACTTACTTCTACATCTCTGCCGTGTTCTCTCGCAACGATTTGTGACAGAATAGATAATACTGCAATTTGTGCTGTATAAGCTTTTGTAGACGCTACTGCGATTTCAGGACCAGCATGTAACAGTAACGTATGATTAGATTCACGTGATAACGTAGAACCTGGCACGTTAGTGATAGTTAAAGACTTGTGTCCTAAACGATTTGTTTCAACTAATACTGCACGACTGTCTGCTGTTTCCCCTGATTGAGAAATATAGATGAATAATGGTTTTTCAGAAAGTAACGGTGTATTATATACAAACTCTGAAGAAACATGTACTTCTGTAGGTACACCGGCCCATTTTTCAATGAACTCTTTACCAACAAGCCCAGCATGATAACTTGTACCTGCTGCGATTATATAAATACGATCAGCTTCAGCTACATCTTTAATCACTTCTGGATCCATCTTCAAGTTACCTTCTTCGTCTTGGTACTCTTGAATGATACGACGCATAACTGCTGGTTGTTCATGAATTTCTTTTAACATATAGTGGTCGTATACGCCTTTTTCCGCATCAGCTGCATCAATTTGTGCTGTGTAAGCTTCTCTATCTTGAACATTGCCATCTTGATCTTTAATGATCACTTCATCACGTTTAACTATAACAATTTCATGGTCATGAATTTCTTTATAACGATTAGTAGCTTGCAACATTGCAATTGCATCTGACGCAATTACATTGAAACCATCACCAACACCAATTAATAACGGTGATTTATTTTTAGCAACATAAATTGTATCTCTATCTTCATTATCAATCAGTCCTAAAGCATATGAACCGTCTAATAAAGATACAACTTTTGTAAATGCTTCTTCACTAGTTAGACCAGTATTTGAAAAATATTCAACTAATTGTACTATAACTTCTGTATCTGTTTCTGAAATGAAAGTAATGTCACTTAAGTATTCATTTTTTAGTTCTTCATAGTTTTCAATTACTCCATTATGAACTAATGTAAAGCGTTCAGTTGCAGACTGATGTGGGTGTGAGTTTTCATGATTTGGTACACCATGTGTTGCCCAACGTGTATGACCAATTCCCACATTACCGTCAGTATCTTCGCCATCTGCAACTTTTCTTAATTCTGCAATACGACCTTTTGATTTGAATACTGATGTGCCCTCATTATTAACGATTGCAACACCTGCTGAGTCATAACCTCTGTATTCTAATTTTTCTAATCCTTTTAATAATAATTCTTTCGCATTATCTTGACCGATATAGCCGACAATTCCACACATATAAATTTCCTCCAATGTAATGGCAATGAGATAATTGAACGTCTAGCGCATACGAACTTGTTCAATATATTTAAAACCCTTATAGACAGACTAATCCCTATTTAAATCAATAGTACTAGGTCTTGTGATAATAATGGTTATCTCAATCACCTTATAATAATAGTTATTTAATTTTGGCTATCTTATTAACTTTGTGCACTAGGTTGCCCTAATGTTTTCCTTAATAAGTTCACGAATGAGCCACATCCGGGATAGCATCCGCCGATGGTTCGATAACTATCCTCCTCGTCTACAAACTTCGATCAACATACCTATTAAGCTTTCTGTTTTAAAACTTAAATTATTAATACGTAACCTCATCGCTTGTACAGGCGCTATAATTGACTAAAACTCTATCTTTCCTCCTTCCTCTCAATAACATTAATTGTACAATGTTATTCATCTGTAATGCAAACAATTTATTAACAATATATTTACAAACACACAAATAAAGTTGAGCATTAGTTAAAAGTATCGTGCTTTCTTTGATATCAATAATTCTTCCTTAGCATAAATGAACATAACCTAAGTACTTGCATTAACTATATGATCTATAAAATAATCTCCTATATTCATAACTTATTTAATCATTGTTTATGCTATTTCTTAGTTCTAAAGAAGGCAGTAATAGTAATTTCTACATTGTCATAATTGTCAAAGACTGTGTGACAAATTTGAAATTACTTTATATTGTTTAATTCATTACTGCCACCTACAATTAAGTTATAAATAAAAAGAGAAAAAGAGGTGCAATAATATGTCACAAACAGAGACTAAAGAAAATAATGGGATTGGTCGTAAGGTACAGGCGTTCGGCTCATTTTTAAGTAGTATGATTATGCCGAACATCGGTGCTTTTATCGCATGGGGCTTCATCGCAGCTATATTTATAGATGGCGGTTGGTGGCCAAATAAAGATTTAAGCCAATTAGCTGGACCTATGATTTCATATTTAATACCATTACTAATTGCTTATAGTGGTGGACGTTTAATACATGAAATGCGTGGGGGTATTATCGCAGCTGTAGCAACTATGGGTGTAATCGTTGCTTTACCTGACACGCCAATGTTACTTGGCGCTATGATTATGGGGCCGCTCGTTGGTTGGCTAATGAAGAAAACCGATGAATTTATACAACCAAGAACGCCACAAGGGTTTGAGATGTTATTCAATAACTTCTCAGCTGGTATTTTAGGTTTTATTATGACAATTGTTGGATTTAAAATATTAGCTCCAATAATGGAATTTATTATGCATGTTTTATCTTTAGCTGTAGAAGCTTTAGTGCATGCACATTTATTACCACTAGTAAGTATTATTGTAGAACCTGCTAAAATTGTATTCTTAAATAATGCAATTAACCACGGTGTGTTTACACCACTTGGTGCAGACCAAGCATCTTCTGCAGGACAATCAATACTATACACGATAGAATCTAACCCTGGCCCAGGTCTGGGAATCTTAGTCGCTTATATGATTTTCGGTACTGGGACAGCTAAAGCAACATCATACGGTGCTGGTATTATCCACTTCTTAGGTGGAATTCACGAAATTTACTTCCCATACGTGTTAATGCGTCCTTTATTATTCATAGCTGTAATTTTAGGTGGTATGACAGGTGTAGCAACATATTCTCTACTTGATTTTGGATTCAAGAGTCCCGCTTCGCCAGGGTCATTTATCGTTTATATGTTAAACGCGCCTAAGGGCGAATTTTTACACATGGTAATTGGTGTACTTCTTGCAGCAATTGTTTCATTTATCGTTGCTGCGATTATTTTAAAATTCACAAAAGAGCCCGAAGAAGACCTAGAGGCTGCTACTGAAAAAATGGAAGCTTCAAAAGGGAAAAAATCAAGTGTATCTTCTAAGTTAAAAGGGAATGAAGATAGTAATACAACTTCAACAGCTAGTGTTGCTACTGCAACCACTGCTGATACAGATAGTACAGACACGCAATCTGAAGAAGATTTACTAGACAATTACGATACTGAAAATGTAGATGCTCATGATTATAGTAAAGTAAACCATGTAATATTCGCTTGTGATGCTGGTATGGGATCAAGCGCTATGGGAGCAAGCATGCTACGTAATAAATTTAAAAAAGCTGATATACAAGACGTAGATGTAACAAATACTGCAATCAATCAATTACCAAGCGATGCACAACTCGTTATTACACAAAAGAAACTTACTGATAGAGCGATTAAACAAGTACCAAATGCAATTCATATATCAGTTGATAATTTCTTAAATTCACCTAGATATGATGAATTACTTGAAAATCTTAAATAATTAAACAATCACTATATAGAACAATACTGGAGGGTATGGCTATGTTTTTGAGTACACGTGAAAAGGAAATTATCGAAATGTTAATTAAATATCACGGTCAATATGTCACTATTTATGACATTGCTCAACATCTAGCTGTATCCTCTCGTACTATTCATAGGGAATTAAAATCTATTGAATCGTTTTTATCGACATTTGATATCGAGCTTGAAAGAGTTACCAAAAAAGGTATACAACTGAAAACGACGGAGATGGCGTTAAATTCACTAAAACATGCATTATTAAACGAAAATACAATAGATTTATCACAAGAAGAACAAAAAGTAATCATTTTATATGCATTGATTCAAACAACTACTCCTATTAAACAATACGTTTTAGCACAAGAAATCGGTGTCTCTAACCAAACAATGACAAAACTTTTAGATGAATTAGATACAGAACTTGATCAATACCAATTAACACTACAAAAAAAACGTGGTGAAGGTATTCAATTACATGGTGCAGAATCAAAAAAACGTGAACTATTAAGCCAGTTGATGGTCAATAATCTAAACAGCACCAGTGTCTATTCAGTTATTGAAAATCATTTCGTATATCAATCTATTAACCAGTCACAATTGGCAATGGTTGATATGGACAAAATATTTCAAATTGAACGTATTTTAATGGATCACTTGGGTCAACTTCCCTACTCTTTAACAGAATCAAGTTATTTAACCTTAACTGTACACATTGTCTTAAGTATTGAACGAATGCTTAATAATCAATACGTAACTTTAAATGACGAAATTTATAACAGTGTTAAAGATTCATTTGAACACGAAGTAGCAAAAGCACTTGCCTTACACCTTGAACATATTTATGGTGTCCAGTTTAACCAAGCTGAAGTGACTTTTATCACTATTCACCTTAGAGGTGCGAAACGTAAAGAATCTGCCGAAGTATTTAAAGATAGTAAAGACGAATCAAAGATTGAGAAATTTATTCATTCTGTTTCACACTTTTCTCAACAATCGTTCAAAGATTTTAAAACGCTTAGCGAAGGATTAAAATTGCATATTATACCAGCGATTAACCGTTTGAACGCTAATATTGAAACTTATAATCCATTAACGGAAATGATTCAACATAAGTACCCACGACTATTTGAAAGTGTTCATCGTGCTTTACTACAAACTTGGCCAAATTTTAATTTTCCAGATAGTGAAATTGCATTTATTGTGCTTCATTTTGGTGGTGCTTTACAAAATCAAAACAGCGCCTTTTACAATGTACTTGTAGTATGTAGTAGTGGTATTGGAACCAGTAGATTACTAGCAACACGGTTACAACAAACATTTAGTGATATACAAAATACTACTCAAGCCTCAGTTGGTGATTTAAATGATATTGATGCTACACAATTTGATGCGATTATTTCCACTGTAGATTTAGATATCGCCTTACCATATATTACGGTGAACCCTTTACTGCCTGACGCAGATGTAAATCACGTATCAGCCTTTTTAAACACACAGCACAAACAACCAAATATTCAAACCTATGAAACGAATAATGGTAATATTCTAAATCCTGAAGAAAAATTAACATACATCAGAAAAGGACTAGAAATAATTGATTCTGTAAATGTCGATTATACTTCAGTTTCGAACTGGACAACTTATTTAACCAACACATTATTGGACCATCAAATCATCACAGAAGGTCAGTCATTCGCTGAACTGATTAAGCAACACATGGATCGACAAGGGTTTGTCTTAGACCCTTATCCAATCGCAATCCCTCATTTAAAAAGTGAAATTATTAAGAAACCTTTTATATTAATAACCATTTTAAATGAGCCTATTTTGCTTAATAGTAATCAAAATGACAATCTTTCCGTGAGATATTTGTTAAGCATGTTCGTCCCCCCTGATGATACAATGGCACAACTTGTAAGTGATATCTCAGGAAAATTGGTCGAGCATCTAGATAATATTGATGGATTTATGGAGCAACCAGAACAACTTCAAGCGTTACTTAAGCAAAGTTATCTTATGCAATTACAAAAATTATTAAATATGGAGTGAAGCAAAATGAGCGAGTTATTTAGCAATGAAAACATTTTTATCAACCAAACAGTTAAAGATCAAAACGAAGCAATTGAAAAAGCAGGACAAGCTTTAGTATCAAGTGGTGCTGTAACAGAAGCGTATATACAAGCAATGAAAGATCGCGAGCAAGTAGTAACAACATTTATGGGCAATGGCTTAGCTATCCCTCACGGTACAGATGAAGCTAAAGCTAGTGTTTTAAAATCAGGTTTAACTTTAATTCAAATACCTGAGGGCGTTGACTGGGATGGCGAAGTTGTTAAAGTTGTCGTAGGTATTGCAGGTAAAGATGGTGAACATTTAGACTTACTTTCTAAAATAGCTATTACGTTTAGCGAAGAAGAAAACGTAGAACGCATTATTCAAGCTTCATCAGCAGAAGAAATTAAACAAGTCTTTGAGGAGGCTGACGCATAATGAAAGCCTTACATTTTGGTGCTGGAAATATAGGTAGAGGTTTTATCGGTTACATTCTTGCTGATAATGATATAAAAGTAACTTTTGCAGATGTTAATGCTGAAATCATCACTGCTTTGGATCAAAATCATGAATACGATGTCATTTTAGCTGATGAAGCTAAAACAACAACACGTGTGCATAATGTAGATGCAATCAACTCTGGTGCCCCGTCAGAAAGTTTAAAACAAGCAGTTTTAGAAGCTGACTTAATTACAACTGCGGTTGGTGTCAACATCTTGCCTATAATTGCAAAATCGTTTGCTCCCTATTTAACAGAAAAAGAAACACCTGTTAATATTGTTGCATGTGAGAATGCAATTATGGCAACCAATACTTTAGAAAAAGCAATTTTAGATATTACAGGTCCACTACCTGAACACATTCATTTTGCTAATTCTGCAGTTGATCGTATTGTTCCATTACAAACTAATGATAACCTTTTAGATGTGGTCGTTGAACCTTTCTATGAATGGGTAATAGAGAAAGACGCTTGGTTTGGTCCAGAACTTAATCATATTAAATATGTAGATAATTTAACTCCTTACATTGAGCGTAAGTTACTTACAGTGAATACTGGTCATGCTTACCTTGCTTATGCAGGTAGATATTTTGGACAACCAACTATTCTAGATGCAGTTAACGATACAGACATTAAACATGATTTAGAACGTGTTCTTAAAGAAACCAGTCAATACATTACCAAACAGTTTGATTTTAACGAAAACGAACAAGCTCAATATGTCCAAAAAATTATTGAGCGTTTTAAAAATCCAAACTTATCTGATGAAGTTACACGTGTAGGACGAGGTACAATGCGTAAAATCGGGCCACAAGATAGAATCATTAAACCGTTAAATTATTTATATCAAAATAATTTAAAACATGATGCATTAGTTAAAACTGCTGCTTTATTATTAAAATATGATGATACAAATGATCAAGAAACAGTAGAAAAAAATGATTATATTCAAGAACATGGTCTTGAAGCATTCTTAAAAGAATTTGCTAAAACAGATGAACAATTAACTCAAGAAATCGTTCAAGCATACAATGTATTATAAATGTAATAAGGCGTCGCTATTAAAATAGCAACGGTTCAGAACATGAACAAACCTTAGGTGGTACTTGAACTGCCCCCAAATAACGGGAATAAAATAAAAACACTTTCGTTGAATTCATTTAAAATGAATCATACGGAGGTGTTTTTTCTATGAAAATAATGTCTTATTCAATAGAAACAAAATATAAAACTATTGAAATGAAAGAAGCTGGATATACTGTAAAAGAAATTATAGAAGCATTAAATATTAAAAACAGCACACAGGTAAAAACTTGGTGGTGATGATATAAAAATGGCGAAACTTATAGGTTTTATCAACAAAGAGCCAAGCAATATGCTTATGACAAAGGAGTGGAAGAATTATCAGAAGTAGAATAATTAAAGTTAGATAACAGGACCAAAGTTTAGTTAATGATACATTAAATCTAATTGATATACCTGAGGGTTGCATACTACATAGTGACCAAGGTAGTGTTTACACGTCGTATTCTTACTATCAATTATGCGAAGAAAAAGGCATTATCAGAAGCATGTCCGGAAAGAGAACACCTGCTGATAATGCCCCGATAGAAAGTTTTCATTCCTCGCTAAAGTGTGAAACCTTCTACCTCAACAATGAGCTTAATAGCTCTAATCACATTGTGATAGATATTATCGAAAATTACATTAAAAACTATAATAGTAATCGAATTCAACAAAAACTAGACTACTTAGCCCCTATAAAATACAGGAATTAGCAGCCAAGAACATAGAGTTTTTATTAAGTTTCCACTTTAGGGGTTCTGTCCCTACTTCACCTAGGGTTTGTTTATTTATATTTGTATATTTATTTTTCAAAATAGCATGGGTCTTTTAGAGCAAAGTTCTACTTTTATCTATCGAGTTATTCAACATAGTAAACACCACCACTGTTTAATTTATATATACTATACTCTTTTCAGTGTAATATTTGGATCGACTATTGTGGGAAGATCACTAGCCGAATACTTCAGACTTAGGCAGTGTCTCCGGGAAACGTGAATAAAAAAACTGCAAAAAAGTCAAAGAATCTGTCGACAGTCTGAGCTATTGCTTTTTTACATGGTTAAATGTTTATTAATTTATGTTTTAAAACAATAATAATAACCCAGCACATCGTTTTTATATGATGTGCTGGGCGACTTGAATTAAATATTTAGGTCTTGATTATATTTAATTAATAACTATTTATCTAATCCCATTTTATCTTGAACTACATCAGCAATTGTATTGGCAAATCGCTGCGCATCTTCATCAGTTGATGCTTCAACCATTACTCGCACTAATGGTTCTGTTCCAGAAGGTCTTACTAAAATACGACCTTCACCATTCATTTCTACTTCTACTTTAGTCATTATTTCTTGCACATCAATATTCTCTTCCACACGATATTTATCTGTTACACGAACATTAACTAATGATTGTGGATATTTTTTCATTTGACTTGCAAGTTGACTTAAACTTTTACCAGTCATTTTTATAATACTAGCTAGTTGAACACCTGTTAACAAACCGTCTCCAGTCGTATTATAATCCATTAATACAATATGACCTGACTGTTCTCCACCTAAATTGTAGTTACCTCTTCTCATTTCTTCTACAACGTAGCGATCTCCAACTTTAGTTTTGTTAGATTGGATACCTTCATTTTCTAAAGCTTTATAGAACCCTAAGTTACTCATTACAGTAGAAACAATCATATTATTATTTAACTCATGATTTTTGCTCATCGCTTGACCAATAATAAACATAATTTGGTCACCATCGACAATATTACCTTTTTCATCTACTGCAATTAGTCTGTCACCATCACCATCAAAAGCTAAACCAAAGTCACATTCTGATTCGATAACTTCTTTAGCTAATGTTTCAGGATGCGTAGAACCAACATCTTTATTAATATTATAACCATTTGGTTTACAGCCAACTGTCACTGTATCAGCTTCTAAATCACCGAATAAAAACGGTGCTAAAGAAGATGTAGAACCATTTGCCCCATCTAATGCAATCTTCATTCCATCTAAGTTCACATCAACAGTTGATTTTAAATAGCTAATGTATTTTTGTGCACCTTCAAAATAATCAGAGTAATGTACAATATCTTCGCCAACAGGTCGAGGTAAATCAGGATTTTCTTGGTCTAATAATTCTTCTATTTCCTGTTCTTGATCATCTGATAATTTGAAGCCATCAGAACCAAAGAATTTAATACCATTGTCTGGAACTGGGTTATGAGAAGCAGATATCATGACACCTAATTCGGCTTCCATTTCTCGTGTTAAATAGGCTACACCTGGCGTTGAAATAACGCCTAAACGCATAACTTCTGCGCCGATGGAAATTAGTCCTGCAATTAAAGCAGATTCTAACATCTCTCCTGAAACACGAGTATCTCTACCAACTAGTACTTTAGGGTGCTTCTCATCTTTATTATGTGCTAAAACATAGCCACCATAGCGCCCTAGTTTAAACGCAAGTTCAGGTGTTAATTCTTTATTTGCTACTCCCCTTACGCCATCTGTACCAAAATATTTTGCCATTATTTATATCTCCTTTATTTATACAAATCTATTTAACTGTAATTTTAGCTGTAGTACCATTTGGATTAACTTTTGTCACATCTTTAGGTACTTTAAACTTCACATTTTTTTCAGTAGTATCTGAGATATTATCCAAATTTACATTTGCAGTAATTTCATCAATATCTTCTAAGTCATCCTTATTACCATAAATTTCTACTTCTTCATCTTCTAAACTTATATTGTCTAATTCACGATTATTTGATAAGGATCCTACTGCTTTTGTTTTTACTTTAACTTTTTTACTATAATCTTCTACCTTAACGCTCAAGTTTACCTCATTCGGTTGTATTGAAACGTCAATTTTATTAAGATTTCTATCAAATGCAGTAATTTTTGCTACATCTGTAGTATTTTTAGCAATTTTACTCTTGTTTTTATATGTTGCTTTTAAATATGCTATTTTATCAATTTGATCTTGTCCACCAGTCACTTTAACTGTCTCTGGTGAAACGCTTTGCTCACTAATTTTATAGTCTGAATCTAAGTCATTATTACTTACATCCGGTTCTACTTTTAATGTTTTGCTCACACGTTCTTCAAGATTTACAGTGGCCTCTTTCGGTTTAACATTATAATCAATGTCTTTATTCAATCCATTGACCTGGAATTGCGTCGTATGTTTTCCTGCTTTTTCACCGCTTAAATCTAAAACTGCTTTAATATTTTCACCATTCTCAGCTTTTAACACCTGTGATTGAGGACCTGAAATTTCCACATCAACTTTATCAGGCACTTCACTAGCATATAATGATTTATTATTATACTTAACTTGCACCGGAACTTCCTGAATCGTTTCGGAAGACTTTTGGCCTAAGTTATCAGCATTAAATATATTTCCAAACATATTGTTAACTGATAGGAAAAACACAAGGGCTAACACAAGGGCGATTAATCTCAATCCCCATTTACTTTCTAACATATTACTTCACACCTTTCTCATGAAAGTGTGTACCAAACCAATGTTCAGCTAATAATTCTTCAAATGCTTCGTTTGAAATATCTTTTCTTAATTTACCGTCAAAAGTAACAGAAATAGATCCAGTTTCTTCTGAAACGATAACAGTAAAAGCATCTGATACTTCTGATATACCTACTGCAGCTCTATGTCTTGTCCCTAAACTTTTAGCAATTTTAGCGCTATCAGATAACGGCAAATAACTCGCAGCACTAGCAATCTTATTCTCTTGAATTATCATTGCACCATCATGTAATGGTGTGTTTGGTATAAAAACGTTTGTTAATAGTTCTTGTGATATTTCTGAATTCATTGCGATGCCTGTTTCAATATAATCTTGTAACCCTGTTTCATTTTCAAATACAATCAATGCACCTATACGGCGTTTGGCCATATATTGTACTGCCTTTGATACTGAAGATATTAACTTGCCTTCATCACTATTTAAATTCGTTGAATAACGTTTAAATAAGCTACCTCTACCAAGTTGTTCCAAGGCACGGCGAATTTCTGGTTGGAATATCACGATTAGAGCTAATACCCCCCATTGAATAACTAAATCAAAAAGACGGGATGTAGCTGTTAAGTTCAGCATTTTACTCAATTGTTGACCAATTACTATTACAACAATACCTTTTAATAGTTGAATGGCTTTGGTACCTTTAAAAACTGTAATGAGAAGATAAAGTACATACCATACTATGAGTAAGTCGAGTACACTTGCAATTATTTTAACTGTACTCCAGTTATCAAAAAAGTTGGATAATTCCATAACATCTCCTCCGGTTATCTGTTCCCATGTTATATATTATACCAATCATAACACTAACTGTCATATTTAGTATTTAAATTTTTAGCAAAATCAAAAGGAGCGAAACTGAAATCTTATTTTAAATATAAGATTTCATTATCCCGCCCCAACAAAACTGACTGACACAAAACATGAAAAATACTTTCTGATATCAGTCAGCTATTCCAATATTACATTGTAGCTAAGTACTTAGCTTATTTCTCTATGTTATAGACATAATTTCAACTGAATTATAGTAATGTTTCCCCGAAGAAACTACCTACTAAACCTACTGCTTGCTCTGCCGTGTCATTATTATGATCGATTAGTGGATTAACCTCCACTAAATCCATAGAAGTAATGAGATTAGAATTATGTAACAACTCTAATGCAAAATGACTTTCTCTATACGTTAAACCTCCAAGCACTCTAGTGCCTGTTCCTGGTGTTTCAACAGGATCTAAGGCATCAACATCAAGTGATAGATGAATGCCATCTGTTTTAGGTTTTAAATAAGCTATTGTTTCTTCAATCACTTTTTTAATACCAAATCGGTCAACTTCAGCCATCGTAAATGTTTTAATATTATGTTCTTTTATGTAGCGTCTTTCACCCTCATCTAAATCTCTCATACCAATAAGCACAATATTTTCAGGTTTAACTTTCGGTGAATAATCCGAAATATTAACCAAACGCTCATCACCATCACCTACAAGCACCCGTAACGGCATGCCATGAATATTTCCTGAAGGTGATTCTTCAGGTACATTTAAGTCACCATGTGCATCATACCAAATAACACCTAAATTCTCATAGTGCTTACTAACACCTGATATAGAACCAATTGCAATTGAATGGTCTCCCCCTAGCACTAATGGAAAATGATTATGTTCAATGCTAGTTGATACAGCATCACTTAACATATTTGATGTTTCTATGATTTCCTCTATATTACGTAAGCCCTCTTGCTCTGAATTAAACTTTTCTAAATCTAATTTAGGTACTGCAATATTACCAGAATCTTTAACAGATAGACCAATTGCTTTAATACGGTCCTCAATTCCAGCATATCGAATCGCATCTGGACCAAGGTTTACCCCTAATTTCCTTTGCCCAAATGTTGCTGGTACTCCAATAATTTCTACTGTTTTATTCATTTTTAAAACCCCTTTGTTGTTATATGTTTCTAGAATAATCTAAAGACATTAACATTTCAAGCGTTGTTAAAACAGCTTTTCTCTTCATTTCTGTCTTTTTACATATAAAATCAATATAATGATTTATCATTCAAAACAAATCCTTTTAGTATCGATTTTTATCATTTTACTAAACAATAAAATGTATAAATAAAAAAACAAACTTTATTCAAAGTTCTAACTATAATAGGGATTTGTACTTCATGCTTATATTATTACCTTATATAAGTGAAATTGAGTAAATAACACAAGTATTTATTTTAAAAGTGAAATATAATTTTATACAAAAAAAGCACTTCTCTTGTGAGAAGTGCTTACTAGTGAGCCATAGTGGGCTCGAACCACTGACCCTCTGATTAAAAGTCAGATGCTCTACCAACTGAGCTAATGGCTCTAATGGCTGGGCTAGCTGGATTCGAACCAGCGCGTGATGGAGTCAAAGTCCATTGCCTTACCGCTTGGCTATAGCCCATAAATGGTGGAGGGGGGCAGATTCGAACTGCCGAACCCGAAGGAGCGGATTTACAGTCCGCCGCGTTTAGCCACTTCGCTACCCCTCCGTACTATTTAATTAAAATGGTGGAGGATGACGGGTTCGAACCGCCGACCCTCTGCTTGTAAGGCAGATGCTCTCCCAGCTGAGCTAATCCTCCAAATATGTAATGACCCCGACGGGACTCGAACCCGTGTTACCGCCGTGAAAGGGCGGTGTCTTAACCGCTTGACCACGGGGCCATATGGCTCCACAGGTAGGACTCGAACCTACGACCGATCGGTTAACAGCCGATAGCTCTACCACTGAGCTACTGTGGAATAATTTAATTGCCTGGCAACGTCCTACTCTTGCGGAACGTAAGTCCGACTACCATCGGCGCTAAAGAGCTTAACTTCTGTGTTCGGCATGGGAACAGGTGTGACCTCTTTGCCATTGTCACCAGACAATGAAATGTATGAAATTATACATTCAAAACTAGATAGTAAGTAAAATATGATTTAACCAAAACAAAACAATTTAAAATTTGATTAAGTCTTCGATCGATTAGTATTCGTCAGCTCCACATATCGCTATGCTTCCACCTCGAACCTATTAACCTCATCATCTTTGAGGGATCTTATAACCGAAGTTGGGAAATCTCATCTTGAGGGGGGCTTCATGCTTAGATGCTTTCAGCACTTATCCCGTCCATACATAGCTACCCAGCGATGCCGTTGGCACGACAACTGGTACACCAGAGGTATGTCCATCCCGGTCCTCTCGTACTAAGGACAGCTCCTCTCAAATTTCCTACGCCCACGACGGATAGGGACCGAACTGTCTCACGACGTTCTGAACCCAGCTCGCGTACCGCTTTAATGGGCGAACAGCCCAACCCTTGGGACCGACTACAGCCCCAGGATGCGATGAGCCGACATCGAGGTGCCAAACCTCCCCGTCGATGTGAACTCTTGGGGGAGATAAGCCTGTTATCCCCGGGGTAGCTTTTATCCGTTGAGCGATGGCCCTTCCATGCGGAACCACCGGATCACTAAGTCCGTCTTTCGACCCTGCTCGACTTGTAAGTCTCGCAGTCAAGCTTCCTTATGCCTTTACACTCTATGAATGATTTCCAACCATTCTGAGGAAACCTTTGAGCGCCTCCGTTACTCTTTAGGAGGCGACCGCCCCAGTCAAACTGCCCATCTGACACTGTCTCCCACCATGATAAATGGTGCGGGTTAGAAATCCAACACAGCGAGGGTAGTATCCCACCAACGCCTCCACGTAAGCTAGCGCTCACGTATCTCAGGCTCCTACCTATCCTGTACAAGCTGTGCCGAATTTCAATATCAGACTACAGTAAAGCTCCACGGGGTCTTTCCGTCCTGTCGCGGGTAACCTGCATCTTCACAGGTACTATGATTTCACCGAGTCTCTCGTTGAGACAGTGCCCAAATCGTTACGCCTTTCGTGCGGGTCGGAACTTACCCGACAAGGAATTTCGCTACCTTAGGACCGTTATAGTTACGGCCGCCGTTTACTGGGGCTTCGATTCGTAGCTTCGCAGAAGCTAACCACTCCTCTTAACCTTCCAGCACCGGGCAGGCGTCAGCCCCTATACATCACCTTACGGTTTAGCAGAGACCTGTGTTTTTGATAAACAGTCGCTTGGGCCTATTCACTGCGGCTCTCCTGGGCGTTAACCCTAAAGAGCACCCCTTCTCCCGAAGTTACGGGGTCATTTTGCCGAGTTCCTTAACGAGAGTTCGCTCGCTCACCTTAGAATTCTCATCTTGACTACCTGTGTCGGTTTGCGGTACGGGCACCACAATTCTAGCTAGAGGCTTTTCTCGGCAGTGTGAAATCAACGACTCGAGGAAACAATTTCCTCTCCCCATCACAGCTTGACCTTAAGAGTGCCGGATTTGCCTAACACTCAGTCTTACTGCTTGGACGTACAATCCAATAGTACGCTTCGCCTATCCTACTGCGTCCCCCCATCGCTTAAAACGAATTATGGTGGTACAGGAATATCAACCTGTTATCCATCGCCTACGCCTATCGGCCTCAGCTTAGGACCCGACTAACCCAGAGCGGACGAGCCTTCCTCTGGAAACCTTAGTCAATCGGTGGACGGGATTCTCACCCGTCTTTCGCTACTCACACCGGCATTCTCACTTCTAAGCGCTCCACATGTCCTTGCGATCATGCTTCAACGCCCTTAGAACGCTCTCCTACCATTGTCCTTACGGACAATCCACAGCTTCGGTAATATGTTTAGCCCCGGTACATTTTCGGCGCAGTGTCACTCGACTAGTGAGCTATTACGCACTCTTTAAATGATGGCTGCTTCTAAGCCAACATCCTAGTTGTCTGGGCAACGCCACATCCTTTTCCACTTAACATATATTTTGGGACCTTAGCTGGTGGTCTGGGCTGTTTCCCTTTCGAACACGGACCTTATCACCCGCGTTCTAACTCCCAAGTTAAATTGATTGGCATTCGGAGTTTGTCTGAATTCGGTAACCCGATAAGGGCCCCTCGTCCAAACAGTGCTCTACCTCCAATAATCATCACTTGAGGCTAGCCCTAAAGCTATTTCGGAGAGAACCAGCTATCTCCAGGTTCGATTGGAATTTCTCCGCTACCCACAACTCATCCGCTCACTTTTCAACGTAAGTCGGTTCGGTCCTCCATTCAGTGTTACCTGAACTTCAACCTGGTCATGGGTAGATCACCTGGTTTCGGGTCTACGACCAAATACTCAACGCCCTATTCAGACTCGCTTTCGCTACGGCTCCACATTCACTGCTTAACCTTGCATCAAATCGTAACTCGCCGGTTCATTCTACAAAAGGCACGCCATCACCCATTAACGGGCTCTGACTACTTGTAAGCACACGGTTTCAAGTTCTATTTCACTCCCCTTCCGGGGTACTTTTCACCTTTCCCTCACGGTACTGGTTCACTATCGGTCACTAGAGAGTATTTAGCCTTGGGAGATGGTCCTCCCGGATTCCGACGGAATTTCTCGTGTTCCGTCGTACTCAGGATCCACTCAAGAGTGAATAAACTTTCGACTACAGGATTATTACCTTCTTTGATTCATCTTTCCAGATGATTCGTCTAGTTTATTCTTTTGTAACTCCGTATAGAGTGTCCTACAACCCCAACAAGCAAGCTCGTTGGTTTGGGCTCTTCCCGTTTCGCTCGCCGCTACTCAGGGAATCGATTTTTCTTTCTCTTCCTGCGGGTACTAAGATGTTTCAGTTCTCCGCGTCTACCTTCAGATATGCTATGTATTCACATATCGATAACATGACATAACTCATGCTGGGTTTCCCCATTCGGAAATCTCTGGATCAAAGCTTACTTACAGCTCCCCAAAGCATATCGTCGTTAGTAACGTCCTTCATCGGCTTCTAGTGCCAAGGCATCCACCGTGCGCCCTTAATAACTTAATCTTTTTTGACTTTCAACACGAACAAGTCGGTTGAAAACCCAAAATGTTATTAATCTGTGAGTGTTCTTTCGAACACTAGCGATTATTTCTTTTTGAATTCAAAGCTTGTTAAAAAACTCTAATTCACTCGGTTTTGCTTGGTAAAATCATAAATTTTACTTACTTATCTAGTTTTCAATGTACAAAATAATGCAATGAATACTCCAATGAGCACTCAAAACTGAATACAATATGTCAATGTTATTCCTATTTCATCTTCGTAAGAAGATGTTTCCGAATATATCCTTAGAAAGGAGGTGATCCAGCCGCACCTTCCGATACGGCTACCTTGTTACGACTTCACCCCAATCATTTGTCCCACCTTCGACGGCTAGCTCCATAAATGGTTACTCCACCGGCTTCGGGTGTTACAAACTCTCGTGGTGTGACGGGCGGTGTGTACAAGACCCGGGAACGTATTCACCGTAGCATGCTGATCTACGATTACTAGCGATTCCAGCTTCATGTAGTCGAGTTGCAGACTACAATCCGAACTGAGAACAACTTTATGGGATTTGCATGACCTCGCGGTTTAGCTGCCCTTTGTATTGTCCATTGTAGCACGTGTGTAGCCCAAATCATAAGGGGCATGATGATTTGACGTCATCCCCACCTTCCTCCGGTTTGTCACCGGCAGTCAACCTAGAGTGCCCAACTTAATGATGGCAACTAAGCTTAAGGGTTGCGCTCGTTGCGGGACTTAACCCAACATCTCACGACACGAGCTGACGACAACCATGCACCACCTGTCACTTTGTCCCCCGAAGGGGAAGGCTCTATCTCTAGAGTTTTCAAAGGATGTCAAGATTTGGTAAGGTTCTTCGCGTTGCTTCGAATTAAACCACATGCTCCACCGCTTGTGCGGGTCCCCGTCAATTCCTTTGAGTTTCAACCTTGCGGTCGTACTCCCCAGGCGGAGTGCTTAATGCGTTAGCTGCAGCACTAAGGGGCGGAAACCCCCTAACACTTAGCACTCATCGTTTACGGCGTGGACTACCAGGGTATCTAATCCTGTTTGATCCCCACGCTTTCGCACATCAGCGTCAGTTACAGACCAGAAAGTCGCCTTCGCCACTGGTGTTCCTCCATATCTCTGCGCATTTCACCGCTACACATGGAATTCCACTTTCCTCTTCTGCACTCAAGTTTCCCAGTTTCCAATGACCCTCCACGGTTGAGCCGTGGGCTTTCACATCAGACTTAAGAAACCGCCTACGCGCGCTTTACGCCCAATAATTCCGGATAACGCTTGCCACCTACGTATTACCGCGGCTGCTGGCACGTAGTTAGCCGTGGCTTTCTGATTAGGTACCGTCAAGACGTGCACAGTTACTTACACATTTGTTCTTCCCTAATAACAGAGTTTTACGAGCCGAAACCCTTCATCACTCACGCGGCGTTGCTCCGTCAGGCTTTCGCCCATTGCGGAAGATTCCCTACTGCTGCCTCCCGTAGGAGTCTGGACCGTGTCTCAGTTCCAGTGTGGCCGATCACCCTCTCAGGTCGGCTACGTATCGTCGCCTTGGTAAGCCGTTACCTTACCAACTAGCTAATACGGCGCGGGTCCATCTATAAGTGATAGCAAAACCATCTTTCACTTTAGAACCATGCGGTTCCAAATGTTATCCGGTATTAGCTCCGGTTTCCCGAAGTTATCCCAGTCTTATAGGTAGGTTACCCACGTGTTACTCACCCGTCCGCCGCTAACGTCAAAGGAGCAAGCTCCTTATCTGTTCGCTCGACTTGCATGTATTAGGCACGCCGCCAGCGTTCATCCTGAGCCAGGATCAAACTCTCCATAAATGAATTATGATGTTTGATTAGCTCATAAAATACTAATTTGTGTTATCTCTAACACTTGTTTTGAACCAACAATTTAATGTTGTGTTCGGAATTAACGTTGACATATTGCAATTCAGTTTTCAATGTTCATTTCTTCATTTAATTAATAGTTACTTTACAATGTTAACATCTTGTTTAACGTTTTGTCAACAAGAAAATATTATTTTTTAATAATCAATTAACATTACTGTAACAATATTAAATTATTATTCTTATTAATGCAAGTATATTTTTTACACTTTTTATAATTAATTTAAATAATTTGTTTGCCGTTTTTGACGACTTTTATATAATATCAATTCTATCTAGAAAAGTCAACAACAATTTCAAACTAATTATTTTTTGAATTCACGCTTGTGTAATCAAATGTTTGCCACAAGAAACAATTCTACCATCATTCAGAAAAAAAGCAATAGAAAAGTGGATAGAATTTAAATTAAATTCTATCCACTACTAAAAACCACTTATTTACTAGTCTTTTTAATAATTTGTTGCGCCATCGATTGGTATATTTCTCCAAGTCTATCATCAGTTTGATATATGGAAGGTGCAAAGTCTTTAGGGTTCCATGATGGTTGTTCTAGTGGAAGATGTCCTAATAAATCAGTTTGGAGTTCTTCAGCAAGTTTCTCCCCTCCACCAGTACCAAATACATATTCTTTATTCCCAGTTTCTTTACTTTGGAAATAAGACATATTTTCAATTACACCTAAAATAGAATGTTCAGTATGCTTTGCCATTGCTCCAGCCCTTGCAGCAACAAACGCTGCTGTTGGATGCGGTGTAGTCACAATAATTTCTTTACTTGAAGGTAACATAGTATGAACGTCTAATGCGATATCTCCCGTACCAGGAGGTAAATCTAGAATAAGATAATCTAAATCTCCCCATCTTACTTCAACGAAAAAGTTTGTGAGCATTTTGCCGAGCATTGGACCTCTCCATATGACTGGTGCGTTTTCTTCAACAAAGAATGCCATAGATATTACTTTAACTCCATGACGTTCAACTGGTATGATTTCTTTTCCTTGAACACCTGGTTTCTCATCAATCCCCATCATATCAGGAACACTAAAACCGTAAATGTCAGCGTCTACAAGTCCAACTTTTTTACCTTCTCTTGCTAAAGATACTGCTAAGTTGACTGCTACCGTCGATTTACCAACGCCACCTTTACCTGAGGCAATAGCGATAAATTCAACCGGATTATCTTTTGAAAGCAAACCTTCTATTGTTTGATTTTGTTCTTCCCCTGAGCCACGGTATTGTTCTACAACATCTGATGGTAATTCTTCAAATCGAATGCCAACTGTATTCGCACCATTTTCTTTAAGTACTTCTACAATTGCCATTTGTAAGTC
Source organism: Staphylococcus sp. KG4-3 (assembly GCF_033597815.2). Classification (NCBI taxonomy): domain Bacteria; kingdom Bacillati; phylum Bacillota; class Bacilli; order Caryophanales; family Staphylococcaceae; genus Staphylococcus; species Staphylococcus halotolerans. The sequence goes on from NZ_CP166245.1 coordinate 2,087,938, forward strand.
TAGTTGTGGTTGGCCACCTAATTGAGCCATTGCTACTTTAACACTTACATGTTCTTTTTCTTCTTTAATACTTACTTCGATAATTCCATCTGTTTCTTTTAATGGTACATCAATTATTGGATCCTTTAATTCTCCAACAAGTTCTTTAACTTGCTCTATCGTTAACACAAAGCGTCCCCCTCTTATTTCATTATCATTTATATTCTAACAAATAAACTTTGACTATGCTTTAAATTGTTTATACTTAGTATAAATTTAATACAAAGAATAAAAAAGCAGTTAGCTCAAATTATTCTTACATATAAGAATAATGAACTAACTGTTTTGATTTAGTATTTCTTATATCCACCAACAATTTTATTTATATTTACTCGGCAAATGTTTTTCCCCTTGTGTATATCACAAAAATACTATTTGTGCTTATCATTAAGATTTTTGCTATCTGGATAAAAGATTTCCTTACATATAAACAAAATGCCAATGATTAGGACAATCACCCAGAAATCAATATTGATATATGCATAATGAATATGCACTATAAAATAAAATAGTAAGGTCGTTACCGTAAAAGTAATCAAATGGTATGTTGTTCCTTGAAAATACGGATTTTCAGGTATTTTTTTCCTAAAGTAATCCATTAAATTTTCTATAGTAAATAAATTAAAATAACCTAATACGATATAACTACCATAGTAAATTAAATTATCGTAAAAACTTTTATTATAACCAAAGTACGCCAAATGAAAATATATTAAAATCCTACTTAACCCATATAAACCAAAACCTAGAAATGTTAAGAAGATGGCGCCAGATATTATAAATACAGAAAGTACAATAAGCGTTGTAAATAAATATCTAATATATTTCATTGCTTACTGTCCTCCCTTTCTCGATTTATCTACAATATGTGTAAATGGTATACTCCCATTCATTATTTATATTATCATTATACCCATCTTGTACAAAAACATATATTAAGTAGTAACTTTCACATAATATCAAAATTAGCTAAATGTATATACATGGTTACTCAGTTGATACTGTTTTCTCTTTAAATGCGAATAACCATAATAAAATGAGAGTGACAAGTATTAGCAAACTTAAAATAATGACGTTGTGTATGTGAACGCTAATAAAAGTAAACGATAAGGCATACACGTATCCCATAATTGTAGATCCTATAGAATTTCCTAAGCTTTTCGTTAATGTATAGAGCGACATCATACGTTTCATATTTGCTGGCGATGTTTCCTCTTGGGTAATCACACTATCTTTAGTATAAACGGTCCCGAAACTAACACCAGCTAATAATAAGCTCAATCCGATAAAAATTGGAGATTCTGTTCCAATAAATACTAATATCCCACAAATTATCAATGATGTAAACGCACTGATGTATAATGCTTTTCTCGACATTTTCGCTTCTATTTTATCCAGTGAGAAATTTAAAATTAGCCATGCAAATGAAATCGGGAAAATAACAAATCCACTTTGCAACGGTGATAAACCAATATCTTCTTGTAAATAGATTGGCATATATAAATTGTATCCCATCAATATAATTGCATAAGCAAAATCAGTAAAGAATATTAAAACAATCATTTTATTAAATTCGTTAACTGGTACAAATGGTGCTTTTACTCTCTTCTGATTTTTAAATAGTCCGATTGCTACTACTATTGCTATAATCATTGAACCTATATTTAAATATAGGTTTGACTTATTCATAACTGTAAAGATTATGAAAAATACAAAAACATAAAATAAAGTTAAGCCTTTTATATCTAACTTATTTTTAGCTGTTGTGCTTTCATTTTCAAAATGAAAAGTAAATATAACAAGTATCATTGCTATTATTGCAATAGGAATATTTACAAAAAATAACCAATGCCAAGTTGCGAATTCTAAAATCCCTCCCCCTAACACTGGACCAATAATACTTGAAATCCCCCAAACGCTTCCTACCGTACCCATAATTTTATAACGTAATGGAATTTCAAAGGCTAACTTTGGCACGATTTGACTTAATGCCATCATAACTCCAGCACCTAATCCTTGAATAAAACGAGACACAATTAACAAAGTGAAAGTGTCACTTAGTCCAGATAACAAACTTCCTACTGTGAATAATAAAAGTCCTAATAAAGTTATGTAAATAATTTTTGTGCGTTCTAACAATTCACCTACAATTGGGTTGGCAATGACTATAGCAATAAAATAAACTGCAAATATGAGTGAAATGGATGATTCTACACTCAAATCCATTTTAATTGTTGGTAAAGCTAAAGAAACTATGGATGTTTCAATTGCAGACATAAACATTATTAAAATAAGTGCAACTACAACGCCTAATGATTTTATATTCATGTATTATTCTCAACTCTCTTACCTTCTTAAAATTTATATTTATTTCTACTTAATCATTATTTATTTCTAAGTTCAATATCTTTGCTTTATTTTATTTTAAACAAACTTTTATGCCTCACGCCAATTAATACTACTATTACATTTTTGTTTAATTACATAATTAATTATTTGTTAAAATGGCTAAATACACAGAAATGGGAGTGGGACAGAAATCAAATTTTCTAACATAGATTTCGTAGTCCCACCCCGGCAATAGTGACTAGCATTGAAAAAAGCTTGATATAAGCGTATTTTCAATTCAGTCACTTACTGCCAAATTGAAAAAGAGCCTGAGACATCTATTTATGTCCCAGGCTCATATAAAGCTACATAAAATATATAATTGCTATAAAATGGAATACTGAAGCAATCACAATAAAGAAATGCCAAATCATATGAAAATATGGTCTATCCTTTTGTGCGTAAAACCAAGCACCTATTGTGTATGCAATACCACCAAAAAGTATAAATAGCATAAATGTAATGGATGTATCAAAAATAATTTTAGGCAAGAACAATACGCCAATCCACCCCATTACAAGATACATAATTAAACTTAATTTATGATTAACATTTTTAGCTAGTGATTTGTATAAAATGCCCCAAATCGTTATTCCCCACAGTACAATCATTGCTGACCAACCAATCCATCCCCCAACTAAAGCTAAACAAATTGGAGTATATGTACCAGCGATTGCAACATAAATCATGCTATGGTCAATTATGCGCAAAATGAATTTATGTGATGATTTATTTGGCATCGAATGATAAACCGTTGATGAAATAAACATTAAAAATATACTTATAACATAAACGGAAACACTAAAAGCACCCATTATACCAAAGTTTAAAAAACTTAAGATGGCAGCATAAGGTAGCGCACATAACGCTATAAAAGCTGCTACACCGTGGGATACTGCATTGCCTATTTCTTCACCGAATGTTAATGGTACAATATCTTTAAATGTTTTAACTACTTTATTATCATCAGCTTTTATTGATTGAGACAACGATGTAACCACCTTTTTTATATCATATTCATACGTTTTAAATCTGCTCTAGCTGTTTCAACACTATCTTTACCTTCTTTATTTTTGAGAGGTGAAAATTCTTCATCCCTCGGAACTTGTAAAGTAATAAAGCTATTTGCATATTGGAATATATCAAAATAAAACAATTCAAATTTCAAAGTTGATTGCTCAATCACACCAAAGTCCTCGTCTAATTGTTTTAATTTTTTGATTGCTAAATGGTATGGCAACTCATTGTCAACAACATTACTAATAAATAAGAGTTTGAAAGAATGAATTCCTATATTAGCATTATTAAATTCATTTGCTACATCTGGACTTAGTTCTGAATATTCAAGTACCGTATCTTTATGTTTTGTATGAACTAAACGGCCAACGCTTTCGCCATCTTTAGGTTGTATAGATTTTGTAGTAATATCCATACTATTTTGGAATGTATATCCAGCAAATAATGGATCAAGTACTTTAACTAGTACATTATCGATGTTATTTAAGAAAATATATTCGACACCATTATCTAACATTTCTTGTAAATATCCAGCTTTTTTAAGTGCTTTAAACACACCACCATTACCATTTGGTGTTTCTAAAATATTATTATCTACATCTAATACTAATTTACCTTCTTCAGATAAAGCTACAATATTATCTTGCATAAAGAAATGCACATGTGCTTTATCATAACCAAAGTAATTATTTGATTCGAAGAATAACTGTGTTTCTTGATCATTCACTTTACTAGTCATGATATACCAATCAACGAATTCGCCAGTTTGCTCTTTTAATGCTAATAATTGTTTAGCCTGAATCTCAAACAAACTTACGCCTTCAATTTCGAAAGAACCTTTAGGACCCTTATATCCTAATCGAGTACCTTGCCCGCCGGCCATAAGTAGTACTGCAAATTTACCTTTACGAATAGCTTCAAGGCCAACTTTTTCATATTGCTCGATCTCTTCATCTGTAAATTCATTTTTTATATCATACTTTACTTCATTAATAGAAGTAACATCATTAATTTCTTTTTTATTTACATATAAATCCTCGTATAAATCTTGAATATCCGTTAAATTTAGTGCATCTAGTTTTTCAGATAGTTGCTCTCTCTCATTTGTGCTCATCAATTTTTCAAACTCAATGAGATGGTCTTGATTAAACTTTTCTAAAGCTTTCTTATCTAGCATGCTCTCTCTCCTTAATATCCAAATATTTAAATAAAAAATATATCTTATTTGCATTACGGATATATAATTTCACTATATGTACTTTATATTATTATGATGCTCAGTACAACCATAATCATAACCAATTCAATAATAACTTATGTATAGAGGGTTGAAAAATTACATAAATTGCTCCAATCGATAACGCACTGGCTAAAGACAAGTCAACTAAACCGCCTGTTTTAAAAACCACTGGGAATTTCACACTTATTGGAACAGGATAAAATAATTTAACACCTCTTGGGGTTAACATATCTAGTATAACATGCGAAAGCAAACCAAGAACAATACTACTCAAATAATAGTTGGGGGTTTGAATCAAATACAATAAAAAGATAATAATACCTATAAATAAAAGTGAATGTGTAAATGTCCTGTGTCCAAATAGCATTCTAATTAAGTAACTAATAAGTTTAAATCGTCTACCAATTTTACTTTGTGCGTGACAAATATCAGGTATTAAACTCGAAATAACTGCAAGCGTTATAACTGTAACAGATGTAAACAAATCAGTATGAAAATATTCTAATGTTAAAGCTCCGACTAATAAGCCGCATGATGCATGGGTTTTACCTGTCATTTTCACTACTCCTTATCGGATTACATTTTAGCACATTTAAGCGTTAAATGCGAACATACTTTCGTTAAAAACATGAGTATAACCTATTTTCAAAAAGTATCACACAATCACTTGAAAACGTTTGCAGTTTATTGTATGCTATAGCTATAAATTAATTAAAGGATGTGTTCGATATATGGCAATGACAGTAAAAAAAGATAACAGTGAAGTAAGAATTCAATGGAGAGTTGCAGATATTAAGATTCCAACAAATGAAATTAAAAATATTTCACAGGACCAAAATATTCATGAAGTTCCTAAACTTGATAGAAATAAAGTTTCAAGAATTGGATCTACTTTTGGAAAAACAAACCGTGTTATCATCGACACTGATGACCATGAATACATTATATACACTCAAAATGATCAAAAAGTTTATAACGAATTAACTAAATAATTAATTATAAACTAGCTTACATTAATAACCAAAACAACAATTTTCACATTAAAATATAGACAACCCCTACGCATTAAATTGTGTAGGGGTTTTATTGCTATTTATGTTATCAATTTTTCAAAATAATGTTATCCTTCCAGACCATTATAAGTCCTTTCACTAGCCAAATTACTTTTTTAAGATAAATGTCAACGCAAATTAACGTGGTACCCATAGAAACTTTACCAAGTTCACTATATTTCATTGATTTCATAATCTGTCGCCAAACCTCTTTTCTACTGTTTAACTTCACATTTATTTTGGTTTTTATTGTACCAGCGAATCTTAAACTTCTGTGATATATTAATTCTCATTTGTATTAACTCTAATATGCTTAGCTTTATAACCTATTCCTACGGTAAGCAAGTTAACCTAATCAGACAGAATAGGGCAGTGCTCTCATAAAACATTCATAAAAAAACTGCTAACAAAGTCTAAGGCTTTGTTAGCAGTTTAATCAAATACAATCATTATATTTGATTTGTCTATATTTAATACAGACAATTTTTATAACTTACTTAAAAATAAAACAATCAGTTTTATTTCGTATCCTTGAACAAAAGAATTGAAATTCGAATAAAAATATCGTTTGAAAGTTCATTTCGTTGGCTAGATAAACCTATATCTTAACAAATCAACTTTTTAATCATATAAATCTTATATTTATAATCCTGATATGCACACATATACTTTACATGTCTCAGCAACATTTTATTTTATACATTCTTACTAACCTAAGTAAAAGCTACATTAGTTAAAATGAACTCACCTTTTATTTAGTTCAATTTTCATATTGCTAAAGTTGGTGGTAACTTTGAAAAACCTCTAGTAAGACAAATTAGGTATATAAAACCAATACTCGTCCATACAGTACCTAATATTAATGCATGTTTATCTAAACTTATAAATAAACATATATCTAAAATCATTCCTATTAATGGTATAGTGAAATAAGTAATCCTCTTCATTCCTTGTCTTTGCTTCAATTTGACAAAATAAAAAACAATAACTGATAAGTTAACAAACGCAAATGAAATAAATGCACCAAAATTTATAAATGAAGTTGAAGTACTTACATTCATAAAGATACCAATCACACCTATAATGCCTATAAACATTAAATTGAAAATTGGTGTTTGCCTTTTCTTTTCAATATAACCAAAAATTTTTTTGCTGAGTACGCCATCACGCCCCATAGCATAAAGAAGTCTTGCTCCGCTAGTTTGTGCTGATAATCCTGAAGCTAATTGTGCTAATATTAAACCGCTTAAAAATAATGAAGATAGTAAGTTACCGCCTACAATTTTAGCTATTTCAAAAGCAGCAGAATCAGTATTGTTAATAACATTAAAATTCGGAAGTGTGATTGAAAGTATATATGCAACAGTAACAAATAGAAAACCACCTACAATAGTGATAATCATAATTGCCTTAGGAATAGTTTTTGTAGGATTTTGGGTTTCTTCAGCCAATGTAGTAACAGCATCAAACCCTAAGAATGAATAACATGCAATGGCCGCTCCTGCCAATATTGGGGAAATATGGTTATCCGTTATGTTAAAAATACGGCTACTTAAAATCCCTCCTTCCCCCATTCCATGTGTTACATGCCAAATACATAAAATAATAAAAATTGATATCACTAATAATTGAAAAATCATAATTAATAAACTCGTGGATGTAGTTGAATTAATTCCTATAATATTAATTAATGTCGTCATTATTATAAATATAATTATCCATGCCCAACTTGGTATGATTGGAAAAGCAGTTGACAAATATTCTGCTCCAATAAGCCATATAACTAATGGTAAAAATAAATAATCTAATAATATTGTCCAACCTATCATAAATCCCATAGATGGATGGAGACTTTTAGAAACAAAAGTATAAGCAGAGCCAGCAGAAGGAAAAGCTTTTGCCATTAAACCATAACTATAAGCTGTGAATAGCATTGCAATAGTAGCAAATAAATATGCATAAGGAACATAACCATTTGTAACTTCGTACAGTGTGCCATAAGTACCAAAAACAATCATTGGTGCCATATAAGCTAATCCGAACATAACAACTTGATATAAAGTTAGAGATTTTTTTAGTTTTGTCTGAACCATGTTATCTGCCCTCCTTAAATGCATCATTTAGTTTTTGATACATATTTGGATGGATTTGATTAACATAGTCTAAGCTCAAATCCTTATCTAAATCATTTTTTAAAGTAACATTTGCATTCTGTGTTGTTTGGCCATCTTTTAAATATAATAAATTTTCACCTTTATGATTCACTATACTGCTATGTCCAAAGAAATGGTGTGGTTCGTTTATTCCATATTGATTAGCAATTGCTATTGGCAATTCATTTTCCAATGCTCTGCTTGCTAAATATATATCTTGATAAAACTCATAAGGCGACATATTGGCCGTCGAAATCAAAATTATTTCTGAGCCTTTCAACTTCAATAATCGTGCTACCTCTGGAAATTCCAAATCATAGCATATCATGAGACCGACTTTACCAAATCTGGTATTTATAACTGGAAAATCGTTACCTTTATCAAAAATAAGTTGTTCATCCGCAAATAAATGTGTTTTACGATATTTTGCTATAATCCCTCTCGTAGCATCTATATAAGTAGTTGCTATATAGTATTTGTCTTTTTCAATTTCTGGAAATGAAATCACTGCATCAATATTATAATTTTTACAGGTTTTCACAATACTTGTTAAAAATTCACTACTGTCTGACATGGCTACTTTTTTTAATAAGTCACTATTTTGTATATAACCCGATATAGCTAATTCAGGAAAAAGTACTAAGTCTACATTCTTTTGGCTTTCATCTATCAATGTACGGCAAATATAATCTGTATTAATTTCAATTCTACCTAACATTGGTTCCATTTGTGCGATTGAAATCTTCATAAACATACCCCTTTGTTTACTCATTTATTAAATCTTTAGCTAGAATGAATAACTACTATATTCAATTTTCTGAATTTTACTATAATTATTGGATGTTTAAAAGCACCAGTTTTTCTATTTTCATGGTACCAATATTTTAATTATAATTTAATCTTATTGTCTAAATAAGCATTATATACTCTAAGCTATTAATTAATAAGAGTTCTCAATTATATTAATAAATTATCAATGGTATACTGTTCATATATTATAGAAAGAAGGTGCGTTTCATGTATGTAGTTACGAACAGAATTGATGTAAAAAAAGGATTTGCTGAAAAAATGGCTCCAAAATTTACTCAGGGCGGGAAAATACAAGAACTAGACGGCTTTCATAAAGTAGAAGTTTGGTTAATTGATGATGAGGAAGATTACGATCAAATGTATATCAATACATGGTGGGAAACTGAAAATGATTTTAAAGCATGGCTTCAAAGCGATGCTTTTAAGGAAGCTCATGAAGGAAAATCAAAATCTAGCAGTGAAGAATCACCTGTCTTAGGTAATAAAGTTGTCAAAGCAAATGTAATATCAGTACTTAGTAATTAATAATTATCATTCAACTGATTATAATTGTTATATCGTATAAATAAAAGGAAGCGCCATGGACAAGTAAATGTCTATGACGCTTCTTTTTGCTTTCAACTAAGTAGAGTTTACTAGATTTTTAGATTTAATTTTCTACATCCTATATTTTAATTGAAATATAAGTGAGCCATTAACGCTATAATAGGTAACGCTATAATTGTTCTTATTAAGAATATGATAAAGAGTTTAAAGATACTTACTGGTATTTTAGAACCTAAGATTACTCCACCAACTTCTGATAAGTAAATCAATTGTGTAATGCTCAATGCACCAACAACAAATAATGTAATATCGTTACCAACACCTTCAATTAAAATTGATGGTAAGAACATATCGGCAAATCCAATTAATACTGTTTCTGATGCTTGAGCTGCTTCAGGTATTTGTAGCAATTCTAAATATGGAACGAATGGTTTCCCGATAATTGCAAATAATGGCGTATAGGTTGCTATAATGGTTGCAAGCGTACCTACACTCATCACTACCGGTAAAATTACAAACCACATATCTATCACAGTCTTAAAACCTGATTTGAAAAATGATTTAACTCCTGGTGCGTTGATACCTGTTTCAGTCGCCATATCAAAACCATGGCCGAGAGCAGTTTTATTATCAGGTAACTTTTCAGTTCTCATTTCTTCAGACACTTCTTTTGAGTATTCATCTTTAATAGATCTAAGCGGCCAAATTCTTGGCAATATAAATGCACATACTAAACAAGAAATGATTACAGTTAAATAAAAATAGAAGAAATGATTTTGCATATGTACAGTTTCGGCAACAACAATGGCAAATGTTAGTGAAACAACACTAAACGTAGTAGCAATAACTGTCGCTTCTCTTCTAGAATAAAATCCTTCTTGATATTGTCTGCTAGTGATTAAAACCCCTACTGTTCCATCACCAATGAATGATGCTAGATTATCAACAGTTGACCGTCCAGGTAATGTAAATAAAGGTCTCATTATCGGTCTGAAGATTGGTCCTAATAATTCTAATAATCCGTATTCCATAAGTAATGGTAAAAATAACGCTGCAAAGAAGAAGACAGTTACTAATGTAGGTAATAGACTTTCAAATACAAGTCCACCCGTGTCTTCGGAATAAATAACGCTAGTACCTACTTTTAAATATGTCATCCAAACAAACACTACTGCTAATATTCTTAAAATCAACCAGACAAACTTTACATTAAATGCATTGTTCATTAGACCTTCTGGCTTAAATTTATTTTTCAATACTGTCGAACATAAAATAGATAAAATACCTGATATCGTAATGATTATTACAATAACCAATGGCATAGCATTTCCAATTAAATCTTTTAGTAATCCTGCTAAAAATGCAACAGGGAGTGTTGTTTGTTTTTCACCATCTTCTGTCACTGTAATTGGTACTAAGAATAAAATGATACCAATTAATGACATGATAATGAATTTAAGCTGCCCACGTGTGCGCTGTGATTTATTATACTGAGTCACTACATTCACCCCTTAGGTGTATTATTTGATATATACTTAAAAAAACAACACCAATAATTATAACGTATGATGTATAAATATGTAAATCTATAAATTGTGTCTATTTGTTGTTATTTTTGTATAAAAAAGTAGAGTTAATCCTAATATTTAGAATTAACTCTACTTTAAATGAAAGCGTTTACTTTTGCAATTTATTATTAAATTTTTCTCAATAAGAATAAAAAATAAGGTACACCGACGATTGCAACAACAACACCAACAGGAATATCGATAGGTGGATGTATTCCTCGCGCTAAACAATCACTTATTGATAATATTAACGCTCCTATCAATCCTGACATAATAGTAATGTGTACGTGTTTATGTCCAACAATTCTTCTGGCTATATGTGGAGAGATAAGTCCTAAAAAGCTCAATCCGCCCACTACTGAAATAGATGCACCTGCTAAAATAACAGCTAATAGTAACAATATCATTTTAATTTTTTTCACTTTTGTACCTAATGCAATTGCAATATCATCACCTAAAGTTAAAATATCGAGCTGATGACAGTAATAAAAGATAATCGGTAACGCAACGATGAACCAAGGTAAAATAACCAAAACGTTCGACATACTATGGCCATACAAACTACCTGTTAACCACACTAATGCTGTATTGGCATCTTGCGGATTACGTATTAATAAATATTGCACTACCGCTGTACAAATTGCACCTATTGCTAAACCTATCAATGCTAACTTAGACCCTTTGACATTAAATTTTGCAATTAGTAATGTCAAAATCAAACTTACACATAAGGCACCCGCAAATGATCCAAACGGTAAAATGAAGAGAGGCGCAGAAGGGAATAGCATAATTATAGAGACTGCTGATAAACTTGCACCTTTAGTTATACCAATAACATCTGGCGAGGCAAGTGCATTTCTTACTACGCCTTGAATAAGTGCACCAGAAATCGCAAGGCTACTCCCAACAATAATTGCGAGAATCATCCTTGGTATACGGTATTCATTTAATATAAAGTTATCTTGTGCAAATAAACTTTTAACCGCTTCAACTGGATTAATCCAAACTGCTCCGATAGACAATGATGCAACTGCTGAGATTATAATTAATATTACAACGATACCATAACGAAAAGTTAATCTCCCGATCATAGTCTATCAACTCCTCTAACTGTAATAAATAGAAAGTATACCGCTCCTACAAATGAGGTAACAATTCCTACAGGCGATTCAAACGGAAATGCTATTAAACGGCTTAAGACATCAGATAACAATAATAAATCTGCACCGATAATCATCGTCAACGGTACCATTAGCCTGTAATCTGTTCGAATATAATGTTTTACAATATGTGGCACAATTAGTCCTACAAAACCAATTGGTCCTGCTATTGAAACGGATGCACCTGCTAAAACAATGACAAGTAGTCCAACAGTAATTCGTACAACTTTGACATTTTGCCCTAGCGATGTTGCTAAATCTTCACCTAATTCCATAATAGTTAATTGCTTAGATATAAAAATTGCTCCAATGAAAGCCATTACTATCCAAGGAAATACACCAATGACTTGCGGCCATTGAATACTTGATAAAGAACCTACTAACCAAAACATTACAGTTGAAGTTGCATCTTCGTTTAGCAATATAATTCCTTGGGTCATACTAGAAAAGAATAAATGAATAGCCATACCGGCTAATGCTAGCTTTATAGGAGTCATTCCTTTAGTCGAACCTGATAGTGTATACACTGTCAATCCGCCGATAAATGCACCAATAAAAGCTAATATCGTTGAATACACAGTTAAAGCTGGTACAATCATTGAAATAAATACAATTACAAATGAAGCTCCTGAGTTAACACCAAATATTTGTGGTGATGCCAAAGGATTACGCGTCATCGCTTGCATTAGCAAACCCGAAACGCCAAGTGCGGCCCCTATTAAAAGGCCAGCAAACATTCTTGGCATACGGACGTTATGTATCAAAAATGTCTCTTTTGTATCAATATGTTTTACACTGTAATCTATAAAATCTTGAAAAGTAATTTGTGAAGCTCCAACACTAAGATTGAAGTATATAATGACAAAAAGCGCACATACACTCACAATAAATGTGAGTGCAGTACGTTTTTGAGTTTTCTTTTCATTTGATTTAGTTGGGTTAACGCTATGCGATTTAATCATTACCGTTCATCCTACTTTTGTTGTGAGTCTTTTTGCTCATTTTTAGAAATTTCAGCAAGTTGTTTTGCAATTTCTTCGGAAGATATAATACCTCTTGCACGTGCCCATGTATTTCTATCCACTACAGATACGCGATTATTTTTAACCGCATCTAAATCTTGCCAAACTGGATCCTCTTCTTGTTTTTTAAGGTTTGGATCATTTTCACCTTTATCAGCCATAATAAACATACGACCAGGGTTAATATCAGAAAGTACTTCTGGATTTAATTGTAAGTAAGGCCCTTTTAGATATTTAGATAAGTTATCAGTTTTCGTTTTATTTAACGCATTATCAAAACCTAACTCTTTTAAAAGCTCTCCAACATATGTATTTTCAGGATGTGCTAATAGGCCAGATTTTGCAACTACTGATGCTAATACAGGTTGTGATTTATCCATTGTAATTTCTTTACTGTACTTATCCATTAGCTCATTATGCTCTTTTAATCTATCTTTACCTTTATCTTCTTTACCTATTGCTTTTGCAATTGTTTTAAATGCTTCTAAGTTGTCTTTATAATCACTATCAAAGCTAGGAAGCATAATTGTTGGTGCAATTTTTTCTAAATCTTTTTGGATGCCTTTATGTCTATTGCTGTCTGCGATAATAACATCTGGTTTTTGGTTACTTATTTCTTCTAAGTTAGGTTGCTTACGTGCACCTACTGATTTATAATCCCCAATTTTTTCGCGAATAGGTTTAAGGATTCTATCTTTTTTACCATCATCTGCAACGCCGACTGGCTTAACATCTAATGCTGCAAGTGCATCGACAAATGAGAATTCTAATGCTACAACACGTTTAGGGTCTTTAGCAATTTTTGTCGTACCTCCATCATGCTTAATTGTTACACCATCTTTGTCGTCATTGCCTTTACTGGATTTGTCAGAACCTTTATCGCTGACGCTGCCACAAGCAGACAACATTACTACGGTTAAAGTTAAAAACAGGATAGCCATAATTTTATAACTATGTTTCATCGTTTTCACTCCTTAGAATATGTATAATTACATATTCAATTTTATTGATAATGATTATCGGTGTCAACAAAAACTTTTAAAACATTTAATAAAGTTTAAATGCGATTGGATTTTTGAATATTAAAGTTGTGGCATAATTTTTCAATAACGTTATCTTGAATATAATTTTTATCTAAGTTTGTCATATACATACTTTGTGCCAACGCCTTATACCCTAAACTAAATTGTATTTTATCCCCAATTTGGTAATGGTCTTGGTTTAACAAATCAATCATTACATGATCGCTAGTTGCCCCTATTACTTTCACATGATGGTGATGTGGTTTAATGTCTTCGATAAATGTATCTAAGTTGCCAATATCAACGATTGCTTGTAAATATTGCTGACTTGATGAAATATCAATACGTGGTTTAATTTCAACTATCTCCGCTTCTAAAATGATAGCATCTTGATACAAAGAGGCTATCGGTTGATTAGTTGTTGTTTCAACACCTCTAAAAAGCGTTTCTCCTACACGTAACTCATTAATCTTCCCCATATCTTGATATAGCATTTGTGATATCATACTGGAATTGCCACCTGAGATTATTTTAAATCTTATATGCGTTTCTAATTCAACTGATTCTACGAATTGATTAATAAGTGATACATCTTCTTCAGTTGGAATAATTGATTGAAAGCACATAAAATTAAATGCTAATCCAACAACACTTACATGGTGCATCGAAAGTATTTCATTAATATAATCTACAACATCATATGTGAGTATGCCTTCTCTTGAATCCTTCCAATCAACCATAAGTAATATGTGATGTTTTACCTGGTGCTTTTGGGCAATTTCATTTAATCTGCGGATTGTCGCTATTTCTGTCTGTATACTTATATCGCTATATCTAACAACATCTTCCAGTTCATGTTGACTAGCCGTTCTAATCATCATATAAGATAAATTCTGATCATTACTTTTGTTAATATTGTCAATACGTGCATCAGCAAAATGCGTTATACCGATTTTTTTTAACGTTTCAACAATTTTTCTATCGCCACCTACGCATTTAATAACTGGTGTAAATTGCATATGATTCTGTTGAAAAATAGACAATAATACTTGTGCATTATATTTTATTTTGGACAAATTTATCTTTATTTCAGCCATCTATTACACCTCTTTATATATAGGATTCCTCAAATCAATGGTCACATATTGTTTTACTTTACTTTCCATTCTCATGCGTAAGAGCGCTTTTACTGTTATCGTTTCACCGAACAATGTTTGTTTCAACTTATTAGCATGTGGTTTATTTAGATCGATTGCGTCCTCAACTATTTCACCTACTAATTCAAATAATTCGGAAGCTTTTACAAATTCATATTCTGCAAAATGATGAATAAGTTCTGCAATTTGATTTTGAATAACTGCATGTTGAAATTTAGCTATGACCGCTTCAATATTTTCTGCAATTAAACTCGTGTTAGTAACATCAATATTAGGAATTTTATGTTTTAATGTTGTTAGATCTATTCTTGACCCACCTAAATCTCTAACGATAAACTTCATTTGATAATTCGGCCCTAGATTCACGATTGTATTTTGCATGTGCGCTTCCAAAGCAATACCATAATCTTGAATATAAGCAATTAATGGGTCGATTAATGCTTTACTATAGTGCAATAGAAATTGCTTAATCGCATCTGCCGTTAAACCATCATTTACCCAATTGATATAGCTATCTACGGTTACTTGGTTATCGACAGGATTTTTATTAACTAAACTTGCAGTTACTATAGTTGTGCCATTATCTGAAATATAAGGTTGATGTCGTACTATACAAGCCAAATGCTTTGCATCATCTGGTTCAGTTTTAGCATGTATACCAAATGGTTCCATAGCAACTTGTAACTGTGGATAGATTGCTAACATGTCTTGTAATTCATAGCTCAATTTAGGTCCATCTACCGTTGTTACGCTCGACACAGTTCTTATAGCACTTGTTGCTTGTATATTGACTGGTAATTTAATATGAAACGGCTTGTGAACAAGTTGCATAGTTCTAAATGATAAGGTCGCTTTAGACTCAACCTCAAAGGGTGTAGGTAGTAATCGTTTTTTTAATATCCAGTCTGCAAATTTGTGAACAATAACATTTTCATATTGCCAAGGATGTACAAGTACAACACTATAATCTTTCAACTCTAAATCATGCGGTGCTAAAAATCCTTTCAATTTGTAACGATATTCTGGAATAACTTCATCTATCATATAGTTTGCATCATCTTCCATAGAAGTAATTACACAATTATCTTTATGGATGAGCATAACTTTTAATGGAATAATCTTTTCAAACTCTGGCGCATATTTTCTTACCTCATCAGGTGTTAATGGAAGCTTAGTCTTAGATAATGGGTGTGTAGGATGCCCTTCAATAACAAGGCTTTCAGAATAATTCAAATCATTTATTTGCTTTGATCCAACCATATGCTGTAGCCATGAAAAGAAGTTTATTGTTTCAGGCATTCTTGAAAATTTTAGCGTTGCATGTATCAACGACTTTCTATGTTGAAAATGTTCATAAGTCAGTGCGAAACCTTCCCTACTAGAAATCAATTCATCTGTTAATCGCTGACTAATAGGCATATTGAAATGTACTTCTAGCACTTCTAATAGTTGTTCTAAAGTCTCAATCGTTACTTGTGCCTTACCCTTGATATAGAAAATCACACCATAAAATTCATAACGTTCCATAGCACTTTTTCTAACTTTGTTTAATTGCAACACTTGGCCTTGATATTGTATTTCAACACAGTGATCAAACTCATTAAATAGCATACCTTGTGGAAATATTTGCTCTTTAATAATTGCGTTAAAAATACGATACTGCACATTTCTATCTGCCAACTGCCATGTTTCATGCATCATACAATACTGCCTCCATTTTTTCTTTGCCTTCTAGAAATTACACTGAATAACAATGCAATGACAAATGTACTCATTCCCATAATAATAAAAGTTTCAATAATACCAATAAGTTCTGCTAAGAAACTCATCAACATGGCTCCTAAGGGGATCATACCTCTATCCATCATAATGACACTAAGTATTTTCCCTCTATGTTCAGGTTCTACTCTATGTTGAAAGTATATTCTATTTGTAGTTCTTGCCCATTGGCTGAACAGACCAATAAAGAATAATGACATAAATAATAAATAGGTATTACTACTAATCGTACACAATAGTGATACGCCAAAAAATACAGAGCTTATGTAATACATTTTGACCATAGATACTTTTTCTAAAATATTAGGTAAAACTATTGTTGCTAAAATACCGCCTATTGCACAACAGGTCATAGCACTACCAAATATCGTTACTTGATTAGGGAATGTCTTGTCTGTTAGTACTGGCAAAAGTGTAGTATAAGTAAAGCCAGTTGCCATAATAAGTAACGATGTCACAAATATTCTGGCTCCTACTTGATTATCTTTAAAGTAATTAATTACGTACTTAAAACTCACTTCAGGGTTTGCCTTTGGTAATACGTTATGACTAAATGATAACGGTAAACAAAGTATTAACGCTATGAAATAACATAGCGCTTGTATCCCAAAACTAATTTGCGCATTATAAGCAGCCATAATAAAACCAGCTATCGCAGGTCCAATCGAACGACATATATTTATAATAAATGAGTGATACGATACTGTTTGTGTTGTAGTTAATCGTTGTGTTAAATCTGGTAATACTGCTTGACGTACTGGTGTTTCTATTGCACTCATAATGCCACGACCTAGAGAATATAACAAAAATACAATTATCGGTAATTGTGGATTTTGAAATGTTAAGATACATAGTATCATTGTTAATAAAAATGAGGAGGTCATTGTTAATCTTAATAATTTTCCTCTATCACATCTATCAGCTAAACTTCCAGCCCATACACTTATGAGTAAAATAGGTACGAGTCGGAAAAAATTAATTAGTCCTAGATAAATTGCGTTATGATATAGTGTAAATACATACCAATTTAGCGTGATTTGTCCAATCCAATTCCCTAAGAACAGTAGGAATGAACTAGGAAAAAAATACTTTGCCATAAAATTCCTCCTGTTTTTCAATTGATAATAATTATCATTATCGATATTATGGATTATACAAATATCTTATACATTTGTAAAATAATTTTTTTAGAGGTGCATTATGAATCACAAAATAAACGACAACAATTCAATTGAAAAACTCACTAATGACGAACAATACGCTTTATCGTATTTACGTTCGAGAGATGTACGATGGGCAAATGCTTTCGAAGATATATTATTAGAAAGTCGCGATAAAATTTCTCAAAGGTTAATCACTTCTTTACATAGAGAAAATTTAGTTCAAAGTCGACATCACAGTGAGATTATTAAAGCACAAAACTTAAACTTGAATGTTGCAATCACGCAACCTTTCATTTTAAAAATAACGTTTCCGGAAGCTAAAAAAACTTTATATGCACCTATTTCAGGACAACATGCCTTTGACAGAATCGATGTTGAAGGGCCCTTTTATTTTGAATATGACAACCATTTAGAGCGTATATTACATCCAAATGAAATTTTAAATGCTATTTTAATAGAAGCACCTAACCTTGATAACGAAGCTAGTAACCAATTTAAGGATGATATAAATAACAGTGTCGCGAATATGGCTATTTCGTTAAGTTATCAATCCATTACATTATCTCAAAATAATGAACCGCTTTTAGAATTAATCATTAATGCAAAGGATAGCTATTTAAGGTCTGAACAAGCAGTTGTTGAAGGTCACCCGTTACATCCCGGCGCAAAACTACGTAAAGGTATGACGCCAGAAACGACTATTGACTATTCTTCTGAGTTTGGAAATGCCATCGCTATGAAATTTATATTAATTCACCATGATATTGCGAAAGTACAATCATTAACGAGGCCTTTTAATGAAACAGTATTTGCACTCTTTGATGGCCTTTACGCAGCTGTAGCAAAATTATTAACTGATGATCAAATTGATGATTATTATGTTATGGCAGTTCACCCATGGCAATATAATGCTGTGTTAGAAAATGATTATAAGAATGAGTTAAATAAGCAACTGCTGATACCTTTAGACTTTGATTTAAATTATTATGCTGGTCTGTCATTTAGAACATTAATGCCACAAAGCCCAAATATTGAACCGCACATTAAATTATCGACGAATGTTCATATTACAGGTGAGATACGTACTCTTTCTGAACAAACAACATATAACGGACCACAAGTTACACGCATATTGAACCATATTAAACAACATGATCCATTATTTAATCATATTCAGGCAGATACGATTGACGAAGTTGCCGGTATTCATTTTTATAATCCACAAGATAAACCATCACAACAAACAATAAAGAGCGAACAGTTAGGTACGCTGTTTAGAGAAAATATTTATAATATCAAGGAATATAATACAATACCACTTATTCCTTCTAGCTTAGTTGCACATTATAGCAATAATAGTGAGTCACCTATCGTGACATTAATTAAAACATACGCTAATAGTTTCAATATTGAAAGTTATGAAGAAGCATGTAGCAAATGGATTGCAGAATATAGTAAAGCTTTGATTGATATAACTCTGCCTTTATATGTAAAATACGGTATTGCATTAGAAGCACATTTACAAAACTCTATAGCTACCTTCAATCAAGACGGTTCAATCCATACATTATATATTCGTGATTTTGAAGGACTGCGTATTGATAAAACTTATTTAAATCAAGCTGGTTATAGTACATCAGACTTTCATAAAAAATCATTAATTCTTACAGATCAGTCGCAAACCGTTTTCAACAAAGTATTTTATTCTAGTATCCAAAATCATCTTGGCGAATTAATTATAACCATTGCTCAATCTAGTCAAAGTAATGGATTAGAGCAACAGATTTGGTCAGTCATAAGTGATATTATGTATGAAAAATTACAAGATATTGCATCTACAATGACTAATAACGACAGAATTACAGAAATAAAATCTGTGTTATTTGCGCCACAAATCGATTATAAATGTGTTACTACAATGAGATTAGAAGATGAAGCAGATTATTATACTTATATTAAAGTGAAGAATCCTTTATACAGAACCATGAAAGAACAATAATAATTGTAGTATCTATTAGAACAATAACTATGTAAGTATCTTGTCTTAGGACATCAAAGAAGCTTTATATAATGTTATTAAAGTTGAAGATTATGAGTGTAAAAATCACTACATTTTAAAAATGCAATATTTGAGTTAATACTTATGTATATAAATTAATAATTTTCATACATAAATAAAAAAGGAGCCTGGGACATAAATAGATGTCTCAGGCTCTTTTTCAATTTGGCAGTAAGTGACTGAATTGAAAATACGCTTATATCAAGCTTTTTTCAATGCTAGTCACTATTGCCGGGGTGGGACTACGAAATCTATGTTAGAAAATTTGATTTCTGTCCCACTCCCCTTTTATTTAAATTGGATGGTTCTTAATTATTGTAAACCTTTTTCCTCATTGTTTGAGGATTGGCTTTTTTCATTTTTTTGAGACCATTCTTTTTTAGTCATAACATCTTCAACGCGCATGTTAACTTCAACTACGTCAAGACCAGTAATATATTTAACTTGTTCTTTAACTAAGTCAGTTACTTTACGGAAGATTTTTGGTGCTGATTCACCATATTCTAATACTACTTTTAAATCAACAGCAGCTTGTTTTTCTCCAACCTCAACGCTAACACCTTGTGTAACATTGTTGTTGCTACCAAATGAACTAGAAATATTGTCGACGAATCCGCCTTTCATTTCTAAGATACCGCTGACTTCACGTGCAGCAATACCTGCAATTTTTTCGATTACTTCATCTGAGAATGATAATTTATTAGTGAATTGAGGCTCTTGGTTTTGCTGCTCTTGTCTTTTTTCTTGTTCTTTTTCTTGAACTCCTGTTTGATTGTCATAAGCTTGTTTAGCTTTATTGTTGTCTACTGCCATATTGCATTCTCCTTTACCTTATATAATTTGTTTAAAATTTTTAATTGCATTAGAATTCATAAAATTTAATCGATTAACTCCATCGATTAAGAAAATTTAAAAAGTCTTGCTTACGGTCTTTAGTATACCCAACTCCAATTCCAATCAAACATAATACTAGAATTAAAATTGTACTCCAGAAACCTAAAGTTAAAAATAATATTGCTATGATTAGAAATGCTAAGAAACCAATGATTCTCCATTTAAACGTTTTGAAAAATTCAACAATTTCTTGCGTAGAATCTTGTCCATTTTGGTTATTATTGTTAGCCATGATAACCCTCCCTTACAACACACGTTTGCCTGAGGTTTTTTGATCTCTAACATTAACCTCTAATTTTGATACTGGTAATTCTGTAAAATGCTCGACATTTTGCTTGATGTCATTTCTAATCTCTTCAGTTAAAGAATTAACCTGAACATCACCAGGAACAAAGAAATCTGCTTTTAAAGCAATATGCGATTTCTTTTTCTTGTTATAAAGTTTTGCAATCACGTTTGGTTGACGTATTTGATCATATTGCGTAAGTGTATCGTATGCAGATTTTTCAACTGCTTTTCTCGATACATAAATATGACCATCTTCGAAATCTTTATATAGTCCGGGTTTTCTATACGTAGGTTTAAACAAGCTGAATACTAATATAAGACCAATAATAATAAGTAGCGCTGCTAAACCAATTAGCGTTGGTTCAAACCAGTTAAACTGATTAAAATAGTCTTGATACTGGCTAATTCTAGAATCTTGAATATACATAAAGAGTAAAAATCCAACGATTACTACAATTAATATGCCTAGGATAAAATTCTTTAGTCGTTTCACCTCGTATGACACCTCCTATGCTTTGTTAATATGTACTTGTCATACAGAACTACTACCCTTAAAAAAATTCTTAGAAACATTTTTATTGAATTTTATTTTTAACTTTTATTACAAAACAAATTTTTTAGACCATTTTATTGTTTACCCTTTGTTACTTGATCAGCTAGTTCTGGATGATTTGCAATACGATATTGTAATAGTTTGTCGTCTGATATGAGCAACTTATTACTCGGTCTTGGCTTTTCAATCGCTAATGATTTAAAAAGTGACCATATCATAAATATAATGACAATCGAAAATGGTAAAGCAGCAATAATTAATAAGTTTTGTATAGATTGCGTACCGCCTGTGTATATCATAATCATTGCAAATAAAGCTAATATGATACCCCAGCTAACTTTTACAATGCCTTTAGGATTAATACTACCTTTAGAACTCAACATACCCAAAACGTATGTCGCTGAGTCTGCTGAAGTTACAAAGAAAATCATAATCACAATTAATGTCACTATACTTAACAAGAACCCTAGTGGGAAATGTTCTAAAGTTGCAAATGTAGCAGTCTCTGTTGCCTCTTTCGCAATGTCTGCAATACCATGTTGCTGTAAATAAGTAGCAGACGCTCCAAATACTGCAAAGAATAAGAAACAAACTAGCGCTGGTACAAATAAAACGCCCAAAATAAATTCTTTAATCGTTCTACCTCTTGAAACACGAGCAATAAATATACCAACAAATGGAGCCCATGAAATCCACCAGGCCCAGTAAAAAATCGTCCATTGTTGTAACCATTGGAATTTTTCTCCACCTGATTGTGGAATACGTAAACTCATATTAAAGAAATTTGCAATGTAATCACCAAGTGAATTGGTAAAGGTATTTAGTATAGTTAAAGTTGGACCTACACAAAATAATACGATGAGTACTAGAAAAGCGAGTATCATATTGATATTACTCAATGTTTTGATTCCTTTATTAATACCTGACCAAGCTGACCACGTGAATAAAATCGTTGCTAAAACAATAATAATTACCTGAGTTGTAAAGTTTGAAGGTATATCAAATAAAAAATTCAATCCTTCATTAATCTGTAACGCGCCGAATCCAAGTGTTGCTGCTACACCTGTAACAGTAGCGATAATTGCTAAAACATCAATCGAACCACCTATTGGTCCTCTCATCATTTTAGAGCCTAATATCGGTGTTAACGTCGCACTTACTAATCCCGGATAACCTTTGTGAAAATTAAAATAAGCAAAGATTAGTCCAACTATGCCGTAAACTGCCCAAGCATGGACACCCCAATGAAAGAATGAGAATTGCATGGCATCATTAATTGCAGCTTGCGTACCTGCTTTATGTAAAGGCGTTAACGTAAATGCATGACTAATTGGCTCTGCTGTAGTCCAAAAGACTAGTCCTATCCCCATACCAGCACTAAATAACATAGCAAACCAAGATTTCAATGAGAATTCTGGATCCTCTCCATCTTCACCTAATGTTATTGATGAATATCTAGAGAATAATAGATATACACATACAATTAATATGACAAGTACTAGTAATAAGTAGTACCAACCAAAATTTAATGCAATAAAATTTGTAATATTTTGTGTGACTGTTTCTAGTTGTTTTGGCAATATTGCACCGTATACAACAAACAGTGTACAAATTGATAATGCTACCCAAAATACAACCGTTAATCTGTTTAAACGCATGTCAAAATTACACACTCCCTATACTTTTATGTAACTTACATACCCTAACTTATTGCATATATTCGTAAAATTCATAAAATAAATCATATTATAAATTTAATATATATTATTTAAAATAAAAAGCATCTTCTTATCCACCATATTATGATGAACTATTGAAGACGCTTAGCTTTATATTCATTTTATTTAATTAATCATTTTTGTTAATCTTAATTTCAAAGTTTAATTACTAGCTTACCTATCATACTTTGATTTTCTAACTTAACATGTGCATCGTACAAGTTTTCAACAGTTAAGCCATCTATCACTTCATTAACGGTCGGTTTGTATACACCCGTTTCTATTTTTTCAGAAATATCAGTGAGATAATCACGATGTATTTGCATATCTTCAGTCTCATGAATAGGTCTTGATGACATAAATTCATGTGTAAATGTAATGCTCTTAGGTTTAAGCAAGTTTAAATCTTGGTTATTTTTGAAAGCAACAATCGTTGCAATCGTACCTCTTGGTTTTACTAATTCAATCATTTTTTCATAATACATATCCGTATCAAAGGTACAGAAAATATAATCCACTTCACTTATTTCATATTTCTTAAACTCTTCAGCTAAATCATTCTTATGATTTAATACAATATCTGCACCCATATCTTTAGACCATTGGTGTGTTTCCTCACGAGATGCTGTAGTGATAACATGTAAGCCATAGTGTTTAGCGATTTGTGTTGCTATGCTTCCTACACCACCAGCCCCATTTATGATTAAAATAGACTTTCCTTTATTTTCTTCTGGATTAAAAGATATTTTAAATACATCAAACAGGGTTTCATAAGCTGTTAAACCAGTTAGTGGTAGGCTTGCTGCATCCACATTAGATATATTTTTAGGCTTTTTCGCTACTAAACGCTCATCGACAATTTGATAAGATTGGTTAGAACCTTGATATTTAGGAGAGCCTGAATAAAAAACTTCATCTCCAACGTTAAAGTGACTAACATCATCGCCCACTGCTTCTACCACACCTACAGCATCGAAACCTAAAATTCTTGGTGCTTGTTCAACCGCTGTCTTTCTGATTTTTGTATCTACAGGGTTAACGCTGATTGTTTCAACACGTACTAATAATTCATATTGTTCAGGTTTGGGAGTATCAATAGCAAACTCATAAAATAAATTGCCATCTTCTAGATTAAAACTTTGATCTGCACCTATTGCTTTCATCGTACGCACTCCTTTCTTAATTAAACATCATCTGAGACTTGAACAACTTGTTTGCCGAAATTATCACCTGTAAATAAGTTTCTAAAAGCATTTGGTAAACTATCAAAACCTTTTTTAACAGATGTCTTAGTTTTAATTTTATCTTCTTGAACCCACTGTGCAAGTGCTTTACTAGCATTTGGAAAATCATCTGCATAATTAGCAACAATAAACCCTTGCATCAATGCTTGTGATTTAATAATAATTGGTTGTATTCGAGGACCATATTCGACTTCTGTATTATTATAACCAGAAATAGCACCGCAAACTGGAATTCTAGCAAATTGATTAAGGTGTTTCATGACCTCATCCGCAATCGTGCCGCCCACGTTTTCAAAATAGACATCAACGCCATTCGGTACTGCGTTCGCCAATTGTTCAGCAAAATCATTCGCTTGATAGTCTACTCCTACATCAAAGCCTAGTTCTTCAGTTAAATAATTGGTTTTTTCACTACCACCTGCAATACCCACTACATGAGCGCCTTTTAATTTTGCTATTTGACCTACAACTGAGCCAACTGCACCTGAGGCAGCTGAAACTACAACAGTCTCACCTTCTTGTGGTTGTCCTATTTTTAGTAAGCCATGATAAGCTGTCTGTCCGGTCATACCTAAAACACTAAGATACAGATATAAAGGAATGTCAGTTTGACTTACTTTAATAGCATGCTTGGCCTTTATATTCACTATTTTTTGCCATGGAAACGTACCAGTAACAATGTCACCTTTTGTAAATCCATCTACACTTGACTCAATAACTCTCCCTACTACATGACCATTCATTGGTTCGTCTAATTCGAATGGGGCTACATATGATTCACTATCATCCATACGACCACGCATGTAAGGGTCTACTGAAATATATAACGATTCTATTTGAATTTCATCTTGCTTTGGTCCATCTACCTCAACAGTTTCATATCTAAATACATCATCGGATGGGATCCCTTCAGGTCTTTTTGCCAATACAATTCTTTCTGTATTCATTATATTACCTCCATTCATTGTTTGACTTTATTCTAAAGGGATACTTTTCATCAATCAATCAAATCGCTTATTTAATACTTCAATAACGTGTTATGCTATTGCTAATTTATAAAACATTTTTTCGTTTTATTACGTTAGGAGATTGTACATTGAAACTTAGTATTTTAGATTACGTGCCAATATTTGAAGGACGTACCGCTACTCAAGCATTAAATCATGCTGTTGAATTAGCTCAATTAGCTGAAAAGCTAAATTACACACGTTATTGGGTTGCTGAACATCATCAAGTCTTTTCAGTAGCATCCAGTGCACCTGAAATGATTATGATGTCATTATTAGAAAATACTAACTCAATTCAAATTGGAAGTGGTGGTGTTATGTTACCACATTATAGTGCTTATAAAGTGGCTGAAGTATTTAAAACTATGGAAGCTAGACACCCCGGCAGAGTCAACTTAGGTACTGGCCATTCTAAGAGTTATAAAAATGTAAATAAAGCTTTGAATGAACATAAAACAATACCCGTTGATTATGAGAATCAAATTGATGATTTGTTATCTTATTTTAATAGTGACAGTCACAACGATATAAATCAGCACTATAAAAATTTATATGCGATGCCACTCATCAACACTAAGCCTAATATGTTTATTTTGGGTACAAGTAAAAAAAGTGCTTCACTTGCTGCTATTAGAGGATTACCTTTTGTTATTGCCAATATGGGACAAGATAAAAAACAAATCAAATCTGTAATAACCCATTACCGTTCTTCATTCAAAGCACAACATCCTTTACATCAGCCTTATGTCATCATGACTTCTTTTGTAATTACGGCAGATAATAAATATCAGTGCGAAGATTTAGCTAATGCGTTTCATTTGTGGTTATTACGTATTGGTTATTTAAACCAACCAAAATTCTATCCCTCTGTGAACTATGCAAAACAAAAATCATTTTCTTCTAGAGAAATTGAAAAAATGAATCAACACAATAACCGAGTCATAGTAGGTTCAGCTAATGAAGTCATCTCCAAATTAAAAGTAATGTTGACTGACTTTGATGTTGATGAAATTATGATTCAACCACATGTTTATGGAGAAGATAATAGAAAACAATTAATTCAATTACTCGCAACAGAGAACTTTAAGAATAAATAAAAGGCACTTACACATATAGTAAAGCTGATGTGTAAGCGCCTTTTGCTTAATATATAGAATACAAGCAGTTGACCTCTTGTATAAATGTTACAAAATCAATATATTAAATAGTACTTTAAATTTATTTCCCCCATAGAAATTGATTCATTTTATCGGTGACATAAGTATTATCATGAAGTTCACTATGATCAGCTTTTTTTCCGGTTACTTTAAATTCTTCATAACTACTTACTTTATCATCAACTAAATACCTTAATGATTTAGACGAAACATTGGTAACTCGATTATCAGAATGCGTGCCATCCTCTATATCACCATAAATATTCAGCACTTTTGTAGTTTCTGGATATGACTTTTTCATAGGCAACAAATCTTTATATGCTTTTAGCATTTTATTAGGTTTACCATCTTCATCTAATTTAACATCTAAATCAAGCCCATCTATGTCAACTTCACCATTAAAATTACCTGCTAAACTTACTTGTTTATTTAGTTTGGGTAAGTTCTGATTATCACCATAATTCAACATATAGTAGCTGAAAGATTGATTACCCATAGAATGTGCGACAAAATTAAACTGATCAAAGTGATGTTGGCTCATCGTAGCGATGATAACTTGTTGAATCCATTGCGCATTTTTATTTAAACCTTTATTTGTATTATCTTCTAATATAATCTCAATAATTGGATTCTTTGCATCAGGTGATAATTCTCCTTCGAATGTCACCGTTCCCTCTTTAGAAACTTTTGCTTTGATTACTTCTCCTGTAATTTCTTTTTGTACT
Source organism: Staphylococcus sp. KG4-3 (assembly GCF_033597815.2). Lineage (NCBI taxonomy): Bacteria > Bacillati > Bacillota > Bacilli > Caryophanales > Staphylococcaceae > Staphylococcus > Staphylococcus halotolerans. Next base: position 2,115,699 of record NZ_CP166245.1, read on the forward strand.
GCAGAATTAATCATGTACTTTATAGAATTCTCTGTTCCACCATAACCATGTAAATAAAATGTAGGTATATTAGTATACTTATAATTATTTTCTTTATATTGACTATATGTTTTAAAGGCTGAAATCAAAACAATGACAAATAAAATAAATGCGATTAATACAATTGTCAGATATATATTAGTCTTACGTTTGTTAATCTTCATATAAATACCTCGAATTTAAAATTGTGTCCTATTATTTATATTATGACACTTTACATGATTAGTCATTCATTTTGATACAAATAAATAGTATTAAAATAAAACAAAAAAACTTCCCAATTTCTTGGGAAGTTTAAACGTTTGTTTGATTGAACACAAATTGCTATAGAACTTGTGTACCAAATCTGTAAGCAAATTGAATTCGCAACAGTTTGGTAATATTAACGTTTTGAGAATTGAGGTGAACGACGAGCTTTTTTAAGACCTGGTTTTTTACGTTCTTTCATACGAGGATCACGAGTAAGTAATCCAGCGCGTTTTAAAGAACCTCTGTATTCAGGATCAGCTTCTAATAATGCACGTGAAATTCCGTGACGGATTGCTTGAGCTTGTCCAGTAAATCCTCCACCATGAACGTTAACTAATACATCATAGTTACCTTTAGTTTCTGTTACATCAAATGCTTGGTTAATGTCTAAAATTAATGATTCGAATGGTAAATAACTACGTACATCACGGCCGTTAACAGTAATGTTACCTTCACCTGGTACTAAACGGACACGTGCTACTGAGTTTTTACGACGGCCTGTGCCTTTATATTCAACTTGTGCCAATGTAATTTCCTCCTTTTAATTAACCACGTAACTCGTAGTTTTCTGGTTGTTGTGCAGCGTGTGGATGTTCAGCGCCACCATATACAAATAATTTTTTACCTTGTTTTTCGCCTAAACGTGTGCTTGGAAGCATACCTTTAATTGAATTTTCAAGTAAACGTTCTGGGTTGTTAGCTTTTAACTCACCAGCTGAAACTGATTTGATACCACCTGGATGATTTGAGTGACGATAGTACATTTTATCGCGCTCTTTGTTACCAGTGAAGTGGATTTTTGAAGCATTAACGACGATTACATAATCACCTGTATCAACGTGTGGTGTATAAGTTACTTTATTTTTACCGCGTAAAATAGCTGCTACTTCTGATGATAAACGACCAAGTGTTTTACCTTCAGCATCAATAACATACCATTTGCGCTCAATGTTTGATTCATTAGCCATAAATGTTTGACGCATATAATTGTCCTCCTAGAGTAAATAAATGTCTCTTAAATTAATAGTTTATACTTACTAAATCTTAAATTTCATCTATTTTTTTAAATAGTTTGTTTCTACGTGCTTCTATATCTTGTAACACAATAAGATTCCGGGGCTTATCGTGGGTGATATAAAACAATACCGTTAGTAATCGTATAATTTTTTTGTCATTTTGTCAACGACATTTAACAATTTCATATCGATTTTTTTTGATGTAATTTTATATCATTACCAAAATCAGTGGTTAATTCACTTGGTGTTAGATAAATCTTCTCTAAATATAACCCTTCTGCAGGTGCAGTAAAAGGCACTTTATTACGATCTTTATCCTCTAATAATTTAGGTATTTCTTCTGGTTGTCGTTTTCCTTTGCCTACTTCAATTAAAAAGGCTATTAACACACGCACCATATTATATAGGAAACCGGAGCCTGTGACAATATAGTCAAAGCCATTTTCTGTTTTTTCTATACGACTTTCGTAAAGTGTTCTCACTTTGCTAACAACTTCTGTTTTTTGTGAACAGAACCCTGTAAAATCATGAGTACCTATAAAATATTGTGCAGCTCTATTCATTTTATCTATATCTAGCTTTTCAGCGATATGTGTTTTTAAGCCATTAAGAAATGGATCTTTGTGTTCAGCTTGATAAATTTTATACCGGTAAGATTTGCCTACACAATCATATCTACAATGAAAGTCGTCACTAACAAAGCTGACATGATTGACATATATGTCGCCTGGTAATGCTCGATTCATCGCATATTGCCATTGTTGCTCAGGAATGTTCAGCTCTGTGTCAAAATGAAAATATTGCTCAATTGCATGCACACCTCTATCTGTTCTACTGCTTGGATGAATTCTCACATCATACTTATGCATACGCTTTAATATTTTTTCGAATTGTTGTTGTACCGTTCTTCCATTTTGTTGTATTTGAAAGCCTAGAAATTGGCTTCCTTGATAAGAAATATTAACTAAAACACGCATGATTTACTACACTCCCATGAATTTTAACACAAATAATACTACTGATAGTGGCAATAATATTAGCAACGTTAAACTGTCTTTGAATCGCCACTGTAGCTTACGATAATTTGTTCGTTGCTTCTTCGTATCATAACCTCTCACTTCCATCGCAATCGCCAAATCTTCAGCGCGTTGGAACGCAGAAATAAATAAAGGAATTAATAAAGGCACAAATGCTTTCACTCTATTGATTATACTACCAGAACTAATTTCAGAACCTCTAGATTTTTGGGCCAGTATAATTTTATCTAACTCATTCATCAACGTAGGAATAAACCTTAACGCAATGGACATCATCATACTTAATTGGTGTACAGGTATTTTCACTAATTTCAGTGGTGATAGTAATTTTTCAAAAGCATCAGTTAAGTCAATAGGACTTGTACTTAACGTCATAATTGTTGAAATCATAATGATAAACATAAGTCGTAAAACAATATAAATACCTTCTAAAATACCATTTGTATCAATTGAAACGAAAGCTAATTCAAATAACCTTGTACCGCCTTTTGTTAAGAACAAATGCATTAAAAAAGTAAATATTAGAAAAATCCAAATAGGCATTAAACCTTTGGCTAAGAACCAAAATTTAATTTGTGCTAGTTTCATAAATGCAACAATTGAAATAAATAGCCATAAATACGTTGCAAAAGAATGTGCAAAAAAGATTAAGATAATAAATACAAAAACAAAAATCAATTTCGCACGTGGATCTAACCGATGTATAATCGTATCTAGTGGGAGATAACGTCCTATAATAAATTTATCTTTCATCTTGTTGCCACCCCTTATACATCTCAACAAATTCTTCTTCTGTCAAAGCAATTTTATTGAAATAATATTGATGCTTATCTTCTAAATCACGTTGCAATTTCACAACGTCTGGCACATCAAGATGCATTTGATTTACATAATTCGTATCACTAAATAGCTTTCGAGGTGAACATGATTCTATCAGTTGACCGTGTTGCATAATTTTTATTTCATCCACATACTTCGCCACATCATTCATTTCATGCGTCACAAGAATAATCGTCTTTTGCTGTTCAACTTGAAGTTTCTTTATTATTTCCATTATCTGTTTTCTACTTTTAGGATCAAGACCCGCTGTAGGTTCATCAAGTATAACAATGTCTGGATCCATTGCTAATATTGATGTGAGAGCTATTTTCCTCATTTGTCCACCAGACATTTGAAATGGCGACTGTTGTAGTATATCTCTATTAAATCCAAATTCTATGAGCAAACGAAATGCTCTTTCCTTCACTTCGTCTAATGGCATATTAAAATTTTTTGGTCCAAATAATATTTCGCGTTCTACTGAATCTTCGAACAACTGTGACTCTGGAAATTGGAATACAACGCCCACACGCTTGCGAACATCCTTCAAATATTTATCTTTCGTCTTATGACTAATTACCACATCATTAATTTGAAGCAAACCTTCTGTTGGTTTAAGTAGACCATTAAATTGTTGGATCAATGTAGACTTTCCAGAGCCAGTTTGACCAATGATTGCATAATATTTTCCTTGTTCAAAAGTCGTTACAATTTCATTTAAGGCTTGATGCTCAAATGGTGTCCCTTTTTGATAAACATAACTTACTTGGTTAAAATTAACAGTCATAATTTTTTTACCAACCCTTCATATGTTATGAAATCAATACTACCTAATAATTGATTATGCATTCGTATAGAGAAAGGTAAGTCTAAACCAATTTGAGTTAGTTTATCACCATCACTGAAGATAGCTTTTGGTAGTCCCGTTTGATATACCTCTCCTTCATTTAATACAACGAGGTAATCAGCTTCTGCAGCTTCTGATAAGTCATGTGTAATAGAAATAATAGTTACATCTTTGTCTTCTTTCAAACGATGAACTAAATCAATTAAGTCTTTTCTACCAGCAGGGTCTAACATCGATGTCGCTTCGTCTAAAATAATTATATCAGTATTTAATGCAAGTACACCTGCTATAGCAACACGCTGCTTTTGGCCACCAGAAAGCGATTGAGGTTCATAATTCGCTCTATCTAACATACCTACATCATTCAAAGCTTTGGGCACTATCGCTTTCATATCATCATAAGGGACGCTGTGATTTTCTAAACCAAAGGCTACATCAAATTCAACAGTTGAACCTACAAATTGATTCTCTGGATTTTGAAATACAATACCAATATGTTGTCTTAAATAATCAAGATTCTGTTGGTTGATAGCTTCATTTCTAAAATAAATATTACCTTCAAATGGCTTTTCAATACCTACCATTAATTTAGCAATCGTAGATTTCCCTGAACCATTGTGACCAACTATAGAAGTCCATTTTCCTTTTGGAATACTGAATGATACATCATTCAACGCAAGTGGTTCATCACTATTATATTTAAATGAAACATGATTAAATGTAATAATATGCTCTTGCGTATCCATAACGATTGCCTCCAATATTTAGTAAGTCCATTTTTTATATACCTTATCTATTTTACATGAAAATATGAATATATACTACCATTAAAGAATTACTCAATTTAGATTTTATTAGTAGCTATATACCATAAGTCTATAGCAGTTCTCTAAACTTCGTTTAGCTAGTACTGCTTATGCATTCGTTTATCGAATGTATTCCTTTTTTATTCTAAAGAATTAAGGTACTTTGGTTCGCTATTGCTCCGCAATTGCATAAGTCCCCCTAAATTCTAAAGAATTAAGGGGGACTAAATAAAAAAAGCGCGCACCCCATCATATTTTGAGTTCACGCTTTAAATTTTATTAAGTTTTGATGGGGTACTCTGAGCTAGACAATATTTGTATGTGGCAAACATTATCGTTGCACTCATTTGCTTTATACATAGTAGTTACGTATATTTAAATTAAACTAATTCAATAATTACTGATTCAGCGCCATCGCCGCGACGAGGACCTGCTTTAAGAATACGAGTGTAACCGCCTTGACGTTCTGTATAACGTTCAGCAACTTCACCAAATAATTTTTGTAATGCAGTTTGAGTTGATTCATCATCATTTAAGATTTCTACATTGCGTAAAGTTTTAGCAGCTTGACGACGAGAAGCTAAATCTCCTTTTTTACCTAAAGTGATTAATTTTTCAACCACACTACGTAATTCTTTTGCACGCGCTTCTGTAGTTTCAATGCGTTCGCTAACGATAAGTGAAGTAGCTAAATCGCGTAACATCGCTTTACGTTGATCAGAAGTACGACCTAATTTTCTGTAACCCATGAGTTAACCTCCTTTATATTAATCTTCTTTTCTTAAACCTAGACCTAAATCTTCGAGTTTGTATTTAACTTCTTCTAAAGATTTACGACCTAAATTACGTACTTTCATCATATCTGCTTCAGATTTATCTGCTAATTCTTGAACAGAGTTAATGCCTGCACGTTTTAAACAGTTGTAAGAACGCACTGATAAGTCTAATTCTTCAATAGACATTTCAAGTACTTTTTCTTTTTGATCTTCTTCTTTTTCAATCATGATTTCAGCATTTTGTGCTTCATCAGTTAATCCAACGAAGATATTCAGATGTTCAGTTAGGATTTTTGCAGCCAATGAAACAGATTCTTGTGGTGTGATTGAACCATTAGTCCAAACATCCAAAGTTAACTTATCAAAATCACTGCTTTGACCCACACGCGTATTTTCTACAGTATAGTTAACACGTTCTACTGGTGAATAAAGTGAGTCCACTGGAATTACACCAATTGGTAAATCACTAGTTTTGTTTTGTTCTGCTAATGCGTAACCTCTACCCTTATTAGCAACTAGACGGATTTTTAAATGTCCACCTTTTGATACTGTTGCAATTTTAATCTCAGGATTTAAAATTTCAACATCACTATCATGAGTAATGTCACTTGCAGTTACATCGCCTTCATCTTTAACATCAATTTCTAAAGTTTTGTCTTCTTCAGAATAGATTTTTAATGCAAGTTTTTTGATGTTCATAATAATTGTAGAAACATCTTCAACGACATTATCTATTGCTGAAAATTCGTGTAACACGCCTTCGATTTCAATGTACTTAACGGCTGCACCTGGTAATGAAGATAGTAGGATACGACGTAAGGAGTTTCCTAGTGTAGTACCGTAGCCACGTTCTAGTGGTTCAACAACGAACTTACCGAATTTAGCATCATCACTAATTTCAATTGTTTCAATTCTAGGTTTTTCGATTTCAATCATTTACAATATCCTCCTTGATTACGTCGACTTGATATATACTGTATTTCTCAGTGACCTGCGACAATAACAATAAAATTATACGCGACGACGTTTTGGTGGACGACAACCATTATGTGGTACTGGAGTAACGTCACGAATTGCAGTTACTTCTAATCCAGCTGATTGTAACGCACGGATAGCTGATTCACGACCAGGACCTGGGCCTTTTACAGTAACTTCAACAGATTTTAAACCGTGTTCCATCGCTGTTTTTGAAGCAGTTTCAGAAGCCATTTGAGCTGCAAATGGTGTTGATTTTTTTGATCCTTTAAAGCCTAGTGCACCTGCTGATGACCATGATAACGCGTTACCAAATTCATCAGTAATAGTTACGATTGTATTATTGAATGTTGAACGGATGTGAGCCACACCATTTTCAATATTCTTTTTCACTCTACGTTTACGAGATACTTGTTTACGTGCCATTTAAATTTTGCCTCCTTTACCTATTATTTTTTCTTGTTAGCTACAGTTTTAACTGGGCCTTTACGAGTACGAGCATTGTTTTTCGTTTTTTGTCCGCGAACTGGTAATCCACGACGGTGACGGATACCACGGTATGATGAGATTTCCATTAAACGTTTAATGTTTAAGTTTTGCTCACGACGTAAGTCACCTTCTACTTTATAGTTGTCAACTACTTCACGGATACGACCTAATTCATCATCAGTTAAATCTTTAACGCGTGTTTCAGGTGATACGTTAGCTTCTTCAGCAATTTTATTTGCTGTAGTAGTACCGATACCATACACATAAGTTAATGAAATAACAATACGTTTTTCACGTGGAATATCTACTCCTGCAATACGTGCCATAATTAATTACACCTCTCTTTATTAGCCTTGTTTTTGTTTATGTTTTGGATTGCTACAAATTACCATTACTTTACCTTTACGTTTAATGACTTTACATTTTTCGCAAATTGGTTTTACTGATGGTCTTACTTTCATTTTAATACCTCCCTATATTATGGAGTGACGATTATTTATAACGATACGTAATTCTTCCGCGCGTTAAATCGTACGGAGACATTTCAACTGTTACTTTGTCGCCAGGTAGAATACGAATATAATTCATTCTGATCTTACCACTCACATGAGCTAATATCTCATGACCATTTTCTAATTCTACTTTAAACATTGCATTTGGTAAAGTATCTAATACAGTACCTTCTAATTCAATTACATCTTGTTTAGCCATTAATTAACTTCCCCCTTTTTGAAATAGTTGGTTATCGTCAAAAAATCAACTCTAACCATACGAGTCTATAAGTGTTGTTAATCAGTTTAACAAAATTAAATGAATTACGTTAACGCATGGTCACTCTTATTTAATTATACCTTTAGCATTACATAGACCGTACAAAGTTGACTTTATTTTAAATTCTCTAAGATATCAATTACGTCTTTAGTGACTACGTTAATATCTCTAGAACCATCAATGTTTTTTAAAACATTTTTATTATCATAGAATTCTAAGATAGGTTTAGATTGTTTAACATTGACATTTAAACGATTTGCAACTGTTTCTGGGTTGTCATCTTCACGTTGATACAATTTACCACCGTCAAGATCACAAATTCCATCAACTTTTGGAGGATTGAATACAAGATGATAAGTTGTTCCGCATTTTTCACAGATCCTACGACCAGTAAGGCGGTTCATTAATTCTTCTTCAGGTACCTCTATATTGATAACAGCATCAATTTTTCTATCTAATTCTTGCATAATATTACTTAATGCTTCAGCTTGTTCAATAGTACGAGGAAAGCCGTCAAGTAAGAATCCTTTTTTCGCATCGTCTTCAGATATTCTATCTTTTACGATACCCACAGTAACTTCATCAGGGACTAATTCTCCACGATCCATGTATGATTTAGCTTCTTTGCCTAAATCAGTTTCATCTTTAATCGCTTTTCTGAACATGTCGCCAGTAGATATGTGTGGAATTGGGAATTTCTTAACAATTTCACTCGCTTGAGTTCCTTTACCTGCACCAGGTAAACCCATTAAAATGATATTCATAAGTGCCCTCCTACAATTTATCTACCACCAAAGCCTCTATAGTCTTTTTGGCTCACTTGAGCTTCTAGACTTTTCATTGTTTCAATCGCTACACCAATTACAATCAGTAAGCTAGTACCACCAACCTGAATAGATTGAGGTAAACTCATAACTTTAGTTGCAATAATTGGCAGAATCGCAATTACAGCTAAGAATATTGATCCTACAAATGTTAAACGATAGAGAACTCTAGTAATATATAGTTTTGTTTGTTCGCCAGGTCTAATGCCTGGGACATAGCTTCCTTGTTTCTTAAGGTTATCAGCCATCTTTTCAGGATTAACTTGGACAAATGCATAGAAATATGCGAATGCAATAATAAGCACCACATATACAATCATACCGATGTTATTCGATGGATTTGCCACATCAGATATCCGTTGCGCCCAACTAGCGTCAGGGAAGAACAATGTTAAAGTTCTTGGTAACAAGAAGAACGCCATTGCAAAGATAACTGGAATAACCCCTGCAGAGTTAACTTTCAAAGGTAAATATGTTGCTTGTGAACCTAATCGTTGTGTTGATTGTTTCTTCGCATATTGAATTGGAATTTTACGAATAGCTTGTAATACAAATATTGCGCCAACCGTTAATAATATCATGCCAATAACTAATCCAATTACTTTCAACCATGCCATAGAAGTATCATCTTGACCAACAAAGGCCTGTTGATAAAACTGTATTAATGATGAAGGTAATGAAGACAAAATACCTGCGAAGATAATAATGGATATACCATTACCAACACCGAACTGAGTGATTTGTTCACCTAACCAAATTAGGAACGCAGTACCAGCTGTTAATACAACAGCAATTAATAAATAGCTAAGGACTGATTGATCCATGATCAATTGGCCTTTGAGATAATTATTAAATTGGAAAGCCATACCTATTGATTGGATAAAAGCAAGTACAATCGCAAAATAACGAGTTACGTTATTAAGTTTCTTTCTACCTGCCTCACCTTGTTTTGCCCACTCTGAAAACTTCGGAATAATATCCATTTGTAATAACTGCATTACAATTGATGCAGTTATATAAGGCATTATACCCATGGCAAAGATAGAAAAGTTCTTCAAGGCTCCGCCACCAAATGTATTTAACAAGTCAGTGACACCTTGAGAACCTTGTTGACTGTCAAAAGCAGCTGGATTTACACCAGGTGCTGGAATATAAGTACCTATTTTAAAAATAACTAACATTGCGAGAGTAAAAAAGATCTTGTTACGAACTTCTTTAGTTTTAAAGAAATTCACAAGCGTTTCAAACATTAGATCACCTCGTGTGCTCCGCCTTTTGCATCAATAGCTTCTGCTGCAGATGCAGAGAATTTGTTAGCTTTAACAGTTAATTTCTTATCAAGTGAACCGTTACCTAGTACTTTAATACCAGATTTCTCACTCTTAACTACACCAGATTCTACTAATAAAGCAGGAGTTACTTCAGTACCATCTTCAAATTTATTAAGTTGGTCTAAGTTAACAATAGCATATTCTTTACGGTTAATGTTAGTAAAACCTCGTTTTGGTAAGCGACGGAATAATGGTAATTGACCACCTTCGAAGCCTGGTCTTACACTACCACCTGAACGTGCTTTTTGACCTTTTTGTCCACGACCACTAGTTTTACCGTTACCAGTAGCTGCACCACGACCAACGCGGTTACGAACTTTACGAGAACCTTCTGCCGGTTTTAACTCATGTAATTTCATTTCGGCACCTCCTTAAAATTATTTTTCTTCTACTGTCACTAAGTGACTTACTTTGTTGATTTGCCCACGAATAGCAGGGTTATCTTCAACGACTACTGAAGAGTTTGTTTTTTTCAAACCTAAAGCTTCAACAGTTTTACGTTGTGTTTCTGGACGACCTATAACACTACGAGTGAGGGTAATTTGTAATTTAGCCATAACTTATTTTCCCTCCTTAATTGTATAATTCTTCTACTGATTTGCCACGTAATTTCGCAACGTCTTCAGCATTTTTAAGGTTTTTTAATCCGTTGATTGTTGCACGAACCATGTTAATTGGTGTATTTGATCCTAAAGATTTACTTAAGATATCAGTGATACCCGCTAATTCTAATACTGCACGAACAGGGCCACCTGCAATAACACCAGTACCAGGTGCAGCTGGTTTCATAAATACACTGCCTGAACTGAAACGTCCAGTAACTGTGTGAGGTGTAGTACCTTCAACACGTGGAACAACAACTAAATCTTTTTTAGCTGCTTCTACTGCTTTTTTGATTGCTTCTGGTACCTCTTGCGCTTTACCAGTACCGAAACCAACGCGACCGTTTTTATCTCCTACTACTACTAAAGCAGTGAAACGGAAACGACGACCACCTTTTACAACTTTCGCAACACGGTTAATTGTAACAACGCGTTCTTCAAATTCTTTCGCTTCTTCTCTACGAGCCATGTAAATGTCCCTCCTTTAAATTAAAATTCTAATCCATTTTCACGAGCTGCATCTGCTAAGGCTTTAACACGGCCATGGTATAAATATCCTCCACGGTCAAATACAATTGTTTTTACGCCTTTTTCGCTTGCTCTTTTAGCTACAGTTTCGCCAACTTTAGCTGATAAGTCAACTTTTGAACCTGATTCATTAGCTAAATCTTTTTCTTGTGTTGATGCTTGCGCGATTGTTTTACCATTAACATCATCTATAACTTGTGCATAGATATGTTTGTTTGAACGATAGATATTCAAACGTGGTTTTTCAGCTGTACCAGCTAATTTACTGCGTACACGTGAATGTCTTTTTAAACGCACTTTATTTTTATCAATTTTGCTGATCATCTTAATTCTCCTTTCTATAGAAAGTTATTTATTATTTACCAGTTTTACCTTCTTTACGGCGAACGTATTCACCTTGGTAACGAATTCCTTTACCTTTATAAGGTTCTGGAGGTCTTACTGAACGAATGTTTGAAGCGATAGCTCCAACTTGTTCTTTAGAAATACCAGCAACTGTAACTGTTGTATTTTTTTCTACACCGAAAGTAATACCATCATCAGCTTTGATTTCAACTGGGTGAGAGTAACCAACGTTTAAGATTAAGTCATTACCTTGCATTTGAGCACGGTAACCAACACCAACTAGTTCAAGTGTTTTTTGGTATCCTTCTTTAACACCTTGTATCATATTATTGATTAAAGCACGAGTTGTACCATGTACTGTTCTATCTTCTTTAGAATCAGTTGGTCTTACAACTTCTAAAGTGCTTTCGTCTTGTTTATATGTCATTCTTTCATTCATTGTTCTTGATAATTCACCTTTAGGACCTTTAACAGTAACTGTGTTACCTTCAACACTTACTGTTACGTCGCTAGGGATGTCAATAATTTTTTTACCAACACGACTCATGTTATCGCACCTCCTTATTATTTATTATTACCAAATGTAACCTAAGATTTCTCCACCGATGTTACGTTTTCTAGCTTCTTTGTCAGTGATAACACCTTCTGAAGTAGAAACTAATGCAATACCTAAACCGTTAAGTACTTTAGGTACTTCGTTAGCTTTAGCATATACACGTAAACCAGGTTTTGAGATACGTTTTAATCCAGTGATAACACGCTCATTATTTTGACCATATTTAAGGAATAAACGGATTACCCCTTGTTTATCGTCTTCAACGTATTCTACGTTTTTAATGAAACCTTCACTCTTTAATATTTCAGCAATTTCTTTTTTAATGTTAGAAGCAGGTAATTCTAATTTATCGTGACGCACCATGTTTGCGTTTCTTACACGAGTTAGCATATCTGCAATTGGATCGTTGATTGTCATTGATTGTTGCCTCCTTTCAGACTATTTTCTATTACCAGCTAGCTTTACGAACGCCAGGGATTTGGCCTTTATAAGCTAATTCACGGAAACAAATACGGCATAATTTGAATTTACGATATACAGAATGTGGACGACCACAGCGTTCACAACGAGTATATTCACGTACTTGGAACTTTTGTTTTTTTTGTTGCTTAGCAACCATTGAAGTTTTAGCCACTTAATTAGCCTCCTTTAGAGATTATTTTTGAAATGGCATACCGAATTGTGTTAACAATTCACGAGCTTCCTCGTCAGTGTTAGCAGTAGTTACGATAACGATATCCATTCCTCGTATTTTACTTACGCGATCATAGTCAATTTCAGGGAAAATTAATTGTTCTTTAACACCTAGAGTGTAGTTACCTCTACCGTCGAATGCAGTTTTTGATACACCACGGAAGTCACGTACACGTGGAAGTGATACAGCGATTAATTTATCTAAAAAGTCATACATTCTTTCTCCACGAAGTGTTACTTTAGCTCCGATAGGCATACCTTCACGTAAACGGAAAGTTGCTACTGATTTTTTAGCTTTTGTAATTAATGGTTTTTGACCAGTGATTGACTGTAATTCTTCTACAGCGTCATCTAATACTTTAGTATTTTGAACAGCGTCACCGACACCCATATTTACTACGATTTTTTCTATTTTTGGTACTTCCATTACTGAACTATAGTCAAATTGTTTCACTAAGTTTTGAGTAACTTCAGAGTTATATTTTTCTTTTAAACGGTTCACAGTGGATCCTCCTTTCAATTAGTTATTAATTATTAGATTTGATTTCTTCGCCAGATTTTTTAGCTACACGAACTTTTTTACCATCTTCGAATTTATAACCTACGCGAGTTGGTTCATTCGTTTTAGGATCTAATAATTGTACGTTAGAAACATGGATTGCTGCCTCTGTTTCTAAGATTCCACCTTCAGGGTTAAATTGAGTTGGTTTTTGGTGCTTTTTGATAATATTGACACCTTCCACAACGACACGGTCTTTTTTAGGTTCAGTTGAAACAACTTTACCTTCTTTACCTTTGTCTTTACCTGCGATAACTTTAACGTTGTCACCTTTTTTGATATGCATGTGTGGCACCTCCTTAAATTTATATATTTATAAATATTTTTATTAAAGTACTTCTGGAGCTAATGATACAATTTTCATGAAGTTTCCTTCACGTAATTCACGAGCAACAGGTCCAAAAATACGAGTACCACGTGGGCCTTTGTCATCACGAATGATAACACATGCATTTTCATCGAACTTGATATATGAACCATCATTACGGCGTACGCCTGATTTAGTACGTACAACAACAGCTTTTACTACTTCACCTTTTTTGACAACGCCACCTGGTGTAGCATTTTTAACACTTACTACGATAACGTCACCAATATTAGCTGTTTTACGACCAGATCCACCTAATACTTTAATTGTAAGAACTTCACGTGCACCAGAGTTATCTGCTACTTTTAATCGTGTTTCTTGTTGGATCATGAGTTAAACCTCCTTTATCTTCACTATTTAATTAAATAATTACTGATTCTTCAACAATTTCTACCAAACGGAAACGTTTAGTTGCTGATAAAGGACGAGTCTCTTGTATCTTAACTGTGTCCCCTAATTTAGCTGAGTTGTTTTCATCATGAGTTTTGTATTTTTTAGAGTATTTTACTCGTTTACCATATAACTTGTGTGTTTTGTATGTTTCAACAAGTACAGTTATCGTTTTATCCATTTTATCGGAAACGACTCTACCTACATAAACTTTACGATCATTTCTTTCGCTCACTTTAGTAACCTCCTCTTTCAATTGAATTATTGATTCGCTTTACCTTGTTCAATTTCTCTTTCACGAGCAACAGTTTTTAGACGTGCAATCGTTTTTCTTACTGTGCGAATACGTGCAGTTTCCTCTAATTGACCTGTAGCTAACTGAAAGCGTAGGTTAAAAAGCTCTTCTTTTGAAGATTTGATTTGCTCTTCGATTTCTGAAGTGGTTAAGTCTCTAATTTCCTTAGCTTTCATTTGTTTCACCACCCAATTCTTCACGTTTTACAAACTTAGTTTTAACTGGAAGTTTGTGACTTGCTAAACGTAATGCTTCACGCGCAACTTCTTCGTTAACGCCTGCGATTTCAAATAAAATTCTACCTGGTTTTGCTACTGCAATCCAACCTTCTACTGCACCTTTACCAGCACCCATACGTACTTCTAAAGGTTTTTTAGTGTAAGGTGTATGTGGGAAGATTTTAATCCAAACTTTCCCGCCACGTTTCATATAACGTGTCATTGCAATACGAGCTGATTCGATTTGACGAGATGTGATCCAAGAAGTTGTAGTTGCTTGTAAACCATACTCACCAAATGTTACATAATTACCGCCTTTTGAACGACCAGTTGTTTTAGGACGATGTTGACGACGATATTTTACACGTTTTGGTAGTAACATTATTATTTTCCTCCTTCACTAGTGTTCTTAGTAGGAAGAACTTCTCCACGATAGATCCATACTTTGACACCTAACTTACCGTAAGTTGTGTCTGCTTCTGCATGTGCATAACCAATGTCAGCACGTAGAGTATGAAGTGGAACAGTTCCTTCTGAATATTGTTCAGCACGAGCGATGTCAGCTCCAGCTAGACGACCTGAAACTTGTGTTTTGATACCTTTAGCACCAAGTTTCATTGCTCTTGTAATTGCTTGTTTTTGTACACGACGGAATGAAGCACGGTTTTCTAATTGACGTGCAATGTTTTCTGCAACAAGTTTAGCATCTAAATCAACTTTTTTGATTTCGATAACATTGATGTGTACTTTTTTGTTTGTTAATGAATTTAATTTATTACGTAATTTTTCAATTTCTGAACCGCCTTTACCGATTACCATACCAGGTTTACCAGTATGAATAGCGATGTTGATACGATTCGCAGCACGTTCGATTTCAACGTGAGAAACTGATGCTTCTGTTAATGCGTTATCAATATACTTACGGATTTTTAAATCTTCGTGTAATAATGAAGCGAAGTCTTTTTCTGCATACCATTTAGCTTCCCAATCACGGATTACACCAACACGAAGTCCGATTGGATTAATTTTTTGACCCAAAGTGTTCCCTCCTTAAAAAATGTATTAAGCTTCTTTAGCTTCTTCTTTACCGTCACTTACGACGATTGTAATGTGGCTTGTACGTTTGTTAATCGCACTTGCACGGCCTTGTGCACGTGGACGGAAACGTTTTAATGTTGGTCCTTCATTAGCATAAGCTTCTTTAACTACTAATTCATCAGTGTTCATGTCGTAGTTATGTTCAGCATTTGCTAAAGCGGACATTAATAATTTTTCAACTACTGGTGATGAAGCTTTGTTCTTTAATTTTAAAATCGCAATAGCTTCTCCAGCATTTTTGCCTCTTATTAGATCTAATACTAATCTAACTTTACGAGGTGCGATTCTTATTGTTTTAGCAACCGCTTTTGCTTCCATTGGAATTTCCTCCTCTACCTGTTAGAAATTATCTTCTAGTTTTTTTGTCGTCTGCAACGTGTCCTTTGAATGTACGAGTTGGTGCGAATTCTCCTAATTTATGACCAACCATATCTTCAGTTACGAATACAGGTACGTGTTTACGTCCGTCATATACAGCGAATGTATGTCCGATGAATTCAGGGAATATAGTTGAACGACGTGACCAAGTTTTAATTACTTGTTTTTTCTCGCTTCCGCTTTGAGCTTCAACCTTTTTCTTTAGATGATCGTCAGCGAAAGGTCCTTTTTTAATACTACGAGCCATAGTGGCGCCTCCCTTCTTATTGTGTGCGTGCGGCTTTTAAGCCACACACGCAAATAAGTTATTTTTATTTTTTCTTACGTCCACGAACGATAAGTTTGTCAGATGATTTTTTACCACGACGAGTTTTCTTACCAAGCGTAGGTTTACCCCAAGGTGACATTGGAGATGGTCTACCGATAGGTGCACGACCTTCACCACCACCGTGTGGGTGATCGTTAGGGTTCATTACAGAACCACGAACTGTTGGGCGAATGCCTTTCCATCTAGAACGTCCTGCTTTACCAACGTTTACAAGTTCATGTTGGATGTTACCAACTTGACCAATAGTAGCACGGCAAGTTGAAAGAATCATACGTACCTCGCCAGATCTTAATCTGATTAATACATATTTACCTTCTTTACCAAGTACTTGTGCACTAGCACCAGCTGAACGAGCAATTTGTCCACCTTTACCAGGTTTTAACTCGATGTTGTGGATTACAGTACCTACTGGAATGAATTGTAATGGTAATGCATTACCTAATTTAATGTCTGCTTCTTCACCGCTTTCAAGTACTTGACCTACTTTAAGGTTTTTTGGAGCGATGATATAGCGTTTTTCACCATCAGCATAAACTAATAATGCAATATTAGCTGAACGGTTTGGATCGTATTGGATTGAATCAACTTTAGCGTTGATACCATCTTTATTACGTTTGAAATCAATAACACGGTATTGACGTTTATGTCCTCCACCATGATGGCGAACTGTCAATTTACCTTGGTTATTTCGTCCCGCTTTTTTCGGTAGCGGTTGTAATAATGACTTTTCAGGTGTAGTTTTCGTAATTTCAGCGAAATCTAAACTAGTCATATTACGACGACCATTAGTAATTGGCTTATATTTTTTTAGAGCCATTGTCGTTTACCTCCTTATTGGTAATCTTTTTAGTTGAATAGATCGATTGATCCTTCTTTTAATTTAACGATTGCTACGCGTCTCTTGTTTGTATAGCCTTGGTAACGGCCCATACGTTTTTTCTTTGGTTTATAGTTAATGATGTTTACATTATCAACTTTAACGTCAAAGATTTCTTCAACAGCGATTTTAACTTGTGTTTTATTAGCACGAGTATCAACGTCGAATGTGTATTTATCTTCAGCCATTGCAGCAGAAGATTTTTCAGTGATTACGGGGCGCTTAAGAACGTCTCTTGCTTCCATTATCCGAGCACCTCCTCAACTTTTTTAGCAGCTGCTTCTGTAATTACTACACTGTCAGCGCTTGTGATATCTAGAACATTTAAACCTTGAGCTGTAGTAACTTGTACACCAGGAATGTTACGTGCTGATAAAGCAACGTTTACATCTTCTGATTCTGTAACTACTAATACTTTTTTAGGTTGTTCTAAATTAGAAAGTACAGTTTTGAACTCTTTTGTTTTTGGAGCATCTAAGTTTAATGTATCTACTACAGTTAAACCTTTTTCTTGTACTTTAAAAGATAATGCTGAGCGTAATGCTAAACGACGCATTTTCTTAGGCATTTTGTATGAGTAACTTCTTGGTGTTGGTCCGAATACAACACCACCACCACGCCATTGTGGAGCACGGATTGTACCTTGACGCGCACGTCCTGTACCTTTTTGTCTCCATGGTTTACGTCCACCACCACGTACTGCTGAACGATTCTTAACAGCATGTGTACCTTGGCGTAATGAAGCACGTTGTAAGTTAATCGCTTCAAAAAGAACATTGTTGTTTGGTTCGATTGCAAATACTGCATCGCTTAGTTCAACTGAACCTGATTTAGATCCATCTACTTTTAATACATCATAATTAGCCATTATGCAATTCCTCCTTTCGTTTTATATTATTTATTACCTTTGATTGATGTTGTAATTTCTACAAAACCTTTTTTAGGACCAGGTACATTACCTTTTACTAAAATAACATTGTTTTCAGCGTCAATTTGAACTACTTCTAAGTTTTGAACTGTTACAGTGTTACCGCCCATACGTCCAGGCATTTTTTGTCCTTTAAAGACTCTTGAAGCATCTGATGCCATACCTACAGAACCTGGGGCTCTGTGGAAATGAGAACCATGTGACATTGGACCACGTGCTTGATTATGGCGTTTAATGGCACCTTGGAAACCTTTACCTTTAGATACGCCTGTTACATCAATTACGTCTCCAGCTTCAAATGTATCAACTGAGACTTCTTGACCTACTTCGTATTCATCAACATTAACGTTTCTGAATTCACGAATGAAGCGCTTAGGTGCTGTGCCTGCTTTTTTAGCATGGCCTTCAGCTGGTTTGTTTGCATATTTATTACTTTTACTATCCTTTTTGTAAGCTTGTTTGTCTTCATAGCCTACTTGGATGGCGTTGTATCCATCAATCTCTTCAGATTTCTTTTGTAATACAACGTTTTGGCTTGCTTCTACTACTGTTACAGGGATTAGATCACCGTTTTCTCCGAAAACTTGTGTCATCCCGATTTTTCTTCCTAAGATTCCTTTGGTCATCGAAAGTCCACCTCCTAATTTTTTCTATTATAATTTGATTTCGATGTCTACGCCAGATGGTAAGTTCAAGCCCATTAGAGCATCAACTGTTTTTGGTGTAGGGTTAACAATATCGATTAAACGTTTATGAGTACGTTGTTCGAACTGCTCACGTGAATCTTTATACTTATGCACGGCACGAATCACAGTATAAACTGATCTTTCAGTTGGTAACGGAATTGGTCCAGAAACATCTGCACCAGAACGTTTTGCTGTTTCAACAATTTTTTCTGCTGATTGATCGATTACTCGATGATCATAAGCTTTTAATCTGATTCTGATTTTTTGTTTTGCCATAATTTTCCCTCCTTATTCGTCTACATTTAAGTGATAGACTTCTCCACGAAAACTATCTCACACAGCGCCATGGCAAAGCGGCCGGGTGTGTCAGTAACCTTTCGCTTCATCGCGTGTTCTTAAAGTCCAACATTAGATATGATACATGATAAACAGTGATTTATCAAGCTTTTCTATAAAAGTTTTTAAAACTTTTGTCTAACACATACTTTGTTATTGTACTTGATTAAGTATTTCACTTCAACCTATTTCTTAATATTTCTATTGTAATCTTTAAATTTCTATAATTCTACTGTTTCTTATTGTTATTCTATTTTAATTATTTCCTTTATAATAGATAGATATAATAATTGTTGTCAGGTGGTGAAATGAAATGAAAAGTGCAATCCGCACTACACTTTTAGTATTGAGTATTATTTTAATAATTAGCGAATTAGTATACGGGATTCCTTTCTTTGGAGGCAGTATTATTCTTAGTTTGGGTTGGCAACCGTTATTAATAAGTACGTTGCTTTATTTTATAATGATAGTGATTTTAATTGTAGATAAACAAAATGCAATTAAACCTATGATGTTTATTCCCTTATTAGGTGTTATAGGGAACATCATTGCTTTCATACCCGTTGTGGGGATGGTAGTACATTGGATATTATTCTTCTTAATGTTATTTTTTGTCTTCATCTTATTATCTACTCCACTTTATGTTCCTAATAAGAACGCTAAAGTCATTTATACGGAAGATAGACGGAATAAGTAGTACAATAAACAACAAGTATTAATAATAGATAGTTTTGCTATCATTATAATGAAGGAAAATGTTCTTTCTATCATTTATCATTACAAATTAAGCCTAACACTGACTTTATTTTTGCTGTATAAAATTTAAAAGCGCACATTGTTCTAGGTCATACGACAAAGACAATGTGCGCTTCTATATATTTTTATTATCCGTGAACAAATACAAAATAAAGGATGAATAATATCATTAATGCATACATAATTGGATGCACTTCTTTATGACGTTTTGAAATAAGCATCGTAATTGGATAGAAAATAAACCCACATGCAATACCTGTAGCAATTGAATATGATAAAGGCATCATTATAATTGTTACAAAGGCAGGAACTGCTACTTCAAATTTCTTCCAATCTATTTCTGCAAAGTTTGCTGCCATCAACACGCCGACTACGACTAATGCTGGTGTGGTAACAGCACTTGTTACTACTTCCATTAAGGGACTAAAGAATATCGCTAGTAAGAAACAGAACCCGGTTACAACACTTGCAAACCCTGTTCTAGCTCCAACTGCAACACCTGAGCTTGATTCAATATAAGAAGTTGTTGTTGTTGTACCAAATATTGCACCAACAATTGTCGCTAATGAATCTGAGAACAATGCACGTCCTGCTCTTGGGAGCTTGTTATCTTTCATTATGCCTGCTTGTGTAGCGACAGCAACAAGTGTACCTGCCGTATCAAAGAAATCAATAAACAAGAACGTTAGTATTACAATTAAGAATTGCACTGTAAATAATTGACTTGGATCTTTAAACGCTTCAAATGCTGCGCCAAAAGTCGGCTCTATACTTGGTACTTGCCCTACAATAGCACTTGGTGTATGTATAAGCCCTGTAATCATACCTACAATAGAAGTCAGTGCCATACCAATAAAGATAGCTCCGGGTACTCTTAGAGCATACAATACAACAGTAGCTATAATACCAAATATTGTTAATAAAACTGGTCCATTAGTAATATGTCCTAATGTTACTAATGTAGAATCGTTACTTACAATTATCCCAGAACTCTGCAATCCTACGAAGGTTATAAAAAGACCAATCCCGGCTGATACAGCCATCTTCATCTGATATGGTATAGCATTTATAATTATTTCCCTGAGTCCAGTCATTGTTAGAAATGCAAAGACTATTCCTGAAAATAGAACACCTGTTAAACCAATTTGCCATGGAATGCCCATGGTTAGTACAACTGTAAATGCAAAGAACGCATTTAAACCCATGCCTGGCGCTAGTCCGATAGGATACCTTGCTATTAAGCCCATAAATAATGAACCAACAAACGCAGCCAGAGCTGTAGCAACAAAGATTGCACCTTGGTCCATTTTCATATTCTCAGATACGCCATCAACGCCTGCTAAACTAAGTACTTGAGGGTTAACAGCTAATATATATGCCATAGACAAGAAAGTTGTAAGCCCACCAAGTATCTCTCTCTTATAGTTTGTTTCGTGTTTATCAAACTTGAAATACTTTTTCACGGTTAGTTCTCCTTTTTTTAAAATACCTACATATTCTAATACCAAACGAACTTTTTTACAATAGCAAACACGAACCTTACTAGATTTTTTATGCCATTTGTTCGATTAATCTAGAACTTTAGGCCTTTTAATGCGTCTTGGAATGGGTTGTTCTCTAATCCTTCATCATTATTCATATATTTTTTTAAATCTTTTTTATTTACTTTGTCTGACTTTTTATTTTTATGTCGTTTATCCATTTGAGCTTGCGTTTCTGTATGACCACATACACAACGATATACTGCCTCTTTACCTCTACCGAATAGCGTCATTTTCTTATGACAATTTGGACAACGTGCATTTGTTTTTCTTTGTACATTTTTCTTCGTCTTACATTGAGGGTCTTGGCAGACTAACATTTGACCATTTTTTGTTTTCACTTTGATCATAAATTTACCACATGTTGGACATTCTGTTGTTGTTAAATTATCATGTTTATAATTCTGATCACTCTCTTTAATTTCAGATACAACATCGTTCGTAAACGACTTCATTTCAGCTATAAATTTATTTGCATCATATTTACCTTGTTCTATGAGCGTTAACTTTTCTTCCCATTCTGCGGTTAATAATGGTGAAGTTAGTTTCTGAGGTGCTAATTCTAATATTTGCTTACCTTTGGATGTAATCCTTATTTTGCCATCTCTAGTTTCAATCGCGTTCATATTAAAGAGTTTGTCGATAATATCCGCTCTTGTAGCCACTGTACCAATACCACCAGTTTCTTTTAATGTTTGATTATGTTTTTTATCAGTTAAATCAAAGAATTTTTGAGGACTTTCCATCGCTTTAAGCAATGTTCCTTCATTAAAATATGGCGGCGGGGTCGTCTCATGTTGATTTATTTGTACTTTGCTAATATTTAATTTTGCATCTTTTTGCAGTTGTTCCATTTGGTAATTTACTTTGTCTTTGTCTTCATATATTTCTTTAAAACCTAATTTAGTAGTTACTTTGTCTTTAAAAGTAAATACATAGCCCTTAATATTCAATTCTATTGAAACAGCTTCGAATTCATGTGGAGGCATAAGATTTTCTAAATACCTTTGTGCAATCATCATATATATTTTCGATTCTCTCTGGCTTAATTGACCCATGTCTGGTCGTACCTCAGTTGGAATAATTGCATGATGATCTGAAACTTTGCTATTATCTACAAACTTTTGCTTAACTGAGAATGATTGCCTCATTTGACTTTTGGCCACATCTTTTAATGAAGTTGCCATAATTGCTTGCAATCTATCTTTTAAAGTATCTACCATATCATCAGTTAGATAATTAGAATCCGTACGCGGGTACGTAACCAATTTATGGCGTTCATACAATGCTTGTAACGTGTTCAAAGTTTCTTTTGGACCTAAGTGGAACCGTTTATATGCATCTTGCTGAAGGTCAGTTAGACTATATAGTTGTTGTGGATAAGCTTTTTTATGTGATTTAGTTATTGATGTTATTTGAGCAGAGTGGCCTTTAATTTTACCTTCTATACTTTCAAATACTGTTTTATCTGGATGTGACTGTGGCTTAGTACATTGAAAAGTTAAGCCTCCTGCATCAACTGACATTGTATAGTATGTCTTCGGTTCAAACTGTTTAATCTCATTCTGTCGCATTTGGACTAATTGTATTGTTGGTGTTTGAACACGTCCTAATGACAATTGCGCATCATACTTAGTAGTTAATGCTCTCGTTGCATTTATACCTACAATCCAATCTGCTTCGCTTCTTGCTAACGCAGCATAGTATAAGTTGTTGAATTTCCGACCATCTTGAAGCTTGTTAAAACCGTCTCTAATTGCTTTTTGCGTTACTGAACTAATCCACAAACGTTTTATTGGCTTTTTATTGTGTGATTTATCTAAAATCAAACGTGCTACAAGCTCTCCTTCTCTCCCAGCATCGGTTGCAATAATAATATCTTTCACATTATTATTATTAATCAATGATTGAACAGTCGAAAATTGTTTTCTAGTTTTACTAATAACAACTGTTTTCATTTTATTAGGTATGATCGGTAAATCATTAAGTTTCCATTCTTTATAACTCTTATCATATTGTTCTGGAGTTGCATTAGTTACCAAGTGACCTAACGCCCATGTAACAATATATTTATTATTTTCAAAGTAACCATTACGTTTTTCGTTGATATTAAGCGTATTTGCAATATCTCTACCTACTGAAGGTTTCTCAGCTATAATTAATGATTTCATAATTTCGCCCTTTCAAATTCAATATAATATACATTGTAACATGTATGTAGCACATCAAAACTTCCATTTAATCAAAAAAGTTCTTATAATTAACTTAAGCGATCATTCTATGGAGGTATTGTTATGAAAATTATTCAGTTAAATAATTATGATCAAATTGTAAAGTTTATTAATAACGCTGATTACCATACCGCATCTTATCTATATAAATTACCACAAGCACACGAAAATGTTGAAGTTGCCATAAAACAAGCTATAGACGATCCAGGTGTATTTGCTCAAATCAATGAACAAAATGAAATCGTTATGCTTATCTTCGCATTCAAATATGAAGATAATAAATACAAGGTTATTGGTCCTTTCATCGATAAAAATAGAGAATTAACAACTGAATCATTTAAAGTTTTATTTGAAACTATGGCGCAAAGTAAACCTGACACAGCCAACTTTAATTTTTCCTTTGAAGAATATGAGCAAAATTATTCATCTTTTATGAAATCAATTCAGTCATCTTATAGTTTTACAGATTATCATTTAATATCAACACAGGACATTGGTACTGTTGATAATATCCAAAACATAACAGACTATCATCCAGCTTACTATCGTTCCTTCAAAAAATTACATGAGCACACGTTCAAACATGATGTAATGACCGCTGACGAAATTGTTAATTCATTGGATAAGCAACATAAACTTTTTGTTTTCATGTCTGAAGGCCTTCTAAAAGGCTACTTATACTTACAAATATACGAAGATACTAAAAATGCTGAAATTAAGTATTTCTCATCTCATACAGATTATAGATTTATGGGAATCGCATTTGACTTATTATCGCACGCCTTAAATTTTGCATTCTCTAATTATGATATTGATAAAACATATTTCAAGATTAGAAATAAAAATCATACATTAGTAGAACGTTTTAACGAATTAGGTTTTTATATTAATTACGAATATAAAAAATTCAAATACGTAGCTGCACATCTCTAAACTATATTATTATAATAAAATCTTTTTAATTATATAAAAGAGAGCAATAGTCCACTATTGCTCTCTTTTTGCAATTTAATTACAAAAAAATTGCAAATTATAAACTAATACTTTTACTAAAATAATAGTTTGGTTTAGAATGAATGTTTGTAAACAATTGTTGGTGATTGTTTTAAGGGGAGAAAAACAAATAGAGAGAGAGTGAGTAAAAGTATGGATTTATTAATTGCTTTATTACCTGCGTTATTCTGGGGTAGTGTAGTTTTAATTAATGTTCTTGTAGGTGGAGGCCCTTATAATCAGATTAGAGGGACGACTTTTGGCGCATTAATCATCGGTATTATCTTATTACTTACAGGTAATGCCAAATTTGATGATCTTACTATCATTATTGTCGGTTTAATTTCTGGTGCTTTCTGGGCATTAGGTCAAGGTTATCAATTAAAATCTGTAAGTCTTATAGGTGTTTCAAAAACAATGCCTATTTCAACAGGATTACAGTTGGTTGGTACAACGTTATTTAGTGCCATTTTCTTAGGTGAATGGAGTACTGGTGTGCAAGTTACATTAGGCCTTGTTGCTATGGTGTTACTTGTTATTGGTATTGCGTTAACATCTATTAAAGGTAAAAATGAAGCATCAGAAAGTGCCAAAAACTTTGGTAAAGCGATGCCTATCCTTTTAATATCTACTGTTGGTTATGTTGTCTACGTAGTAGTAGCACAAATATTTGGCGTAGATGGAATGAATGCTTTATTCTTCCAATCTATAGGTATGGCTATTGGTGGTTTAATACTATCAGCTAAACATGAAACATCAGTTAAAAGTACACTATGGAATTTAATTCCAGGTGTTGTATGGGGTATCGGTAACTTATTTATGTTCTACTCACAACCAAAAGTTGGTGTAGCAACTAGTTTCTCATTTTCACAATTATTAGTTATTGTATCTACACTCGGCGGTATTTTCCTATTAGGCGAGAAAAAAGACAAACGTCAAATGATTGGTATTTGGGCTGGTATTGTACTTATCGTTATTGCAGCCTTTGTACTCGGAAATATTAAAGCATAATTATAATTAAGAGATATGACCATGCTTTAAATTGTTACTAATTAAGGAGGAGTTTGAATATGTTCACAGATTTAGAAGGCAAAGTAGTAGTTATCACAGGTGGTAGTAGCGGCATTGGTAAAGCAATGGTAGAACAATTTGGTAAAGAAAAGGCTAAGGTTGTTATTAACTATCTTTCAGAAAGTTCATTAGACGATGTAGCTCAATCTATCAAATTAATTGAAGATGCAGGCGGACAAGCAATTAAAGTACATGCAGATGTATCAAAAGAAGAAGATGTAAATAATTTAATTAAAGCTGCAGTTGATACATTTGGAACATTAGATATTCTTATAAATAATGCTGGTTTTGAAAAACCAATCCCAACTCATGAGATGCCTTTAGAAGAATGGCAAAAAGTTATTGATATCAACTTAACTGGTGCATTTATCGGTTCAAAAGCTGCAGTTAATCAATTCCTTAAAGAAGATAAAAAAGGTATTATTCTTAACACATCAAGTGTACACGATAGAATTCCTTGGCCAAACTATGTAAACTACGCTGCTAGTAAAGGCGGCTTAAAATTAATGATGGAAACAATGTCTATGGAGTACGCTCAACACGGCATCCGCATTAATAATATTTCACCTGGTGCTATCGTAACAGAACATACAAGAGAGAAATTCTCTGATCCAGAAACACGCGCTGAAACATTAGAAATGATTCCAGCCAAAGAAATTGGTGAAGCTGATCAAGTTGCAAATGTTGCACGTTTCTTATGTTCAGATTTAGCTGACTACATTCATGGTACTACAATCTATGTAGACGGTGGTATGACAAACTACCCAGCATTTATGGGCGGTAAAGGTTAACTTTTATTTATCAATTAGACTTATCCCTGTTTAATGATAAACCATTAGTAAACCCGTTTAGGTAGCAATATTTTTTCGCAAACGATATCGTTGTCACACCCCGACAGCAATATCTAAATTAACCACGACATATCTTTATGTCTCGATATTATGGCCCACAAGAATATTTAAGCTAAAGCTTATATGTTCTTGTGGGCCATTAAATTTACAATTACGATTAAGTACTCAAGACGTTAGTGAAATGTCCTGAGTACTTTTTGTTTATATATATAAGGGTTGTTAAATTAATCTTAACTGTACCTGTGTTCTTCCCTTTTTCAATTAATAAGTCAAATAAGAAAGTAGAGTAGAAAGCAATTTATTTAAAAAGATGTAATTATCCCGCGTAGACAAAGATGACTAGATTTGTTATAAGTTAAAATGTTTATCTGAGATAAATACTTATTTATAGATTAAGGCTGAGACAATCAATTTGTCCCAGCCTTAATCTATATTTTGTTATTAAATTATTGATTACGAATGTTTAAACAAATAAAGCTTGATAAATGTACAGAATGACAATACTAATTACAATAGTTAAATTCGTAACCATACCTACCAACGGTAAAGTTTTATATTTAAATTGTATGGAATAAGGTATGATAGCTACACCAACAGGTAATAACCAAGCAACTTGTAAAGTTGTTTTGATCATCTCATCTTCTACTGGTAAAAAGAAATGTACTAATAAACCAGCAAGTATACCTAAACCATAGTGTATAGCTAAATATTTAAGTGCAATCGGTAAAAACCTCTTATCAATGCTGAAGTTCAACATCAGACCTAGTAAAATCATTGATAATGGCATATTAGCCCCAGATAACACAGAGAAAAAATCAATTACTGGGTCTGGAAAATGAATATCAAGCATATTTAAAATAAACATTATGATATAAGTCATAAGTGGCACCGATTTGAGCAAGTTTTTCCCTAAATATTTAAAGTCGAAACTATCGCCGGCGCTACTAAAATAGCTACCGACAAAGTAAGTTACACCAAACATGATAATAGCCCCACCTATATCAGCCATACCAAAATATATCATCCCTGTTTGTGGCCATATTGCTTCAACGAGCGGATAAGCAAATAAACCTATATTCAATGAAGCCATCATCATGCCAGTCGCGCCGCGAATTTGGTTATCATATTTTATAAATAGCCAGACCACAATAATCTTGGCAAGAATACCATAAATAATCATCATTATTGGTAAAATTGAAAGTGATAAATCAAGTTCTGCACCATTCAAATTAACTATTACTAGCGAAGGCAAAGTGACATTTAATACTAAGGTAGAGAATACTTGGCTATCATTCGCCTTAAAATAATTAACCCTCTTTAATGTATAACCCAATGCAATCAGTATAATAATTATGATAAATTGTTGAGTCACAATAATCCTTCTTTCATTACATTATTTCGTTTTCATTCCATTTTCATACTTTAACATAAATGTTGGTTGTTTTAGAAGCTTTCGATTTCATGTTATAATTCTAGTCAATCTCATGTAGCCTAATGCTATTATAATAATAAGGAGTGACTAGCAATGGATTTAAATGATAAATTAGCAGAACTAAAATATGATTATGTCAGATTACAAGGCGATTTGGAAAAAAGAGAATCCGTCAATCAAGATGTTGACCCATTGGTAAGACAACTTGAAGAGATAGAAGAAGAAATTGCATCTGTGCGTTCAGAAATTAGTCGAAAAGATCATAAATAACATCCTAGTCAATCTATTTTTTACATGCTAAGATTAAGAGCGAATATAGAAAGGATGTCAACATATGCAACTATATCTTATCTTGTTACCAATACTTTATCTAATTGTGAGTTACATAAGCATATTTAAAATGAATACAATTATCACTCGTATTTTAAGAATAATTATGGCTCTATTATTACTATTTGTAGTAGCGATTACAACACTCTCATTCCCCGCAATTAACTGGTGGGTATTTATTCTACTCTTACTATTAGTTGGTAACGTGGAAATTACAAGTTTCAAAAGTGGTAAAAAAGACCAAAAAGCGGTTCAAATTTTAAATATTATTACAATAATTATATTTGTAATATATGTTATTTTAACTTTAGTATTATATTAATATGGAATACTTATACAAACGCGAGACCACAATCAATATTATAGTATTGATTGTGGTCTCGTCTTTTTTATATGAATTAAATAATTATGAGCAGAAACGCCTTCTATTAAGATGGTTTTATACTATTAGCTGATTGTTATTGAATATACTTATATTCATAACGGTCCGAGACACATACTTATGCCTCGGACTGTCCTTATACTTATTCAAACTATTTCTTTTTGCGTGTTACTTTATCTTTTAATGTAAACAATATTTCGTAAATAACTGGAACGACAATCAATGTTAATATTGTAGAAGATATCAATCCTCCGACAACAGTTGCTGCCATGCCTTTAGAAATAATAATTGAACTATCTTCACCAAATAGCATTGGCGCGAGTGCACCTATTGTGGCTAACGCCGTCATTAATATTGGTCTGATACGTGTTCCACCAGCCTCTAATAGCGCCTCTTTCATCTCTAGGCCTTGCTTTTGCTTATTAATCACTCTATCTATTAACACGATCGCATTAGTAACTACAATACCTATCAACATCAACATGCCTATCATGCTTGGTACAGAAATCGTTTCTCCTGTAATGACTAATGCTAGAACTACGCCAATCACTGTATATGGTAAAGAGAATAATATAGTGAATGGTGCAAGTGCCCCTTTAAATGTTAATACAAGCACTAAATACACAATGATAATAGCCGCTAACATTGCGAATGCTAATTGAGTAATGGCATTACCAATATCTTCATTCGCGCCTCCTACGTTAATTTTAACATTCGTAGGTGTATCAAGATTGTTCACTTTAGATAATACCTTTTGAGAGGTGCCACCTACATCGTCATTTGTTACTTTAGCTGAAACGGTAGCAGTATAATCACCTGCTTTTGTTTCTATCTTATTCGGTGTTTTAGTTTGTTCTAATGTAGCAATATCACTTAACTCTATAGCTTGCCCCATCGGTGTTTGTAATTTCGTACTTTCTAACTTTTCTTTCGACCAATCTGTTTCTTTATCTTCCTTAATTTTCACATCAATAGATTTCCCTTTTTCCTTGATGGTAGTCACACTTTGCTCTGGCGTATTTTGGTTCAGGGTCATAGCTAATTGAGCAGCTGATAAACCATATTTTGCTGCTTTATTTTGTTCAACTTTAATATTATATTGATTATATGTCTGTGTTAAGTCAGATTTGACATTAGCCATACCCCTAACGTCCTTCATCTCATCTTCTACTTTATTAACTGTGTCTTTAATGGCTTCAAGTGTTGGACCTGTAACCGAAACTTCTAACTTATTATTACTACCACCTGTACCCATGTCTTGATTTGCCCATTCGCCTGGATGATTGTATTTTTCTAAGTGTTGTAATACTTTATCGGGCTCTTCATCAAAATTTGGTGTATTTGAATCGTATTCCACCATAATAGCCATACTGTTTGAGCTTCCAGTTGGATCAGTTGGCGATGCACCACCAACTGAGTATTGTACGGTTTTTACTTTATCTTTTTTATTTAAATATTTTTGAACTTGTTCCGCGTGATTTAATACGCCTTTTTCTGTTTCTCCTGGCTTTGGTGTATAGGTTAATGCCATGAATTTATCTTCACCAGTGGAAATAAAGCTAGTTCCTAATTTAGCTGCACCTAATCCTATACTTGCAATTAAGATGATTGTACTAACTAGGATGACAATCCATTTGTGATTTAAAGACCATTTTAAAATTACTTTGTATTTTCTACCAATAAATCCTAAAGATTCCTCTTTATAATGGTTAATACCCTTTTTAAAAAATGTAGCACTTAAAGCAGGTACAATTGTAATAGAAACAAGTAATGATGCTAATAGACTAAAGGCTATCGCTAATGCGAACGGTCTAAACATTTCACCAACAGAGCCGGTAACAAACGCTAAGGGTAAGAATACGATAATCGTTACGATTGTAGATGACATGATTGGTTTAAATACTTCACTCGTTGCACTTACAATTAATCGATCTCCTGTTAATGATTCATTTCTGTCTGATAATCTCCGATAAATATTTTCTACTACTACAATTGAATCATCAATGACACGACCGATTGCAACCGTCAATGCACCTAATGTTAAAATATTTAGTGATACATCCGATAATTTCAAAGCAATCATCGCTATTAAAATAGACATCGGTATTGAAACAATAGCTATTGTAGTTGTTCTAATATTTCTTAAAAATAATAGAATAACGATAATTGCAACAATCGTACCTAATATTGCTTTTTCAATCATAGTATACAGTGCATCTTCAATAGGTTTTGCTGTAT
The DNA here is from genome assembly GCF_033597815.2 of Staphylococcus sp. KG4-3. Classification (NCBI taxonomy): domain Bacteria; kingdom Bacillati; phylum Bacillota; class Bacilli; order Caryophanales; family Staphylococcaceae; genus Staphylococcus; species Staphylococcus halotolerans. Next base: position 2,146,687 of record NZ_CP166245.1, read on the forward strand.
CCATTACTTTTGTAGCTACCATATCTGGATTTTCTTTAATAAGTTTATCTATTTCTTTCTTCGTATCTTTTGCCACTTGAACTGTATTTGCATCTTGCGCTTTTGTTATCTGAACATTTACAGCATCTTTACCATTTGTTTTAGATATGGACTCTCGTTCATCCCCAGCTGTTACATCAGCAATATTTTTTAATTTAACTGAAGGTATCTCGGCTCCGTCAGTTTGACTACTTGCTGTCGAATTGTCAGGTTGCGACTGAGCCTCAAGTGAACTTTGTGATTCAGTTTGACCATTGGATTCTTGCATCGTTGCATCACTCGAATTACTTTCAGTTTGAGACTGAGTACCTGAGCTTGCACCAGCAGATAGTGGTATATCTATGTTTTTGAGTGCATCTACAGATGTAAACTCACCATCAATAACCACGGATTTTTCTGTGTTATTAAATTGGAACAATCCCAATGGCGTTTCACTTGTCGCACTTTTCAAATACTGTTCAACACTATCTTTTGTTAAACCGCTGCTCTCGAGTTTCTCTTGGTCAAATTTAATAGACACTTCACGAGATGTTTGCCCATTTAATTGAGCATTTTGTACACCATCTATTGTTTGTAGCTTCGGTATTAATTGATGATTAATTTTGTTAGTTGTATCTTTTAAGTTATTGTCTTTAGTCGTAAATGAATACGCTACAATCGGAAAGGCGTCCATAGAACTTCTTGAAAGTTCAGGTTCTTCAACGCCCTCCGTAAATTTTATTTTATCAATTTCTTTTTTCAAATCATTTTCTGCTTTATCTAAGTCTACACTTTCTTCATATTCTACTGTAACCATGGAAGCATTTTGTATAGATTGCGCTGTGACATTTTTAACACTGGCCATCGATCTAACTTGATCATCAATTTTATCACTAACATCCTCTTTAACTGTTTCTGGTGTGGCACCTGGCATAGACGTTTGTACTGTAATCATTGGAGATTCTACATCTGGTAATAATTCTAGTTTCATTTTTGCACTAGCATATAATCCACCTAAAATAACTAATAGTACCATTAGAAATATGGCAAATTTGTTCCCTAGTGAAAACTGTAACAGTTTCTTTATCATATTGTTTCCCCTCTCCCGTTTCTTAAAAATCACACATTCCATTTTAATAACAAACATTTCCCTTTTTACTGCAATAACATTAATTAATATAAATATCAGTAAAATATGTATACATAAATAGCGCACGTTATATAGTTTATTAAATTAATTCTAAAACTTTATAACGTGCATGCATTTGAATTTAAACTGCTTATTTATTTTTTAATTTACGTGATAATTTAATTTTTGCTTTTGTAAGTTTAGGTTTAAAGTTTTCGATAACTTGATATAGTGGTTGATTTAACACATAATCAAATTCACCAATTTTTTCACTCAAATAAGTGCCCCAAACTTTTTTGAATGTCCATAGGCCGTAATGATCAGAAGATTTATCTGGATCATTATCTGTACCACCAAAATCATAAGTCGTTGCGCCATGCTCTCTAGCATACTGCATCATTGCAAATTGCATATGATGGTTTGGTAAGAAATTACGATATTCATTTGAAGAAGCACCATATAAATAGTACGATTTATTACCTGCAAACATTAACAATGCGCCTGATAAATATATACCTTCAGGATGTTTGGATTCTAATTCAATCATTTCCTCAATGAGTTCTTGTGTTTTACTTATTTTATTATCTGCATCGTTAAGTTTGTTAATTGTCTTTTTATCTTGTTTCTTATCGGCTAATTTTACTTTTTCAGCTTCAATTTCTTGTAACTCTTTTCTTAATTCTTGTAGGACTGGTTTTGGTTCTAACTTAACTAGGAATAGTTCTGCATCTCCGTCAGGATGCAAGGCATCATATATATTCTGGAAATAGCTGATATCTCTTGTTAAAAATCCATCACGTTCGCCTGTAATTTGCATTAATTTAGCAAATGTCTTTAAACCTTCTCTATTTGAACGTTCAACTGTAGTGCCACGTTTTAATGCTAATCTTACTTTCGAACGATTACGACGTTCAAAACTTTGAATCAATTCTTCATCTGTTTTATCGATAGGCGTTATCATTGTCATTCTTGGTTGTATATAGTCTTTAGATAGTCCTTCTTTAAACCCTTTATGTTTAAAGCCTAATGCACGTAAATTGGTTAAAGCTTCTGCACCTTTATCTACCTCTACATCTGGATCAATCTTAATCGCATATGCTTTCTCTTCTTTAGCGATTTGCATTGCTGCTTCCAATAACGTCTCTAAAGCTAATTTATTGCTGTAGTCAGTAACAAACCCACGTGAAATATAGCAAAGTGTATAAGGTAACTTAGGCACTTTTTTAAATAATAGCTGACCTACTCCAACAATTTCTCCATCTTCTCCAACTGCGATACGTCTTGAATACCAGCCAGTTAATGTTTTGGTTTCAGCCCATTTAGTTAATTGTAATAAGTCACCTTGCGGATGAGCTTTAACAAATGCATCATGCGCTTGATTAGTGATATTCATCTTTTCCATAAAAACTGATGTCTCCTTTATCAATTCAATTCTATGATATTATATATTGTTTTATTCTAATTTTCACATACAAACTATCATTTGCTATACTATAATAAATATAGAAATGAGGTTTTTTTATGCGAATTTTTATTATTGGCTTACTATTATTAATTAATTTAATTTTCATTTTTCAAGCTATCAATGAACCACTTACAATTTCATACTTAAGTTTAAGAATTATTTTAGCAGCATTTACATTTATAATAACTGTTTATTTACTACTATTGCGTACTCAAAAAATTTCTACTTACTTAGCTATTTTAACACTTATCACATCTTTGATACACATATTCATAATCGCACACAGCGCATACCTGTATATTTATTAGTCTGCTATAAATTTGTAACTTAAGCCGCGTATAATTAATGTGTAAGGAGACGTTGTTTTATTATCTTTTATAGTGACTGATTTATAACCTGAGTCAGTGCCATCACTAATGTTAAATAATGTCTCATCGCCTTTTAATTTTAATGTTGTGACACTTTCTGTTTCGTTTATTATTTCCATATCAAACCAACGTTGCCACTTATTCACTGTATGTTTGCGCTCAGTACTAGACAGTTCTACTGATTGAATTATGAATTCATTTTGACGCAGTGACTCTAACTTTTCATTTCGCGTATCTTCTTGTTCATTCCACTGGATAAAAAATGGGGGTTTCACTCTATAGTCTGGGTCTGCAATATATAATAATTTCCATGATGTTTTATCGCCTTTCATATTCTCTCTTTGCATGTTTACAGGTCCAATAACGTCTATATCTTTTTCCTCTAAATCTACTTTTAGTTGGTCGATATCTTGCGTACGAAATGCCAATGTTTTTAAACCTTGTGCATAATTATCTTGAACTATTTTAGAAGGAAATGACACTCTACCTTCATCAGTTTTAATAATTTTTTGCAAGACGTCTGGCTTATAAACATCTATCAATTCAATATATGCATTGCTTAAATAAGACAACCTATTGTATGTACCTAATCTCTCGTGTTGTCCACCTTGTTGTAAAGTTAGCAAATGTCCTGGGTATTTAAAGTTGTCTAAATGTTGAATATAGTGTACTAAATGATCTAATTTTAAATTTTGCATAACTTTTCTCCCCTATTTTCATCTTTAACCTTATCATAACAAATTGCGTACTACTTTACTTCTTATAAGTGGCTAAGGAAGTTGTTAATTAACTCTTTACCGTAAGTTTTAATTATTATTTCAAAACGATGCTATTGATTTATTTCATAAAAAGGCTTAAAATATTATCTGTTATTAAAAGTTAGCTTTGCTAACTAATTTAGGAGGCCATTATGAATACACCAAGCATATTCAATAATTTAATTGCAGTTTATCGACCTTATACAAAGTTATTTTCACCTATATTTGAAGACTATGACTTATATCCTGCACAATGGTTAGTGATGAAAGATATTGCACATAATGCACCAACAACATTAGTTCAAATTTCTAAACGCCGTGCAATCGAAAAGCCTACAACTCGAAAAATCTTAAAAGTACTCTCTGAAAAATCATTGTTAAAAATTGAAACTGGAGAAGATAAAAGAGAAAAATTATTATCTTTTTCTGAAGAAGGCCAAACTCTTTATGACAATATAAATGAACGCGTTTCTATCGTACAAGAAGAAATACTTCAAAAAACTAATTTATCCGAAGCTGACCTGAATCATACAGTTCAAGTCATTCAAAAAATTCATGAAGAAATAACTAAAATGGAGGAAATGTAAAAATGAATCAATCATCATCCGTGAGATCACCTATATGGACTAAAAGCTTTAATATCAATTTTATAACGAACTTTGCAATATATCTTAGCATGTATTTACTCATAGTTATTATAGCGAGTTATACTAAATCAGAATACCATGTCTCCGATAGTATAGCCGGACTCGTTTCAGGCCTTTTTATAATAGGGTCCCTAATTGGACGATTTGCTACAGGTAAGTATGTTAATAAAATAGGTCCAAAGACCATTTTATTAGTAGGTTTAATATTCTTAATCATCACACAGCTCTTTTATTTTATAGAAGGCTCATTGGCACTATTAATGTTCACTAGATTAATTAATGGGATTGCTACAGGTATTACTACTACTGCAACTGGTACAATTGCAGCATACGTAACACCAAATGATAGAAAAAGTGAAGGTATTAGCTTATTCTCGCTAAGTCTTGTTATTGGTGCTGCAATAGGTCCATTCTTTGGTCTCTTACTTATCAATACTTTTCCAATTAAATTATTATTTTTAATTTGTTTAGTTTGTGGCATTGTTAGTTTTATTATTTCATTCTTTGTAAACTTAGATTTCAAATTAGAAACAAAAACACAAACCACTTCTGAATATGTTAAAAATAAGAAATTTAATATAAACAATTATATAGCAAAAGAAGCAGTACCTGTCGCTATCATCATGTTAATATCAGGTCTGACTTATTCATCTATTCTTACGTTTTTACAGTTCTTCGCTCAAGAAATTAATCTCGTAACCATATCTAGTTACTTCTTTATATTTTATGCTATTGCCTCATTAGTTACTCGTCCAATAGCAGGTCGCTTAATGGACCAAAAAAATGAAAATGTTATTGCATACCCTGCATTCTTTTTCTTAATTATTACTTTTTTAACCTTGAGTATTACAAATAATGGTTGGTTACTTATTCTAGCAGGTCTATTCTTAGGTGCCGGTTATGGTAATATTTCTTCCTGCATGCAAGCAATTGCTATAAAAGTATCTCCTCCTGCAAAATATGGTATAGCTACTTCAACTTATTTTATAGGGCTTGATTTAGGGCTTGGTTTTGGACCTTATGTTTTAGGTTTTATCACTTCTACTGTTAGTTATGCGCAGCTGTACGGCATTATGGCAATTATTGTACTAATAACTGCAATTATTTATTATTTTTTACATGGTAGAAAAGTAAAAAAAATCGTTTCTAACTAAAAACTTTATAACTAACACTAACTCAATATTATGATAAGGCTGGGACAATTAACTTGTCCCAGCCTTATCTTTGTTTTTGTAATTATATTACTTATGTATCATTTTGATGGTTGCGCAACATTAATTTGTTCAACCTCTTTAATAATGTCATCTAACAACTGTATCTGCTCATTATTATAATAATAGAAAACTTGTCTTTCGTCTGTTTCAGAACGCACTTTCGAAATCAATTCTTTTTTATAAATCTTTCTTATAATTACATCAATTTTGCTAGTATCCCAAAGCATTTCGAAATGAAGGACGTCACGTAATTCTTTACCACTTATTCTTGTAGCTTCGTATACTTTAAACAATACAACAAATTCTTCAATCGACATTTTATGCTTTGATTTCAACCAATGCTTTAACTGACACAAATCTCTTTCAGATGTTATAAAATATGATACTTTACTATCCATAAAAATGGCCTCCTTATTGACTACTCTAGTTGTTTTAATTCTTTTTATTTGGCTTTACTTAATGAATAAGCTTCAAAAGTATTATATAACACTTTCTTCTTTTAATCTATTATTTTTAATCGAAAAGATAAATATTTTTTTCTATTGAACATTATTTATATCACTTAAAATGAATATCTTTAAAAATTTGTATTCACTAAAATGTTTCAACCTCGATTAACCTCTTTATTTAACATTATTATTTTATAATACTTTAATCTCTTTATGATATGATACATATATAATAGTATTTACTATGATAAATTATTTTATTTTTTTATTTTTCAAAATAAAAAAATCCCTATTAAAGTGTTCAAAGTGTTAAATGACTACTTTAATAGGGCTGTGGTTATATGAATCGAATTAACCGCCAATATAATTCATATTTATTTTTTTACGTTTTCTATTTTCAACTGTTTGGGCTGTACGTTCATCTGAATAACGATCGTCTCTTATATTCCAAAGAAGCTTAAATTGTTCAAATAACTCAGCATTAGTTGCACCATCTCTCATAAATGATTTAACATCGAAACCATCTACTGTACTAAATAAACAACCATAAAACTTGCCATCTGATGATAGTCTAGCGCGAGTACATGTAGAACAAAATGATTGAGAAACGCTAGTAATCAATCCAAATTGTGCTGCGGTACCTTTATGTTTATAATATTTGGCCACTTCCCCGTAGTATTTTGGTTTGACCGCTTCAATATCAAAATCTTTTTCAATCATTTCTAACATTTCATCTTTCGTAACAACTTTACTAAAATCCCAACCATTATCATTACCGACATCCATAAATTCGATAAACCTAATTTCAATTTCCTTCTCTTTAAAATATTGAATCATTGGAAGAATTTGATTATCGTTGACACCCTTTTGTACAACAACGTTGACTTTCACCTGAAAACCAATAGAAACAGCATAATCAATCTGTTGTAGGATTGTTGAAGCTTTAATATTTCTATTATTTATGTTTTGGAACACTTCATCTTCAATAGCATCAAGACTTACGTTTATACGTCTTAAACCAGCATCATATAACTTTTGACCATGTTTTTTTAATAGCAAACCATTGGTAGTAAGTCCAATATCTTCTATTCCCTCAATTTGATTTAATTTATAAATAAGTTTATCCAAATCACGTCTTAATAACGGTTCTCCACCTGTTATTCTTACCTTTTTCACACCTAACTTTGTATAGACATGAGCTATACGTACCATTTCATCAAATGAAAGTAGTTCATCTTTAGGTAAGAACACAAAGTCATCACCAAAAATTTCTTTTGGCATACAATAATCGCAACGAAAATTACATCTATCGGTAACTGACAATCTTAAATCACGAATCGGACGTCCCAGTTTATCAGTTATTTGTTCTACCATAACGTTAGGCCTCCTTATCTATTTAATATATCTTGTTGTAAAGAGTCCAAATCTTGTTGATAATTTATATTTTTATACCAATAGCCTGGTGATTGTATTGTATCTACACTTAACCAGTCACTTTTAACTTTACTATATACATTTTTCAAGCTGAAATCATCCGAAGCTAAAGCTTCGTTCATCGTATTCAATGTATGTGGGCTATAAAATGCCAAAGTTGGTATTGGTCTTCCCTGTTCATGAAAACCTGCAACGTCTAATTGATCTTCTATCAAATGTTCCACCATAAATTGATATAATTTACTAATGGCTTTTTGCGTTATCATTGGTGTATCAACCGAAATCACAAAAAAGAGCTCTTCGTTTTTATATAAGTTCATCACGGAACGAATACCTGCCAAAGGACCTTTCTCTTTATTTTGATCATCGTCAATAACAATATCTTCATAATCAAACTGTGAAGCTAAATTCTCATTTGTACTAATTATGATTTGATTAAACATATTTGTTGCTTCTAACACACTGATAATTCGCTTATAAAAATATTGGGAATCTATTTGTGCAAAAGCTTTTGGTTCGCCGAATCTCTCTGATTGTCCTCCGGCAAGTATAATAGCCTTCATGTCTTATTTACCCTCCGCTAACTGGTGGAATTAATGCCACTGTATCATTTGGATGTACTATATCATCTTGTTGAACGAATTCTTCATTAATTGCGATTTGAAATTGTTTATCATTGATTTGTGGGTAACGCTCAAATAAATCTGTTAAAAATTCATTTACTGTAATATCATAACTCAAATCAATCTCTTCAGACGTTTTTTCTAATATATCTTTGATTTCTGCAAAGTATAATATCTTCATTTAGAATCATCTCCTAAAATAGCATCATTATAATTACCATGTTGATGACCTTGCCATTGCGCACCATCTTCCCATATCTCTTTTTTCCAAATAGGCACAATTTCCTTAATGCGTTCTATTGCATATTCATTTGCACGGTAGGCGTCTTTACGATGAGGAGATGAAACACTTATAAGTACAGCAATATCTGATATCTTTAGTGGTCCTATCCTATGGACGATCGCCGTTAAAGTCCCTGGCCATTTCTTTGCAATTTCATCACCTATTTGAGCAAGTTTCTTCTCTGCCATAGGAATATAAGCTTCATATTCAAGGTATTCTGTTTTTATTCCTTTTGTCCATTCTCTTACATGTCCTGTAAAAACTACAATCGCACCCTGATGTTCATTTAAAACAAACTCTCTATACTGTTCTGTTTGTATGGGTTCATTCACTACTTCAAACTGCTTCATTTAATGCATTCCTTTTATCTTAAAATAAGTTAATAACCAATTCTCATAATATTCCATTGCATTAATATCATTCATTTTCATATAATACCGTACATTGGAAAGCTTGGCTAAAGTTTGGCGCTCATATTCATTAGTGTAAACAACTACTTTATCAAAAACTGCATTTTTAAAACCTTCTACCAATATGATGTCACTGTCTATTGTAACAGATTCATTTATGATTTCCTCAAGACTTTGTTCCTCAATTCTTGTCACTGTTTGTTGATATAAATGCCCCTGTACAATGCTTTGATCAGCACCAGCATGAAAATGTTTCATATGATCCACTTGTTCTTTTTGTAAGGTAATATCATCATCTTGGAAATCCTGTTGATGTTGTCCATGATGCTTTACAGTAGCAACAGTTAAGTCATGTTCTTTCAAAAGTTCAATTGTATGAGACATCAAAGTGGTCTTTCCTGAATTTTTAAAACCTACTATTTGTAGAATCATATAAAACAATCCGTTTCATAAGCTTGTGACTCCGTTAAAATAACATCTACTGTATACCCTTTTTGATATCCTCTTGTTCCACCTGGTAACATTATCATCGCATTGCTGTGCGCAATAGCAACGACTGCCCCTGATTTATTAAATCCCGAAGGCACGACTGTCATTGACTTTCCATTAAAAGTAGCCGTTGCTCGTACGAAACGTGTAAATGGATTGGCTTTGGTTAGATCTTCCATTAGGGTTGCCTGTATTATTTGAGGATAAACAGCTGTTGCTCCCATCATATGCAGTACAGCAGGTTTAACATATAGTTCAAAACCAGTAAAACATGCCGATGGATTACCAGATAGACCAAATAAATATTTACCATCAGCTACAGCTACTGTTGTAACACTACCAGGTCGCATTGCAATTTTATTAAATAGCACCTCCGCATTAATCTCGTCATAAATTTGTGGTAAATAATCAAAGTCACCAACAGAAACACCTCCTGTTGTAATAACAATATCATGTTTAGACATAGCATCTTTTACAACTTGAATACTACTTTTTAAATCATCTTCTTGAATTTGGTAAGATGCAACATCTAAATTAAACTTTTGACTTAAAGCAACAATCATTGGTCCATTTGAATTTCTGATTTTACCTAGTTCTAAGTCATCGCCAACTTCTAGCAACTCACTCCCTGTCGCAATAACGCCGATACTAGGCTTATCAAACACTTTAACTTGTGTGTAACCATACGTTGCTAGAACTGCTATAGCGCCTGGGTTGATTTGTTGTCCTTTATTTAGAACCGTATCACCAATCTGTGTTTCTTCACCTTTTAAAGATACATTCTCATAAGCAGTAAATGACTTTCTTATAGTAAAACTTTGTTCATCCTCTACTGTTTGTTCTAACATTACTACTGCATCTGCGCCTTTTGGCATTTCAGCTCCTGTCATAATACGTACCGCTTCAAAAGGTCCTACTTCCTTTTCAGAAACTGATCCTGCACCAATATGGTCGACCACTGTAAAAGTAATTCTATGGTCTCCACTGGCACCTTCCGTATCTCTACTTCTCACTGCAAATCCATCATAAGGTGATTTATTAAATCTCGGGATTTCATATGTAGCTACAATATCTTCCGCTAATATATAATTAACGCTGTTTTCTAAAGGCACTTCGATTTGTTTTGTATATATATCTTGGCTCACAACACGCTCGATTGCTTCTCTTACTGGTATTGGATTTCTTTTTTCAACTGGCATTTAAAATCTACTCCTTAAAAAAATGGATTTCGTGATATACTAGGAAACGATTAGGAGGGATAACTTTGTCTGAATTCACACATATCAATGAACAAGGTAACGCTAAAATGGTTGATGTCTCAGAAAAAAACATTACCAAACGCACAGCCATTGCGCATTCAAGTATTACAGTTAATCAAGCAATTTATCAGCAAATTGTCGATAATACAAATAAAAAAGGCAATGTACTCAATACTGCACAAATCGCGGGTATCATGGCTGCTAAAAATACTGCTGATATTATTCCTATGTGCCATCCATTACCGCTTACCGGGATTGATATTTCATTTAACTGGAAAGAAAGTGAAACATCATTTACTTTAAATATCCAAGCGAGCGTTTCAACAACTGGAAAAACTGGTGTCGAAATGGAAGCACTTACCGCAGCATCTGCAGTTGCGTTAACTGTATATGACATGACGAAAGCTTTAGATAAAAGTATGATTATTGGTGAAACATATTTACTATCTAAAACTGGTGGTAAATCCGGTGATTTCCAACGACCGAATTAATATCTGGTTATACATGTTTGTTAGACACTTGTAAAACTATATTACATCTCACAATATGACTTAGGTATTATATGACCTTAAATTCAATATCGTGTTTGGTAATAGATGCCACTACGTATCACAATTGTTTTGACTATTGAGTCAAACTTTTGAGAGAGAGATAACGAAATCAATTGAAACTTTTTGATTTTTATCTCTCTCCTATTTTATTTAGTTATTTCTTGAACTAAATGATTTAATTCAGGTTTGATTAGTTTGTTCAATGCTAACTTAACTGCACCGGTAGAACCAGGCACACTAAAAATTAACTGTTTACCAACTGTGCCTGCGATCGCCCTCGATAATAATGCACGGCTCCCAACATCTTCAGTATAACTAAGATACCTAAACAACTCTCCAAATCCTTCAATTTCTTTTGTGATAAGAGAAGAAACTGCTTCTATTGTCACATCTCTTTGTGCAATACCCGTGCCACCCGTAGTGATAATAACGTCAATTTCTTCGGTTGACCATTGCTTTAACTGAGTTTGTATTGCAGTTATATCATCTTTTACAATACAGTAATGATTATCAGCAATATGAACGTTCAATTCAGAAAGAAGAGATATTGCCAATTGGCCACCTTTATCTGTATCGTAGTTTCTTGTGTCAGATACAGTTAATATTGCACAATTAATATCTTTATCTAACTTTACATTTGTATGCATCATTATTAATTCTCCTTTATCCAAAAAGTTGATTCATTAGTGTAATAGCCATATCAGGCTTGGTCATACCATGTATCAGCATTCTCCCATTTTTGAAACTTACTATGCGATACCCTTTGTATTTAAATTGAAGCAGATAGTCATTTCGTTTAAATGGAATTTCATATTCTGTTAAAAATGCTTCTAACATTTCCTGGGAAATGTTAGGGTTTTCATACTGTACCGTATCTCTCCCACATAAACTGACAAATTGACGCTTTGTTTCGTTTAAATATGGATATGTAGGTGATTCCCCACATGTTGGACAATGTAGTCGCTGTAATTTACTATAACCAAACGTAAAATGTGTTCCGTCCCATAAGTCTCCATATGTTACTTTGGTGCTAATATCTTGCTGGGTTAATACTTTTAACGCATCTCTCATCTGTAAACTTGTAGTCATACTTACAGCTGGTTGAATGACACCAACTGTATCACAAGTTCTATTAATAACAGGTAATTGTGGCATCAAACAATTAAAGCACGGTGTTAAACCTGGAATAAACGCGGTTTCTATATATGTGCTTTCTACAACACCACCATATATCCAAGGTATCCTTTGCTGAAACGCAAAATCGTTAATCATTTGACGTGTTTCAAAATTATCTGTCGCATCTAATATAAGCTGTACATTTTTACATTGTTCATCCAAAAACTGTCGATCAACATGTGCAATATGACAACTTAAATTTAAATCTTGGCGAATTGCCATTAAATGTCGTTCAGCTGCTACGACTTTAGGTAATGCTTCATTTGCATCAGTTTCCGTATATAAAGTTTGTCTTTGTAAATTACTGAACTCAATATAATCTCTATCTACAATTGTAAGTTCACCTAACCCAGCACGAACTAAACTTTCAGCAAGATGCGTCCCTAAAGCACCCATCCCAATAATCACGACATGCGCGTTTATAATTTTATCTTGGCCTTTAGAACCAATGTGCTTAAATAACGTTTGTCTCGAATAGCGATCTTTAGTCACAAGCATTACCCTTTCTATACATCATTGTTACTATTATAAATCTTGGGTCACAATGTAACAATGTTTTGATATTAATATTATAAAAAGTAGCATTTTCCCTATGTTAATTATTTGTGATTAAAATATATTTCTATATTGAAATCATATTCAATACGCTATATATTAATTAATCATACCCCTTGCTTAAATGTTCGTGGTACAATTAATTGAATATTATTCGGAGGTGAATCAATGGCACGTTCAAAGGATTATGAACAACTATTAACTCAAGCTAAAGACATCGTTATTAATTCTATAGGTGAGACTATGGATCTTTACGGTGTAAACCGTAGCGTCGGCAATTTGTATGGAACAATGGTATTCGAACAAAAAAGCATGACACTAGATGAAATGCGCTACGAATTACAAATGAGTAAACCAAGTATGAGTGCAGGAGTTAAAAAACTCCAAGAATTTGACGGCGTTAAACAACAATTTACACGTGGCAGTAGAAAACAGCATTTTGTTGCTGAAAAAGATTTCTTTACTTTCTTTGGTAATTTTTTCTCACAAAAATGGAACAGAGAGATTAAATTAAATTTAGAAGCAATTCAAAGAGCAGAAAAATTATTGGACCCCATTATTCATTCAGAAAGTGCATCTGAGGAAGTCATCGAAGAAGCTAAAGAAATGTCAAAACAATTAGATCATTCTAAAGTATATTATGCTTGGTTATCTACATTATCTGAATCACTTAATAGTGGAGAAATTTTCGAACATTTCCCCATTCCAAATACCCATAACGAGTAAAAGGCATAAAGTTCCAATTGGAACTTTATGCCTTTTTATGTCTGTATTATTAAACCATCATAAGCGATGGTCGCCTTCAGCCCAGACTGCTTTAGTTGTTGTTCTAACTTTATTACTTGCATTTCATTTAAACTTTCTGTTGCTTCTATGTGTGTAAAATAAGTATATTTTGCATTAATTTCGTAAGCAAGTTCTATGCTTTCCTCAAATCGTATTTCTCCTAGTTCATCAAGCATCCCCGCTTCATGTATACGTTCATGAGTTACAGGATTAACTTCATTACTACCAAAAGGTAAAATTGCCACATCAACTTCTTTTACTTTTTCTATAGGTGTATATTTTTTTATCTCATCCGGAATAATCAAAATACGTTGCGCATTAGATGTAATATAAAATCCAAATGCAAACTCCTCTGCTAATTGAATCCACTCGACTGACACATTATTTATCTTTATTCGCGAGTCGTTTTCTACAATTTCTTTTTCAATAACACCGAGTTCACTCAGGTAATTCAAATGATCCCAGTGGCCAAAATACTTTTTAAAATCAGCCACTTGTTGTTTCGTAATATAAATTTTAGACTTTTTAGATTGCGGTATTTTATTAATAAAATCATGATTGAGTGTTTCCCAAATTCTAAGACCCATTGTATGATCTGGATGCCAATGTGAATATATACCATATTTTATATCATGTATTTGAGAGCGTCGTAATTGATAAAAAATATCTTCTGATGTATCAATCAACAATTGTAAGTCGTGAATGTAAATAGCAGGTCCCGTTCGCTGAATCGTATCTATATGTTGAGAAACTGATTTATATAGTGAAGGTACGCCACCAGCAGTCCCCAAAAACTCTATTCTCATGTATACACCTCATTCAAAAATATTTAAAATTATTTAAATTACATTTACCATACATGATGAAGTATTTAATTTCTGCATTTTTCTTCACACAATATATAAAGAACTTGAGCTACTAAATTGCTTCTTTGACATCATCGATTACTACATAAAGATAAAAGGCTGTATAAAAAAAAACAGTTTGAGACATTAAAGCCCCTAAATGTTTAATTTTTCAATATTTTGTATAAATGCAACACAGCGTTAATCTCATTTGATATTTATAACTTCATGCGCTAGGTTAGTAGCTTCGTAATTGGAATGTGTTACAAATATAATAGGTATTTGCCATTGTTCAAATATACGTTTAACAAGCTCTATGCTTTCTGTTTTAGTTGCATCATCTAAGCTTGAAAATGGCTCATCTAATAAAATCAAATCCGGCCTTGTACTTAGTGCTCTAGCCAATGCTACACGCTGTGCTTCACCGCCTGAAAGTCGCAAAGGATATTGATCCTTTAAATGCTCTATATTTAATTGCTGTAAAAGCTTGTCTATATGTTGAGAAGGTTTTGCCATAAAAGTTATATTGTGATAAACATCCATATTAGGAAATAATTGATAATCTTGAAATAAATAGCCAATATTTCGTTTTTGTATTTTCACGTCTATATCTTCCTTTGTATCACAAATAACATGACCATTGAGTTGGATAAAAGCAGTATTTGGTTTTCTTAAACCAGCTATAATGTTTAATAATGTCGTTTTACCAATTCCCGACGGACCTTTAATAGCATAAATTTTAGGCTCATTGTCTTCAATGTGGATTTTTAATTGTTGCTTTTTTAATAGATGATTTAAATGTATTTTCAACAATTAGTCCACCTCCCGAAAACGATCTTTATTTAATATATTTATAGTTCCAATCACAGTGATTGCAAATGCTACTAACACAATCACCCATAACCAAGCTTGATTTTCTTTACCTTGTTCTACTAAGAAATAAATTTCTAACGGTAAGGTGTTCGTTTTATTTGGAATATAACCAGCAACCATGAGCGTCGCCCCAAATTCACCAATCGCACGTGCAAAGCTCATCATAATACCTGAAAGTATTGGTCTTTTCGATAGAGGAAAAATTAGTTTGAAAAATATTTTATTCTCACTGGCCCCCATTGTTCTAGCTGTATTTAACATTTTATGATCAATGCTACGAAAACCTTGTACGGTATGTTGATACATCAGTGGAAAACTTACAATTACTGATGCAATAACTGCGCCAGTCAAAGTGAAAACTACTGGCATATTTAGTATGTCTTTAAAAAATGCACCTACATAACTTTGTGGTGAAAATACAATCAATAAAATAAAACCCATTACAGTTGGTGGTAAGACAATTGGTAAGACAATGACACTTTCCAAGATTCTAGCAATGATACCATGGCGTTTATATAGCCATTTTGATATTAAAATACCCAACAAAGTAACAATAATAGTACTAATTAGAGCTACTTTAAGCGATATCCAAAATGGCGTCATATCTTGCATTACTAAAACCTCCTATGCTTCAAATTTATATTCTTTTAAAATAGCTTTCGCTTTATCTGTTTTTAAGAAATCTATCCATTCTTTAGCAGATTTATCATCTGTAATCGTAGCAGATTTATAAACAATTGGGTTATTTAAATTTGCTGTATTAATCGCTTTAACTTTGCTATTACCATTTTGTTGACTTTGATATAAGTCAGTCTGATAAACGTATCCCAATTGTGCATTACCTTTTTCAACATAATTTAATACTTGGCGTACATCTTTTGCATATACTAGATTAGACTTTACACCTTCAAACAAGTCATTACTCTTGAGATATTGTTCAGCGTATTTACCAGCTGGCACTGATTTGGTTTCGCCAATAGCTAATTTATCACCATCTTTAATATCTTTTACAGATTTATAATCACTATCTTTACCAGCGATAAGCATCAACTTGTTTTTGGCATATTCGTATGTATTCTGTGCTTGATTTTTATCTACAAGTGCGTCTACATCTTTTTCATTTGCTGACATAAAAACATCAACAGGAGCTCCTTTTTCTATTTGCTGTCTTAAAGCGCCCGAACCTCCATAATTAAAAGTAACATCTACATTATTATGTTGCTTTTTAAAAGCTTTTTCTAAATCTTTTGTTACATCTGTAAGACTTGCTGCTGCAGCAACATGCAATACCTGTTTTTGGCTTTCTTCATTTTTCTTCTTAGCATTTTCATTACCTTTATTTTCATTAGAACACCCAGTTAAAATGAATGTCAGAACAATAAATGTAATAAGTATGTATTTGGCTCTAATTTTCAAAAAAATCACTCCTTCACTTTATTATATGCTTGCATATAATAAAATAAAAGTAAGAAAATAGGAGCATGATAGATAGCTATCAAATTTCATCATTTGATAGCCTCACCACACTCCTAATTAATAAAAAAGTAGATAAAGTTTCATAGAAGCTACTTTATTTACCTTATTCATGTCACAATTGATAATTTATTTTAATCATAAAATGTCTATAAAGCGTTTAAACGCTGCTCGACCAATCTCAGTATTTTTAAAGACACCTGCATCTTCTAATACGCGTTTGAATTTGTAACCTACTTCTTTTTCAACAATATCATCTACATTGTTAGTATCGATATCATAATTTTGTTTCATGTCATCGGCCCATTGTTGATGAATACCTATATCAACATGCACTGCACCTAATAAATATGATTTCACTTGTTTTAATTCTTTCTTTAAACGGCCAGGCAATATTGCCATTCCCATTACTTCGATTAATCCAATATTTTCTTTTTTGATGTGTTGCACATCTTTGTGTGGGTGAAAAATACCATCTGGAAACTCCGCAGAAGTCTGATTATCTCTCAGTACAATATCCAATTCATACAATCCATTTCTATACCTGGCAATAGGTGTAATCGTATGATGTCTCTCTCCATCTTTGCTATAAGCCTTAATGTCTACACTATTATCAGAATATTGATTCCACTGTACCATAACATGTGTTGCCGCTTGGATTAGCTCATCACTATTTTCACTTTTTAATCGAATCACACTCATTGGCCAATTTAAAGTACTTGCTTCTACTATTGGGAAACCCGTTATAATAAATTTTTCAATTTCTGCTGCATTATCCATCGGGAATATATGTTGCCCTGTTTGATAGTGGTTATGTGATAATATAGAACCGCCTACAAGCGGAATATCCGCATTAGATCCTATAAAATAATGTGGGAATTGTTTTATAAAATCAATTAAATTAACAAAGGTTTGCTTGTTAATCTCCATCGGAACATGTTTTTCAGAAAACACTATACTATGTTCTAAGAAATAAGCATATGGAGAATATTGAAATCCCCATGGTTGACTATCTAAATTTAAACGTATCACACGATGGTTAGTACGTGCTGCTTGCGTAACAGACCCCTGAAAACCTTCATTTTCAATGCATAAAGCACATTTTGGATACTCAGTAGCCGGCGCAGCTTTAGCTTTTGCAATTTGCTTTGCATCTTTTTCTGGTTTAGATAAATTAATGGTGATTTCTATGTCACCATATTCAGTGGCTACTTCATAATTAATATTATTAGCTATCGCGTCTTCTTTCACATAATGATTACGTTTAGCGATTTCATAAAAATATTTTGTCGCTGTTTCCGGTGATTGTTCATAAGCTTCTCTAAACTTTCTATTAATAACAGACGGTCTTGGCGTGATTATGTCTAAAAGTTGTGCTTCAACAATTTCTTTATTGTATAACGCATCTTCAATGCAATTTTCATTTATAGCTTCATTAATCCAATATTGTGTTATATCATTTGCTGTAGCATTTTTAGGTAAAGGTGATTCTAACGTCTCAGTTATCCC
Source organism: Staphylococcus sp. KG4-3 (assembly GCF_033597815.2). Lineage (NCBI taxonomy): Bacteria > Bacillati > Bacillota > Bacilli > Caryophanales > Staphylococcaceae > Staphylococcus > Staphylococcus halotolerans. Next base: position 2,165,001 of record NZ_CP166245.1, read on the forward strand.
TCGTGCATTTAAAATACGCAATATTTGATTTTGAATATAGATGCTATCTTCTTGTTCATAATCGCCAAATGAAATTGCTTGTGCAATAAATTGTTGCACTAATTGTTGGTTTAATAACATGCGTTATCCCTCCATACTTTGTTGATAACCATCAGGATGCTGATGATGCCATTGCCATGCTGAATCAATGATTTCATGAATATTATCATGTTGTGGTTTCCAACCCAAGACAGATTGTGCCTTGTCACTTGCCGCAATTAATTTACTTGGATCACCAGCTCTTCTTGGGCCAACTTCAGACTTAATCGGTTCTTTCGTTACTTTACGTGCAGCTTCTAAAATTTCAAAAACAGAATAGCCTTGACTACTACCTAAGTTAAAAGCACCCGATGCCCCCCCATTTTGTAAATACTGATAAGCTAAAATATGTGCATCAATTAAATCTACAACATGTAAATAATCACGTATACAAGAACCATCTTCAGTATCATAATCGTCACCAAAAATAGTTAAAGCATCACGTTGTCCTAATGCTACTTGTAATACAATAGGAATTAAATGCGTTTCAGGACGATGATCTTCACCTATCCATCCACCTTGTTTGGCACCAGCAACATTAAAGTAACGCAGTGCAGCATAGTTTACACCATAAGCATTATGGCTCCAATGCATCATTTTCTCCATCATTAATTTACTTTCGCCGTATGGGCTCGTTGGTGTTTTAGAATCTTCTTCAGTTATTGGAACTGTATCGGGTTCTCCATATACAGCTGCCGTTGACGAGAATATAATATGTTTTACTTGGTGCTCATACATTACCTCTAATAGTACTTGTAAGCCATATACATTATTATTGAAATAGGCTAATGGTTTTTCTACAGATTCTCCAACTAACGAGTATGCACAAAAGTGAAAAACACCTTCAATTTGTTCATTTGTAAAAACACGGTCTAAAAATGCTTTGTCACGAATATCACCTTCATAGAAACTTGCATCTTGATGTACTGCTTCTCTATGTCCCGTTCCTAAATTATCTACAACTACAACTTTGTAACCTTTCTCAATCAATTGATCTACGGCATGGCTGCCTATATAACCTGCCCCACCCAACACTAAAACAGACATATAAAAACCTTCCTTCATTTATTTTGTATCACTTATAAAGATGTTACGCCACCGCTAATACCTACGTGGTAAAAAGAAGGTGTATAACCAATTTTTTCTAAATACATTTGGGAAACCTCATGTTCTAATCGCTCGATACTATCTTTATGCACTAAGGCAATCGCACAACCTGCAAACCCGGCACCTGTCATTCTTGCGCCCAATACACCATTAACTTGTTGAGCCGTTTCAGCTAATGTATCCAATTCAATTCCTGTAACTTCATAATCTTTTTTCAATGAAGCATGCGACATATTAAGTAGTTTGCCAAACTGGTCAAAATCATTTTCAGCAAGTAATTTACGCGCAAGTTTTGTACGTTCATTTTCTGATACAGCATGTTTAGCTCTACGACGCGATACGTCATCTTTAATAAGATGCATATTTTGGTCAAATTCAGCTAATGTCAGTTCACATAGAGCTTCTATATTCAATTCTTCTTTTAAGTCAGCAAGTGCAGATTCACATTCTGCTCTGCGCTCATTATATTTACTTTCAGTTAATGAACGACGTTTATTCGTATTCATTATAGAAATCACATAATCTCCAAATTTGGCTGGAACGTATTCAAAATCCAGTGTCGCAGTATCAAGTAATACTGCATGATTTGCTTTCCCCAGTCCAATAATAAATTGATCCATAATGCCTGAATTTACACCCATAAATTTATTTTCGACAACTTGACCTATTTTAATAAGCTGCAGATGTTCTAATTCTAAATCAAATAAATCTTTTAATAACCAACCTGTAAGTATTTCGATTGAAGCAGACGACGACAAACTGGCTCCATTTGGAATGTTGCCTTCTACTAAAATATTAAATCCGTGGTCAATTTTATCGAATGTTTCAGTTAAATACTTTACCACGCCTTTGGGATAGTTTGCCCAGTCATCATCTTGGTTAAATACTAGATCATCCAAAGTGAAAGTGATAATACCTTTTCCTTCAAAATTGTTAGAGTAAAGTTGAATTTTACGGTCATCTCTTTTAGTTGCTAACCCATAAGTTCCTAATTCTATTGCCGCTGGAAAAACATATCCTCCATTATAATCAGTATGTTCCCCAATTAAATTGATTCTTCCAGGGGCAAAAGCGCTAACTTCAGCTGCTACACCAAATAACGTTTCAAACTTTTCGCGCATTGCTTGTAACATAAGATTCCCACTCCTTTTTATCTACATTAAATGCAAAGTGATTAATTCTTTTCTTCTTATTAGTAAACACAAACAAAGTTTACTTGTTTACTAAAAGTTTTGTCAACGTAATTTACTTCACTCAGGCTTTAAAAGTATTACGAGACTTCAATGGCGCTTCTACTACTATATGAATAGCAAGCTTTCTTGTTTGGTTAATACGTTCTTCTGCCATCCTTACTGCTATTCGACCAAATTCATCTACAGGAATATGTACACTACTAATAGAAGGTACAGCATATTGAATAACTTCTAAATCATTAAAACTGATTAACTTTACGCGTTCAGGTATTTCAATTTTATTCTCTTGAATTTGCTGTAAAACGCCTATTGCAACCATGTCATTTCCCGCAACAAAAACTTGTGGGAGCTCCTGTTTGTTCTCTATAAATGTTTTAACCGCCATCTCACCGTGTTCTTTTTTCCATCCATTAAGCAATGCTATCGTTTCTAATTGATGTCTTTCACACCAATCTTGATAAGCTTTATATCGTACATCAGTTGCATTTGAAGTTGGGGTGCCATCTAAATCTCTTATTGTATGATACCCACCTATGTATGCTATGCGTGTTAAACCTAACCCCTTTATCTTATCTAGCAAGTGAGTCATAGAGTAATGAAGATCTGAATATACTGCATCTATAGATTTAGGTACATGGGGATTATTAATAACTACCATATTAGGATTATACGATTGGAGTTTTTGTAGAGCATCAATAGAAAAATTACCTATAACTATTATTGCGCCTGCCTTTTCTATCGTATTTAACTCATTATTATTTTGGTTGCCATCTATACGAATTGTTCGCTTTAACGATAGGTTTAAACGTTTAACTTCCGCTTCAATTGCCAATCGAATTTCTCTGTAATAAGGATCTGACATTTCTTTAGCTCTTGATGCATAAGTAATGATTTGAATACTTTTATTTTTTCTTGCTGACTTAAGATATTGTTTCTCTTTCGCAATTTGATGGATACGTTCTCTAGTATTTTTCGATACCGAAAGAGTTGGGTCATTATTCAATACTCTGGATACAGTTCCTGGGCTAACTTCTGCTAAATGTGCAATATCTCGTATACTAACCATGTCAAATTCACCTCTTTAGTTTGTTTACCCCAAGTTTACTTTCATTAAGTTCGTAAATCAATCTTGACTACTCCTAATTTTGATTTAAGCACTACATTAATGTATGCCAATTTACATGAGTAAAACCGAATTATTTTTTTATAATTAAAAATGCGCTAAAATATAAAGTGAATACGAAAAGAGGTGTACGAATGAATGAAGACGTTTTAACCAACCAACCAATCGTACGATACGAAAATGGTGAACTTATTAATAAAACCGATCACTATGTAACTGAATTCCCTTTAACAATTATGGTTAATGGAGAAGAATTTGCTACTATAATCTGTAGCCCAAATCATATGGAGGAACTTGTGCTTGGTTTTCTAGCGTCTGAAGGGGCTATTCTAAAAAGTGACGACTTAAAATCAGTGCAAATAGATGATAGTAAAGGCTTTGCTCACGTTGAATTAACAAGACCATTAGGGGAACGTTTTGAATATTCAACTAAACGGATGATTGCATCATGTTGTGGTAAGAGTAGAGAATTTTATTTTCAAAATGATGCTGCTGTAGCTAAAACTTCTATGTCAAAAATTGTTATTAGCCCAAAACAAATTCTAAACATGATGACGCGTTTACAAAGTGCAAGTGCCGTTTTTAAACAAACTGGTGGTCTTCATAATGCAGCTATTAGTGACGGAGAGGCTTTCTTCGAACACCGTCAAGATATCGGCCGTCATAATGCGCTAGATAAACTTTATGGTTATTGTATTCAAAGACACATTCCTGTGCGAAATAAAGTGCTAATTTTCAGTGGTCGCATTTCCTCTGAAATACTAATTAAAGCCGCTAAAATAGGCGTAGGTGTTATACTTTCAAAATCTGCCCCGACCACATTAGCTGTTACACTGGCTGAAGACTTAAATATTACTGCAGTCGGGTTTATTAGAGATGGAAATTTCAATATATATAGCCGTCCTGAACGTGTACAATTAGAGCATATAAATAAATAATCCACTAATTAAATAAACATGAAGCGATCCTAGGACATAGCTGTATGTCCTAGGATCGCTTTGTATTTTATATTTAAGCCTGTTCTTTCAATATTTGATAACAGTAACTGATAAAAATGTATCCTTGTTTGATATACATATGTTTGGCACTATCCTCGCCATCAGCGATAAGTATAATTACTTTATCATCCGAGACATCAGCTACGAATGATTGCATTGTTTGACCTATCCCTCGTCTTTGAAAATTTTCCAATACACCAAAGCCATCTATTTCAACTGTTTTATTAGTAATTATTAAATCTAAAATACCTACTGGTGTGTTATTCTCATAGGCAATAATACGTGATTTACTTTCATAATGAAATTGATCACGTATTACTCGTATACTTTCTTCTGCATATTCAAGTCCAAAAGGTTCTGAAAACTGTCGATAGATTGCAATATAATCTTCTAAGTTTTGGTCCGTGACAAATTTTACTTCGACATGGTTATTTTGGCTTCTACGAATATTCTGTGATTCAATTGCATAAAGTTCCATACACCCTAATTCGAAACCACAATCTTTAATTTCATCTAACCAAGCTTGGCTTAAAGGTGTATTCTCTGGAAAAGTAAATGCTAAATGGTCGGAATATTGTTGTCTATGTAAACTTTGTTGCATTTCCATATGTTGCTTCCAATCCTTGATTGTAGGCATTTCTTTATACACCCATTTATTCGCATCATATACTAAAGGTTCTTCAGGTGTTAAATAAATTGTTTTAATCTGATCATCAGAAAAAATTTTACCCTCTTGAAATATGTTTGCCATCGAAATTGCCATGAACCGTCACCCTATCTTCTTCTGCCCATCAATTCTTATCTAATTGAATGTCTAAAAGTTTATTTTAATAACTGTTTAAATTGGCTATGATTTAACATAATATTACCAATTAAACTTGCGACAATCGCTTTTAGAATATCAGCAGGTATAAATAATAGTGATAATGTAACAGATTTCGTGATAGGTAAATTAGTTATTAAGCCCATTATAATTGTACCTGCGATATCTAATAGTAAGACACCAAAAACTATTGTTGTAATTAATAGTACAACAAAATTAATTTTTTTAAAATATAAGTCCCTTACCAAGCCAATAATATATGTAACAACTGGATACATAAATAAAAATCCTGCTGACGGTCCTGCAAATACACCGATGCCACCTCGGCCACCTGATAGTAAAGGTAATCCTGCAGCTACTAGCAATAATAAGACAATGACACTTAACGTACCATATTTACGACCAAGCAAAATTGCCGCTAGAAATATACCGATATTCTGTAATACAATTGGCACAGGCATGACAGGCAATGGGATGGCAGGCACAAACCCCAAAACAGCTATAATTGCTGTCATCAAAGCTGTATATACTAAATATTTTGTAGTCAAAGTGATTCCTCCTTCAATGAAAAAAATTATACCACAAATGTAAACTAATAAAAACTATTAGTTTACATTTGTGACGTCACAATTTAAGGAGCGAGTTATAAGTCAAAAGTCTACCTTTGAATTCATATGCTCGCTCCTTAGAGACTATTTCGTTATTAAATTTACTATCTTATACATTTAAAGAATATGAATTTCTAATTATTTAAAAATTTTTCTTTTAAATCTTTTCTCATATATTCTAGTGTATAAGGATCATTATACCAATATGTTTCTGCTTGAACTTGAATCACTTGATCCTTTTGAACAGCTGGTATATTTTGCCATAAATCTGTTTTTTCATAAGCTGGTTTCGATTTACCTTCACTTGTTGAAACAATATAATCACCTGCATAATCTGCAATCTTCTCTTGTTTCACTTCTGCCCAACCTTCTTTTTTAACTAAGTCGTTTAATTTGTCAGGCATTTTAAGACCAAATGCTTGATATAATACTTCGCCACCACGTCCCCAATTCGGTCCGTAGCTGTATAATTTTTTATCAAATTCATCAAAGATAGAGACTGTTGCATCTTCACCAATTTTGTCTTTGATTTCTTGTCCATCTTTTTTAGTTTGAGCTTTCCATTCTTTTTCCCAAGAAGCTACTTTATCTTCTTTACCAAGTAATTTACCTAATTCTCTTTGTTGATCTAAATATTTATGCTTCCCATAGTCAAAAACAACAGTTGGTGCAATTTTATTGTATTTTTTAATATTTTTATCCGTAGAATAAACAATGATTAAGTCAGGCTTTGCTTTTGCTACCTTTTCTACATCATTTTCCCCAATTTTTTCTACCCCTTTAAACTTATCTTTTAGCAATTTACTACTATCTACTTGTTCGTTAACAGCTACAATATTACCGCCAAGATATTTAATACCACCTGCATATGTAGGTGCTACAACTGCTATTCTTTCGGGTTTTTTAGGTATATCTATGCTTTTACCACTATCTAATTTATAAGATTTTGTTTCTTCTTTTTTGTCACTATCTGATTTATTACCACATGCAGCTAAAATGAGTACTAAAACAAGTAACGGAAACAATAATTTTTTCATAATTCTCCTCCAATGAAAATGATTATCAGTACCAATTGATTATATAATGATTCTAGTAATTTTACAATAGTAAACAAGTAAATTTTTATTTTTTTAATTATTAAAAAATGCATTTAGACAATTTGTCTAAATGCATGGTTATTGTATTGCTCTTAATATTTAAAAATGATCTAATACACTGTGTGCAATGTTTGTATATGCCATATCTTCCATAGGCGGATTGTGCAAACCTGCGCGCATGTCTCTATAATAACGTTGTAAAGGGCGTTCCATTTCAAGACTTTTCGCTCCTACAATTCGCATGGCAATATCTATAACTTCTAAACCTTGGTTCATCACCATTACTTTACTGGCAGACGTTTCATTCCATTTCACTTTTTCGGAACCTTCATTATTATACAAAGCAGCTGTACTCCATAAAAAATGACGTGCAGATAATAAAAGTGTTTCCATTTTTCCAATATTTTGTTGGACTGTAGGTAAATCACCAATAGTCCCTTCTATACTATTAGGACTGTAAGTTTTAGCAAAACCCACTGCGTAATCACGTGCTGCTTGAGCGATACCTAAGTAAACACTTGGTATGTGTAATATCCAGCCATTTGGCTTTTTACCACTAGCTCCCCTTATTTCAACAAAATTTCCTTCTGGTAAATATACATCATTTAATACAAGGTCATGACTTTCTGTTGCACGCATACCTACCATATTCCAGTTATCAGCTATCTCCACACCTGGAGTATCCTTAGTAACTAAGAAAAATCCTACTTGGTCAATAGCTTCGTAATAAGCACTTACCACAAAATGTGTAAGCCCTTTGCTCATAGAAGTAAATGTTTTCACCCCATTAAGTACAAATCCACCGTCTACTTTTACTGCGTTTGTTGCAGGTCTACCTCCACGCGTTGGGCTACCAGTTTCCGCTTCACTAACAGCCCTATTCACCAATGCCCCTTGTTTTATTGCTTCAGCAAATTGGTCAAGCATATCAGGTTCCCACATTTGTTGTTCATATAATTGTCCAATTACACTTAAATGCCAACCTATTGATAAAGCAGTTGCACCATCGATTAATCCCAAATAACTTTGAAGTATCACCATGTCTTCAATAGTCGCACCTTCACCGCCGTATGCTTTAGGCAACGTCAACAATGTATAACCTTCATTTACAAGCCATTTAATATTTTCGTAGGGAAAATGTGAATGTATATCATTATATTCCGCTCTCGCTCTAAAATCGTCTTTTACAGTATCTAATTTAGCAATCCATTTTTCTTGAATCTCCGTATGTATTAATGCGGACGTATTCATTTCCTTCACCTCGATTATCACTTTTTCCTTATTAAATACAAGTTTAACACTCGCCATGATTGAAATAAAGCTTTTCAAGCACAAAATCCTTACTTTACCGATAAGATTTATTGTGATAATTTATACTTAATGAAATATTGGGGGAAATTGAATGATTAACGTTAAACATCTTATACATAAATATAATGAAAATACGATACTCAATGACGTAAGTTTTAGCCAAGAACAAGGAACTGTCACTGCAATTATCGGGCCAAGTGGTTCTGGTAAAACAACGCTGTTAAGGACTTTAAATGCATTAGCCCTACCAGAATCTGGAACGATTACTATTGGCAATGAAACATTTAACACTTCAAAACATACTAAAAAAGACATTGCAAAATTACGACAAAAATCTGCAATGGTCTTCCAAAATTATAATTTATTTAAGAATAAAACTATCTTAGAAAATATAACTGTCGGTTTAATACATGGTAAAAATCACAGTACAACTCAAGCAAAAGAAATAGCGCTCTCCTATTTAGAACGTGTTAATTTAGCAAGCCAAAAAGACAAATACCCAATTCAATTGTCTGGCGGTCAAAGTCAACGTATTGGTATCATCCGTGCTCTTGCTCTTAATCCGGATGTATTACTGTTGGATGAACCAACTTCTGCACTAGACCCAGAATCTATACAAGGTGTACTATCTCTCATTAAATCTATTGCACAAGAAGGTATGACGATGGTTTTAGTAACACATGAAATTGAATTTGCTAAAGCTATTGCCGATCAAATGATATTTATTGATGATGGTCAAATTATTCATCATGGCACACCTCAAGAGGTATTAGATAATAATAACTCAGAAAGAATAAATCGCTTCTTAAACAAAGTAAGCACGGAGCGTGATAAACAATGACATCTAAAAAAAGATTTATTACCGCCATTATACTTTCATCGATTTTCGTTTTAACTGCTTGTACTCAAAATGATAATTCAAATAAAGAATCTCACAAAAAAGAAGTTAAAGTAGCACTGTCAGCAGAGGTGAATCCACCCTACTTGTATACCAATAAGCAAAACCAGTTTGTAGGGCTAGATATGGACTATATGAAATTAATCGAAAAAAAGTTACCACAATATGATTTTAAATATGAAGTAGGTGAAGAAGAATCAAATTTAGTTGGTATTGGTGCTGGTAAATTTGATATGGGAATTAACTGGTTTTTCAAAACACCTGAACGCGAAAAACAATTTCTGTACCAAGATGTGCCCTATAGTTATGCCTTGCCTATGTTAGTAGTCAATCGTAACAATACGGATATACACAGTTTAGACGATTTACCTGGAAAATCAATTACACCCATGGCGCCTAGTGGTGGACTATATTCCATCTTATCTCAGTACAACAAAAATAATTCATCAAAAATCAATATTAATACGATTCAAGAACCTTCTAATGGAGACAACTTAAAAATGGTCAGTCAGCAGCGACGTGACGCTATGTTATTAAACTGGAACACTTATAAAGCCATTCAAAAACAAGTCAAAGAAAATGTTAAAATTGGAGGTATTGTAAAAAAAGAGCCTCTGCATATCGTTTATAATAAAAAACATCAAAAATTACATGATGACATTGATCAAGCGACATTAGAACTTAAAAAGGAAGGTAAATTACAAGCACTTTCAGAAAAATATTTTGATATTAATGTATTCGATGACTTAGACGAAATAAATCACAAAAAGTCGCAATTGGAGGTGCAACGATAATGCAATCTGTAAATTGGTTAGATTTGTTTGGACAAGTATTACAGCAATTGCCGTTAACTCTGTTAATGATTGTTATGTCATTAATATGTGCGTTGATTCTAGGTTTTATGTTAGCTCTTATTCGCATTAAACAGATTAAGGTACTTTCGCCAATTGTAAGAATTTATTTATCTTTTATACGTAGCACACCACTACTTTTACAACTATTTTTAGTTTACTTTGCATTACCACAATTATTGTTATTGATTCATATAGATATTAATCATTTTAGTAGATTATTTTTCGTTATCTTAGCCTTCACATTACATACTGGAGCTTATTTATCAGAAATAATACGTGCTGGATATCAATCTGTAGACTACCATCAAATAGAAGCCGGTTTATCAATCGGCCTATCCTACCCTAGAATGCTAAAAGAAATAATCGTTCCACAGGCTTTAAGAAATAGTATTCCAAATTTAACAACGCAAATTATCGAATTAGTAAAAGATACTTCATTAGCTTTTACAATAGGCATCATTGACATGATGGGGCAAGTTAAATTAATTATCGGAAATAATTACGGTTTAGGCATGTTAGAAGTTTATATTGTCATTTCAATCATCTATTGGATTATCGCTTTAATTATACAAGGCACATTTACTTTAATAGATAAACGCTCACAAAAACCATACCGCATTTAAGGAGGATATTCATTTGGACTTTGTTTTATATACAATAACTGAAGTGCTTACAGGAGTTCCTAATACAATAATGATTTCTATTGTTGCCATAATCGTAGGTCTAATTGTAGGATTTTGCTTTGCACTGATTCGCTTAAAACACATTCCCGTACTATCACAAATTATCATAGTCTATAATTCATTTTTCAGAAGTACACCATTAATTGTTCAGCTGTTTATTTTATATTATGGATTACCTACATTTATTATATTTTTAAACGATCAATTCAGCTGGCATATTAATCCAGATATTTTTTCACCTTTAATTATTGCTTTTATTGTTTTTTCATTACATGCGATAGCTTATCTATCTGAATCAATAAAAAGTGGATTACAGTCGGTAGAATTTGCTCAAATAGAAGCAGCTCAAAGTGTAGGTCTTTCAAGATTTCATATTTATAAAGAAATCGTTTTGCCTCAAGCTTTTGCGTATGCCCTGCCTAATATAGAAAATCAATTTATTATGCTAATAAAAGGTACCTCACTGGCATTTGCCGTACAAGTCACTGAAATTATGGCAGTAAGTCATATAATTGCTAATGAAGGATATAGGTTTATAACAGTTTATTCAGTTGCTGCAGCGTTTTATTGGTTATTAGCAATTTTATTAGAGTTCTTTTTTTCAAAAATGGAAAATAGAACAACACGTTATTTAAACACGCGTACAACTTAATATAGGTTAATAGGTTGTTAAATAGCTTTAAAGGATGGATAAATTCATTACTAAAGTAATACATCTTTTACCTATACCTTTAAAACTGCAACATTTTTGCTTTATTGGTAGTTTTATTCTTTCTCTAAATTATTTAACTTACCATAATTAAAAATATTCAATGGTTATACGTTTAACTCAGTCCCTTTAATATCATAAATACAAAATCACTTTCAAAATAATTACAATTGAGGAATTTAACTCATAAAAAACAAAGGATACATTATCAGGCTTTTACATCTTGAACTTTGTATCCTTTGTTTTTTAATAATTTTTATACATATAAATATGTAAGGACATGACAAAAATAAATAATTTCTAAATAGCGCTTATTGTCTCTACCCTTTCTATATCAGTCAACATTTCACTTACAAAATTTTATAAAGCTAAACTTTTAGCATATTGCTTTTTTAATTTGTAATATTTTTTGACCTTTTTAGACATCGTGCCATTTTGTAATTCATCTTTAGTGATAATTGGGTAATTTTTAAACATTAGTGAACCTAAATATCCACAAATTGCGCTACTGAGAGCACACATGACTGCGACTATAATCACAGTTAACGCATTATTAAATCCAAACATAACCATAAGTCCAGCTATTGGTGTAGCAGTTCCTGTTGCATCATTAACTAATCCAAACATAGCTATAATCACCCCAGAAATTGCACCCCCCATAAAGTTAGTTATGTATACAGGCACCGGGTTTGCAGTTACAATATCTGCTTGAGATAACGGTTCAATAGCTACTGAAATCGTTGTTTTACGATCTCCAAACTTCATCCGCTTAAATAGTACGAAATTCATAAATGAAGATCCAAATACTGCTAATGCACCTATAGCCATTGGTGTACCAGTTAACCCTAGTAATGCAGTCAATGCCATTGAGCTTAATGGTGCAGTAGCAACCACTGTAATAATCCCCCCTAAAACAATACCCATTAATATTGGACTTGATGTAGTTGATTCTTTAATAATATTACCGATTTGAAGCAAGCTTGCATCAACCAAAGGTTTAGTTGCAATTGCAATTAATCTGGTAATTGGTGCAATAACAATGATTGCTGCGATTAAATCGAGTCCGTCTGGTAATTTTTCTTCCATCCACTTCATACCAAAACTAGCAATATAAGCTGCAATGAATCCTGGTAGTAAATCCATATTGCCACAAGCAACAGCAATTACGAATGCATATACAGGAGACACGCCCATTGCTAATGCGACTAAACCAGCAGCTGCAACACCGCCAAGACCGCCAGCAACATCTCCTAAATCTCCTAAAAATGGTATACCAATCAAATCTCCACCTACATACTTATGAAATGCTTCAACTAAAAATGACGCAATTGCAGCATTGGCAAGTGCTCCCATCGCTTTACCACCATTAGGCGCTTTACTTGTGAATAATGTAAACAAACATAAAACAATCCCTAAAAATATAACTCCAATTAGTAAATTCATAATAACACCTTTCCCAGTCGTTTTGTATGCGCTTTCATTCAACAAATATTAGTATAACACAGTTAATTTGTTTCTAAAAACAAATATTAGTTAAATACTTAATAAATATTTTAATTTTACATTATTCAGAATATTCATTTTAATTTTACTTATGTACAATTCTATTTTATCATTACGTTCATCAGCCATTACAACGTTTGTTGCAGTGTTTTAATTATCTCATTTATTTTACCACGTTGTGCTTCATTCACACGAACAACTACTGTTCGTTCATCTATTTCACTTCTCTTTTTGCTCAAATACCCCATTTTAATCAATTTTTGTAAAGCTTTCGTTAAATAATAAGGTTGTAGTTCTGAATACTTAGCTATTTCTTTTGCTGTAATTTCATTTTCGTTACAACTATAGATATAGTTTAAAATAAATATTTCTTCATAGTTAAGCTTGTGTTGCTTTTTAGTTGTTTTGAAAAATTGTTTGCCCTTTTGATAAGTTGTGATTAGTTCGTTCAGTGTTTTAAAATTTTGTTCAATCATAAAACCACTCCTTTTGTTTCTTCATGATGTTAATATGTCAAAGCGATTTTTAACAATATTAATATAATAATTCTATACTATTACTTTGCGCTAATTCAATATGTCCAAGTATAAGAAATGTTAAAAAATACTACTATTTTTTTAATATTTACTTTTCAAATTCAAATTTTAGTTGGATATTCATTCTTTTTATTACTAAAAAAAGAATATGTTCATCGATTGCATTTAACAAATTATGACTTTGTAAAAATCAACCCAACATTTCCTGTTAGCTTTTCCAAATTATTATCAATATAACAATAAAAGAAAACCTAGGCATCCAATTTCAAAATGCATTCTTTATGCTAGAATGTCATCAAATGTAACATACTAATAGAATAAACTCGTGTATGAATATTGTTCTTTACAAGAATAAAAGCCGAAACATCCTTAAATGTCCCGGCTCTTATCATTTATACAGTGACACTTTAAAAGTGACACTATTTATTTATATATTTAAATTAATGAATTACTTTTTTTTACAATCAATTGTATCAAGGAAGCTTAATGCTGCTAAACCTGATAAATCTAAAGCGTGTTTAGCGCCTGCTTTACCATGACCAGCTTCAAAGTGTTTGTAAGCAGCTACACCTAAAACTGAAATTGTTAATAGTGAAGCAACACGAGAAAGTCTTTTACTAGCAAAACTTAATACGAAGAATACTGCACTTAACGCTTCTACCGCACCAGCTAAAGGTACTGCATTTGAAGGTAAATTAAACACCTCTACAAATGTCTCTTTCATTGATTGGTCACCTTTAAGTTTAGGTTTTGCTGCACCATATAATTCTTTAGCTAATTTTAAATTTGTTAAATAACGTAATATCATTACAAAATCTCCTTTTATTTGTTTTCAAAATATTTATCTACAATAGGTTTTACCCGCTCTGCCAACAATTTAATTGTGTTAATCGTATTTTCATGTGGCATTGATCCAACAGGGGTATGCAACATAAAGCGAGTAATACCTAAAGCCTCAATCGTTTCAATTATTTTTTGAGCAACAGTTTCAGGATCACCTACATATAGTGCGCCATTTGGTCCGGCTTCTCGCTCAAAACTATTCTCATCATACATTGGCCATCCACGTTCTTTTGCCAATATATCATGATTTGCCTTAACTGATGGAAAGAACTCTCGTTTTGCCTGTTCATCTGTTTCAGCAATGTATCCCCAAGAATGCGTAGCTATTGGTAGTTCATTTACATTATGCCCATAAGACCCAGCAATAGATTTATACATATCTATATTTCTTTTAAATCTTTTTGGATCGCCACCTATTATAGCATAAGTTATCGGTAATCCTAATGCTCCTGCTTTTAAAGAAGACTCAGGTGTACCTCCAGTAGCAATAGTAATCGGTAGTGAACCTTTTTCTGTTCTTGGATAAATACCAAAATTATGAATTGATGGTCTCATATGACCTTCCCAATTTACAACTTCTTTCTTATTAATTTGCATTAATAGCTCAATCTTTTCATTGAAAAGTTCCTCATAATTTTTCAAATCATAACCAAATAGTGGAAATGATTCAATAAACGATCCTCTACCTACCATAATTTCTGCACGCCCATTTGAAACTGCATCTAATGTAGAAAATCTTTCGTATACACGTACAGGATCGTCAGAAGAGAGTACAGTTACTGCACTACTAAGTTTAATATGCTTAGTATTCCTTGCTGCAGCTGCTAATACAGTGACTGGGTCTGATACAGCATAATCAGGTCTATGGTGTTCTCCTAGACCATAAACATCAAGTCCGTATTGATCTGCTGTTTCAATTTCTTCTATTATATTACGAATTCTCTGTGCATTACTTATAGCAGATTGATAACCATCTTCCATATATATATCACTATTATCAGCGAAAGATGTTAAACCCAATTCAATTTTCATTTATTCACCTCACAATATAAGTATAATTTTTATACTACTATATTAATATCTTCTCTATAAGGTGTCAATATCGTTGCTTGAATAGTAAATAAAATATTAATTTACTTAACTTAAATAATGTAAATCATTACACTTTGTACGAGTAATAATTTATTTTTTAAATATTAAATCCCCCTGTTTTTTAGTGTTTCAAATTTTCTGTTATTTTACATCGTTGTAATAAAGCGTAGTGCAATGTTACACCTTTTAAATTTAAAAAGCTATAACAACGCCGTTTAAACGCATAAGTTTTATATTTCTTTTATTACATAAATCGATACATTATTAGAACTAAATTACAAAATGATAACAACCCACACAAACGTAAGTTTTTCTGATAAAGTATTGCTTGTCGTTAAAACAGCGAATTAAAAAATTATAAAAATTGTCGTTTAGAGACTGGGATATATTTATTTACAATTCTTAGGAGGATATTTAACAATGAAAAAAATCGCTACAGCTACAATCGCTACTGCAGGAATCGCTACTTTTGGTTTAGCTCAACACGAAGCAGACGCAGCAGAAAACAATAACGGTGGGTATAATCCAAATGACCCTACTTCATATAGCTATTCTTATACAATAGATCAACAAGGTAACTACAACTACACTTGGCAAGGTAACTGGAACCCAAGTCAAGCAGACCAAGGTCACTCAAACAGTGGTTATAGCTACAATAACTACAATAACAATAGTTCATATGCTACAAGCAACACGAACTCAACTCAATCATATACAGCAAACAACCAAGGTACTGGTGGAAGTGGCGCAGTTTCACACTCAACTTCAAGCAGCAATGTTAAAGTTAGTACAACTAGTGCACCATCAAGTTCTTCAAACTCAATTTCAAGTACTTCAGGTTCTTCAAACAACCTATATACTGCTGGACAATGTACATACTATGTATACGATAAAGTTGGCGGTAAAATCGGTTCTACTTGGGGTAATGCTAATAACTGGGCTAGCGCAGCAGCAGCTTCAGGTTATACAGTAAACAACAACCCTTCACAAGGTTCAATCTTACAATCTTCAACAGGTGCTATGGGACATGTTGCATACGTTGAAAATGTTAACAGCGACGGTTCAATCAACGTTTCTGAAATGAACTACGGCCAAGGCGCTGGTGTTGTAACTTCACGTACTATCTCTGCAAGCGAAGCTTCAGGTTATAATTATATTCACTAATTAGTGATACAAAAAAGACCAAACGCTATTATTAGCGTTTGGTCTTTTTTATTATATTAACAATTAAGATATTAACTACACATACTAGTTATTGATAATAATATCCACTTAGAGATTATCTTAACCAATGTCATACTGTATTTATATTTATTACTTCCTCTTTCAAGCTTATCTATTAAGTAAAGGAATAATTTAATCTATGCTATCGTGATAGAAAGTTATTACTTAAGTGATGCACTTAAATGTCATATCGTAATTTTCATAACAACTAAAATCCTTAGCTACATTAATCAATCGATTTTGTCATGTAATATCGCTACAATATACAAAACAAAACCGATTATACAATAGATAACGGAAGTATATTTAACAATTTTTATCTATATTGAAATATTGATGAGTTTCAATGTCTAATAGTAATATCGCTACAATTATTACTATGTATAACAAAGATTCACCTCATTCATAGTTATATATATCCTGTTTATATTTTTTTAAACTTCTATTCTGAAATTTATATATGAATAATAGTTAAAAGTTCTACCTATAAATATAGCGAAATGTCACTCTAATTAATAATTAACTACGCAGAATAAAGAAAGAGTAAGTATAAGGTAGCGAGACAGAAATAAAATTTATTTTAAAAATTTCGTCTTTCTATCACAGTAAAAATCACTAATGTCGAAAATTCTAAAAGAGTTCAACTAAGCTTGATGTTCATGCTTTTATAATATTTAAGGCTGGACGATTAAATTTACCCCAGTTTCTTTAGCATTCTGCTATTCAAATATTAAAAATTCTAACCATCTTGCTTGTTTTAGAATTTTTTATAAAACCCTCATTCTGTAGTTTTTATTTTTTTAATACCAATACCGCTAAAACCATAAAATAGTGCAAAAACTATACATAAATAACATGGAACTGTCCATATAAAGAATTGATTTACAGTCACTCCTAACTGTTGAGTATAATAAATGCCTGACGTTCCCCATGGAATTAATGGAATAATCATAGTACCAGAATCTTCAAGTGTTCTAGATAAATTAGTACGATCTAATCCCATTTTATTATACATTTCCAACAACAATACACCTACCATAATAATTACAACAGAAGCCACTCCTGCTGCAAGAACCATCATAATTCCGCCAAGTACTGTAGCTAGTATTAACTGACCAACAGAATTGATGTTTTTAGAAATTTTATTAAGTATTACATCTAAACAACCGGCTTTTTCAACAATACCAGCAAAAGCATAACCACAAAAAATAGTAACGACAATTTCAGTCATGCTCATTATACCGCCCTGTTCAATTAAGCCAATCGCTCTATCAGTTAATTCTCCGTTACTTGATGAAACCATTCCTTTATTGAATCCATCAAATGTTGCTTTGAATCCGTCAACCATGTTAAACCCATTATTGAACACACCAACAATAATGGCACTTAAACTCGAAATAAGCATTGCTGGTACTGTTGATATTTTTATCAATAAACATATGATAATAATGATTAATGGCAACCAAACGAAAATATTAATGTTATAAATTTGTGATAGTTCATTAAGTAATGCATTAACATTTGATGTATTCGTATTGCCACCAAATTGACTTCCAGCAATATACCAAACTATAAGTCCTATAATCGAAGCAGGAACTGTCGTCCACACCATTGCTCGGATATGTGAAAATATATTCACTTTTGTAACTAATGCAGCTAAATTAGTTGTATCAGACAACGGTGACATTTTATCTCCAAATACTGCTCCTGCAATAATTGCACCTGCAGCCATACCAGCTGGAATATGTAATTGTGTAGCAATAGCTATTAATGCAATACCTGCTGTAGATGCTGATCCCCATGCTGTACCAGTTGCTACAGATGTAATAGCACAAATAATAAATGCTGATACTAAAAATAAATTAGGATTTAACAATTCTAATCCATAGTAAATTAATGCAGGTACTGTTCCTGAAAACATCCATGTTCCAACGATAATACCTACTGATAAAATAATGAAAATTGCAGGCATCGCTGTTGCTAAACGATACGTTATACCTTCCTCTAAGTCTTGCCATTTTAAACCTACACGTCTTGCTATCAAAGCTGCATATGCAGAAGATAGAATCAACAATGCTTGTATCGGAATTTCAAAAACAACGAAACCTGTAATTACGATTACAATCATTACTAATATGGTTGAGATTGACTCTAAAAATGTTGGTTGTCTTTTCATACGCAATCCCCCTCGTTAATTATGTTAATTAATCAAGCCCTAACTTATCTTTCCCTAATTCGTCTATCGTCAGTCCTTCTTCAAAGAAATCGCGCTCTAAAATAGTTGAAGCAATTACTATGATTGCATCAATATTAGGTGTTGGAACGTCAATCTCACGTCCAAGACTAGACCACAATACGAGGCCATAGGCAATGTCTTCTGTTAAATAACGATTTTTGACATGATTTGGTCCCTTAATTTGTGAAAATACTGGACTTGTATTAAACAATCTATTTAATGGCTCATCTTCATCTTGTCTTTCTAAATAACCACGTTCAATACGTGCTTCCTTTGCCGAAGATAACTCAAATCCTAATTTACGACCTAATGTTAGACGTTCTAATTCAACCGCATGTAGTAACCTAACTGTGTGCTTAGTAATGCCTTCTTCATATAACGCAAATTCATCTGAATAATCGATGCGACCCACATTTAATAATGTTGGACCTGGATGAACTTCAGGATTACCATTTTCTAAATTAGTTTTCCATAAACTTTCTTCTTTTACAATATATGGATATAGTCTTTCAATTTTATCGAAACAATCACTTAAATAATCTTTATCATAAGTTGAAAAATGTACTTTTCTTACATTCAATGATAAATCTACACGTGCCTCTTCAAAATTCACTCGAGTACCGTATGTTAGTGTATTGACTTCCGCAAAATGAGGCATAACATCTATGTGCATATCCTCTAAAACATTCATAAATCTTATTGAACCCATAGCTGCTGCAATATTGAAGAAAATCAGTTGGTCTTTTTTCACAAAAGGAGCCATAGTATGTGCATAATGTTCAATAAATGATGATGGTATAATGACTTGAATGACTTCTGCATCACTAATTACATATTCCATGTCATCACTAATGTCTGTAAATGCTACAAAGTTTTCTTCACCTTCATTGTTAAAAGTAAATCCACCTTGTTCCAATGCTTTATCAAATTTATTAATAGATTGATTTCGACAATATAACTTCACTTCATGTCCCTTATTAATCATATCTAATGCTGCTGTTACCGCTCCATTCCCTGAGCCTACGATAGCAATTTTCATAATCAACCTTCTTTCCAAATTTATTATTAAGTACAATATTAAATCATTACTTTGAACTATAGCCTAATAAGAAATTGAATAAACACTGGTTTACAACTTAATTTTATGGCTATAACATAAGTAAGTATCTATAGTGACATTGCTATATTTTAACAACTAATGTCATATCAAAATAGGTATATTTTAAAAGTTTTTGAATTATTTTAATTACATACTTAAGTACACTTAGATTTGATATGATTATATTAAAGTAAAGGAGATTTGTTACTTATGACAACACATTTAGACGAACAGGTTTCAAACACATATGGGAATCAAGAGCCAGATGCGGATGCTAGATTAATGGCAACACTTATCTATGTATTAAGTTTCTTTACATCTTTAATTGCACCATTAATTATTTGGCTAATTAAACGGGATGAATCACCGTTTGTAGATAGAGCTGGCAAGAATTACTTGAACTTTTTACTTTCTTACTTAATTTGGATAACGGTTGCTACAATCGCTATATTTATTATTATAGGAATTATCATTCTTCCTATACTTGTACTTTTAAATTTCATTTTCACAATTGTAGCAGCTGTAAAAGCATATAATGGTGAAGATTATTTACCACCCTTATCCATTAGATTCTTCAAATAATTTGAATCACAATTTTGTGACTTTTTACAATGAATGTAACAATAACGTCGAAGTGTATTTTAAATTCATAACAAAAACCTTATAATATCACCGTTTTTGAAATATTACGGTTCGATACGATTTTGTAACCTTACATCTCGTTTATTACAACGATATGTGAGGTTTTTTTAATTGTTTTACAAAAGCGTAACATTCCACACAAAGCTTGATTCATCTGTTAGAGTATTACTTGTCGTTGAAAGCAAAGCGAAAAAAAATTTAAAGATAAGCATTTAAGCTAAAATATAAACTTTTTAAAATCTCTGGGAGGATTTATTAATTATGAAAAAATTAGTTACAGCTACAACATTAACAGCAGGTATTGGCGCAGCAATCGTAGGATTAGATCACGGAAGCGAAGCTGATGCAGCTGAACAAACACAACAAACAAATGAAACTACACAATCAAATCATTCAAGCGCTAACTTATATACAGCAGGACAATGTACTTGGTATGTATTCGACAAAGTAGGTGGAGGTATTGGTTCTACTTGGGGAAATGCGAATAACTGGGCTTCTGCTGCTTCTTCTGCAGGTTATGCAGTAGATAACAATCCAGAAGCTGGTTCAATCTTACAATCAGGTTCAGGTCCAATGGGTCACGTGGCTTACGTTGAAAGCGTTGGTAGTGACGGCTCTGTTACAGTATCAGAAATGAACTATAATGGTGGACCTTATTCAGTAAGCGAACGTACAATTTCAGCTGGTGAAGCAAGCTCTTATAACTATATCCACGTAAACTAATCTATAGTTACACAATAATAAATATTGTTATTTACTATAAGTAATTTTAATTCAACTTATTTATAGAAAATACCCTATTGAGTCCGGGACATAAACATATGTCTCGGACTTTTTTAAAGAACCACTAATTTTCATTTATGAAAATTAGTGGTTCTTACACATGAGCCTTAGCTCAGGTGTTCCTTTTATGAAAATTATCAGTGTTCTACAGATTAACTTCAATTAAATGCTTATTAAACTTTTCTAACCTCATACTCCTTGTCATTCATATATTAATATCTAGATTTGATTTTTTGTCCCTCATTTTTCTATTAGTTTCTCTTTATATTAAAATTAATAGAAAATCACTATAACTTTTATACAATTAATAACATTGAATTCTTATATATTATTTGAGAAAATAGAATAGTTTAGTGATAAAAGGAGGCACAATTTATGCAGTGGTTTAAAGTTATTTTAGCCGGACTAATTGAAATATTGTGGGTAACAGGACTAAATGCTGCTGATTCTTTACTTAGTTGGGCTAGTACAATCATCGTGATTATAATTAGTTTCTTCCTAGTTATTTCCGCTTGTAAATACCTTCCAGTTGGGACAGTTTATGCTGTCTTTGTTGGTATTGGCGCAGTTGGAACTGTAGCAGTAGATATGATCTTTTTGGGTGACCCATTTAACTTTTTAAAAGTCGGCTTAATCATTTTATTAGTTGTTGGTATTATTGGATTAAAATTATCAACAGAGGAGGCTGAAAGCTGATGGCTTGGTTTATATTATTTATCGCAGGACTATTAGAAGTCATCGGCGTTGTTATTTTAAATGAAATTGCACGAACTAAAAAGAAATGGTTAGTCATACTCTTAGCTGTCGCTTTTGTCTGTAGTTTTAGCACACTTAAAGTAGCAATGAACGATATACCAATGGGAACTGCTTACGCCATTTGGAGTGGAATTGGTACTGGAGGCGGCACTTTAGTTGGTATGCTCATCTATAATGAATCTAAAAGTATAAAGCGCATTTTCTTTATTGGTCTCATTATCTTATCCATTGTTGGATTAAAATTAGTAAACTAAATTTTACAGATTATAAAACGCTTTCATATTTTTCTATATAATCATTACTTTTATTTGTTTGACTCAATGAAATTTACTATACTTTGATATAAAGGAAGTGATTATACATGGTAAAAGTTTATATAGCAGGTCCAATTCCAGAGGTAGGACTCAACTTATTAAAAGATCAAGGTTTTGAAGTTGATATGTATGAGGGCAAAGGCATTATTGATAAAGAAACACTAAAAGAAGGTATAAAAGATGCCGATGCATTAATTAGCCTACTTTCAACAAATGTAGATAAAGATGTGATTGATGCAGCAAGTAATTTAAAAATAATTGCGAATTATGGTGCAGGTTTTAATAATATAGATGGCGATTATGCACGTCAACGCAATATAGATGTAACTAATACACCTAAAGCATCAACTAACTCAACAGCCGAATTAACATTTGGCCTTGTACTCTCAGCTGCAAGACGTATTGTAGAAGGAGATAAATTATGCCGTACAACTGGTTTTGATGGATGGGCGCCATTATTTTTCCGTGGTAGAGAAGTTTCTGGTAAGACTATTGGTATAATCGGTCTTGGAGAAATAGGTTGTGCAGTGGCAAAACGTGCCAAAGCATTTGATATGAATGTACTTTATACAGGCCCTAATCAAAAAGTTGATAGAGAACGAGAAATAGGCGCCAAATATGTAGATTTAGAAACATTATTAAAAAATGCAGATTTTGTAACAATAAATGCTGCATATAATCCAAACATGCACCACCAGATTGACACTGAGCAATTCGAAATGATGAAACCAACAAGTTACCTTATTAATGCATCAAGAGGGCCTATTGTCCATGAACAAGCCTTAGTACAAGCTTTAAAAGATAAAGAAATTGAAGGCGCAGCATTAGACGTTTTTGAATTCGAACCAGAGATCAATGATGAACTTAAAAAATTGGACAATGTTGTACTAACACCACATATTGGTAATGCAACATTTGAATCTCGAGATATGATGTCTAAGATTGTTGCAAATGATACAGTTAGTAAATTGACTAACAATAAACCTAAATACGTAGTTAATTAAAGTTTTATATCCTTATTCTATTAATTATTAACAACAAATAAAGAACCTAGAAACCCGTTTTACAATTCAAACGTATTTCTAGGTTCTTATTTATTACAGTATTTTATTTGCTCTTTGATTTGTATAAAAATTTTGTTTCTCTAGATACCAATTGATTTGGTGTTAACTTAGCAATTTTATTTCTTAAAGCAATCAATATTCTATTACTTAGTTGTGCCACTTTACCTATTTTTCTAGACTTTTTGATTACTTTCTTTGTATGTTTAACGCGTAACTTATCATATCTTTGAAGTGCTTCTTCAAATGGATACGACTCCAAACAATTTGCAAGTACAATGGCATCTTCCATAGCTTGTCCTGCACCTTGTCCCATGTTTGGGGTAGTTGCATGTGCTGCGTCGCCTAAGAGTATTACGCGTTGATATACGAATGCTTTCAATGGTTGTAAATCATACATATCGTGTAATAAGATTTCCGTTTCACTTTGTTTGTCTAAAATCTGCCTAACTTCATTGGGAAAATGATTAAATCTAGCTTGTAAGTGAGGCTTACCATAAGATTTTAACGTAGCATCTTTTGCTTTAGCATTAATTGAAATAAACCAATATGCTTTATTATTCAATAGCGGGACAATTCCCACTCTTCCTTTAGATGACCAATATTCTTTGGCAACGTTGTCTGGTTTAATATTTACATCCTCTACTAAGCCTCTAAATACTGTATAGCCTTGATACAATGTTTTACTATTAGTCACTACTGTATTACGAACATGAGAGTGTATACCATCTGCACCAATACATAAATCAAATGCTTCTGATTGTTGTTCTGAGAAATGTAATTCAACTTTCAAGGCGCCACTATCCACGTGTGTTACTTTATGATTTGTAAATATGATAGAGTCTGGTACATACGATTTAATAACATCTAATAACCCTTGTCTTGTCATAGTTAAATTCACAGTATTCTTTTTAAGTTTTGCTTTATTTAACACATTTCCTTTGTCGTCCAATACTTCCATTATATCTATAATTTGCCCAATATTTTTAATACCTTTAGCTAAATCATGTTTGCCTAATTTATCAATGACATTGCCGCCGATACCTATACCTGCTCCAACTTCAGCTATTTCACTATTTTTCTCAAACACCTTTATTTCATGTCCTTGCTCCTTTAATAAAGCTGCTGCGGTTAAACCACCAATGCCTGCTCCAACTATAGCTATTTTCATTTTCAAACCACTCCATATTTCCCTAGTCTTCTCTATTGTTATTGTTTATAAATAGTAATCTTTTTTTACATGATCTTTTTTTATACCTAAATCATCATAGTAACGTTGCATAAAGGTTGCGATGTTTTCATCCCATTCAATATCACTAGCATATTGATGTTCTCCTGGGGATTCTGGATTCCAACGCATTTGATATAACGAAAGTTGCTTATTTTCAAAATAATTATTTCTTACAAATTTAGCACCACCCATAATTGCCTTTTCTGGTGAGGTCCACTTCTGTTTCTTTGCAAAACTACTACCAGTATGAACAGCATCTTCATCAAATGCGCCTATGCCATAAAAGTTATAGTAGTGCTCTCCATCATCTTTAATACCTTTAGCTAAATCTGACTGGCCATTACCAGTTTCTACAAGCGCATGACTCACTAAATATAGCACGTTCACTTCATATTTATCTTGTGCTTTTAAAAACGCCTTACCTTTATTTTTTAAAATGCCCTTATCTTTTAAAATATTGTTTAATTCCTTTTCAGACATTGGCACTTTTTCAGAAATATCCATGTGGTTCAAATTATCTTTCTCATTATTAACATTCATTGCTTGCTTTACATCATTTTTTGAAGCTACAACAAATTGACCATCCTTTTCAGTCATATTTAATGTACCTGCTCCAACTTGCTTATCAACCGCTTCATCAAAAGTGTGGGTCTTGCGATTATCAAATAAATCTGTTTCATTAATAACCAATAAAACAACAAATATTAATACAATTAGCCCCACCAAAATCAATGGTAATTTACGCTTTAGATTTTCATTCATTATGTGAAATAACCCCTTATCCTACACTTATTTTGTTAATGTAACATAAGCAAATACAATAGCAATTAAAACAATTATAAAGGAAACATTAATTACTATTCTCATACCTTTTCGATCTCTAAATAACGTGTTAAATATAGTTAAACTAATGACTAGAGATAACACAAACATCGTCATCGCCATTAAAATATTAAAAGTTAATAAAAATACAATTCCAATAACTAGAAATATATTAGACATTATAGCTGAGATTTTTATCATTTTCGGATTGATACGTCTTCCACTCCTTGCCTTAAATAATAAGTTAAATAAAACACTAATAATAGAAATTGTATCACATTTAATCATCTTTCAATATGTCATTTTAAAAACAGTAACAGTAAGTTAATCAAAAGAAAATCAAATTTCATGATTAATTTTTGTATATTTCTAACTGTTTATTTACTTTTTAAGTAAATAAATATGTATCAATTGATGTCGATTAACCCTACCTATGAACATAGTAGAGGCTAGGACAATAATAACTATCCTAGCCTCGCTTATTTTTTAAATTTTATAATTGCAAACTTTCTATTCTCTAGACATGCCTCTTAGCATGTTCAGCATGTAGGTTAAACTACGATTCATTTCATCATCTTTCAATATACCCATTAAACCAGTAATAGATGTCTTTTGATTAGGGTTTGCTTTATTAGCAACACTCAAACCTTTATTTACCTTATTAAGCATTGTAGATAAATCATTTACATCTAAGTCACCAAGTAAGAACACAAGTGAAGCCATATTTGAAATTAACCCTGTATACTGTTCTTTGTTGAGTTCAACTGCAAACTTGTTAGCAATGACGCCTCTGCTTTTCACTGCACCGGATAATGCATCTAATAATTTAGCATCATCTAATGTACTGATAATATTAATTGCTTTTAAGATACTATCTTTATTGGCAACAATTGCATCTGTAACTTCCGCCAAACTATCTTGTTTCAGTTCTTCTTCGGACTTTTGCATACGTTTAATATTAGTTATTCTTTCAGCCATTATTTATCCACCTGACTTCCTGGGAATGTATAATCCTCACGTTTCCATTTGTCTTGAACTCGAACACTATATTGTGGTTGACGTTGTTTATTAACACGGAAGTTCGTAGGATTCAGTGGTGATTTACCTCTACGCGTTTTCACTTCCATACGACAACTTGTGCGTTTGTATGATGGCGTATCTGTATCTTTATCAACATCACTATTAGTTAATAAGTTGATTGCACCTTTATCACCATGAACCATTGCATTATTATTTAAAGGAATATAAATTTGTTTACCTTTTACTCTATCTGTTACGTGAGCAATTAATTCTGCTTCGCCAGTTTCAGAAATTAATTTAATTTCTGCGCCTTCATGAATATCTCTTTCTTTAGCAAGTTCAGGAGATATTTCTACGAATGCATGTGGCATTTTATATTCCAATCCTGGTACTTTATAAGTCATATTACCTTCATGGAAATGTTCTAATAAACGTCCGTTATTAACATGTAAGTCATACTCTTCGTTCACTTTAAAGAAATTATCAAATGTTAATGGATAGAAATTAGCCTTACCATCTTCAAAATTAAATCCATTAAGATATAACGTTGGTTCGTCTGTACCATCTTCAGCAACTGGCCATTGCAAACTATTATATCCTTCAAGTCTGTCGTAACTTACCCCTGAATAAAGCGGTGTAACTCTAGCAATTTCATCCATTATTTCGCTTGGATGTGTGTAGCCCCAATCATACCCTAATGATTTGGCTACTGCTTGGATAATTTCCCAGTCAGGTTTAGAATCGCCTTTAGTATCTAAAGCTTGATATAAACGTTGGATACGACGCTCTGTATTTGTAAATGTTCCAGTTTTTTCAAGTGAAGGACTTGCTGGTAATACAACATCTGCAAACGTTGCTGTAAATGTAAAGAATTCATCTTGTACTACTAAGAATCCAACTTTCTCTAATGCTGCTTGTACATAGTTGATATTAGAATCGACAATCCCCGTATCTTCACCATATAGATATAAGGAATCGATTTCACCTTCGTGTATACCTTCCATCATTTGATGATTATCTCTACCAACTTTGCTTGGTAATGCTTCGCCATATTCGCGTTCGAATTTAGCTCTAATTTCGTCGTCTACAACTTTTTGATAGCCTGGGAATTGATCAGGCATACTGCCCATATCACTACATCCTTGAACATTATTATGTCCACGTAAAGGATAAGCACCTGTGCCTGGTTTTCTATAGTTACCTGTCGCTAACAATAAATTAGAAATTGCAGTTGACGTATCACTACCTATATCTTGTTGTGTAACACCCATAGCCCATGCAATAGATACTGACTTAGCGTCTACTACTTGTTGCGCAAAATCGATTAATTCTTCTTTAGAAATACCTGTAGTTTCTTCTGCAAATTCCATAGTATATGGTGCTAATGAATTATAATAATCTTCAAAATGGTTTACCCATTCATCAATAAATGACTTGTCATGCAATTCATTATCAATAATATATTTTGTTACAGCAGATAACCACACTAAATCTGTACCTGGTTTTGGTTGATAGAAATTATCCGCACGCTCTGCCATTTCATGTTTACGTATATCAAAAACATTTAAAGTATTGTTATATAATTTATGCCCTCGTTTAATACGAGATGCAATCACTGGATGTGCTTCTGCTGTATTTGTACCTATCAATACAACCATATCTGCAATCTCAAGATCGTCTATTGAGCCTGAGTCACCGCCATGTCCTACAGTTCTAAATAACCCTTTAGTCGCTGGCGCTTGACAATAACGTGAGCAATTATCTACATTATTTGTACCAATAACTTGTCTAGCGAGTTTTTGCATGAGATAAGATTCTTCATTTGTAGCTTTAGAAGAAGAAATAAATGCTAAACCATCAGAGCCGTGCGATGCTTTCACCTTGTTAAAATTGTCCGCAACAACTTTCAATGCTTCTTCCCATTCAACCTCTTCAAACTGCCCATTTTTACGTACTAAAGGCTTCGTTAAACGTTCATCTGAATCAACATAATCCCAACCAAATTTTCCTTTAACACAAGAAGAAATTTTATTTGCTGGTGATTCATGTTGTGGCTGAACCTTTAACACTTCTCTATCTTTTGTCCACACATCGAAAGAACAACCTACACCACAGTATGTACACACTGTCTTAGTTTTTTCGATACGTTCTTCGCGCATAGCCGCTTCTGAGTCTGAAACAGCAAACAACGGACCATAACCGGGCTCTGCTTTTTTAGTTAAATCAATCATCGCTGCAAGTGAACCTGGCTCTAAATCTGTCATGTAACCTGCGTTACCTTCCATATTCACTTCCATCATTGCATTACATGGACATACCGTTGCACATTGTCCACAGCCTACACATGATGAATCATTTATCGTTGTATCATTGTCCCAGATTACTCGTGGCTGTTGACGTTCCCAATCAATTGTAAGTGTTTCGTTAACTTGAACGTCTTGGCAAACTTCAACGCAACGACCACACAAAATACATTGATTTGGGTCATAACGATAGAATGGACCGTAATCTTTTTCATAGGGTTTTTCCTTATATTCATAAGTTTGATGTTCTAATCCCCATTGATCCATTGTATTGTGAATTTCACAGTCACCATTGTTATAATCACACACTGTACAATAAAGCATATGCTTTTCTAAAATTCTATCAAGTGCTTCTTTTTGACTTGTTTGGACTTTGTCGTTTTGCGTATTAACAATCATTGGTTTGTCTATCGTCGTGCTACATGCTCGTTGCATTTTACCATCAATTTCCACAGTACATGTATCACAAGTTTGGATAGGACCTAACGATTCGTTATAGCATATCGACGGAACAAAAGTATCTTGTGATTTAATAAACTGAAGTAAATTTGTTCCGGGTTCCACAAGATAGTCTTTACCGTCTAAAGAGACAATTAAATGTTCTTGCATAATCTTCACCCCTATTATTTATTCTACCCATGTAAAAACTTCATAAGATGTTGGTCAACATTCCATCTAAAAAGCCCCACACTTTTTAAGATAATGTTACTTACATTGTATATGTATTTACATTAAATGTTAAGGTATTCTATTATATTTCACTGTTTTTTATTTTTTATTTAGTATATAGCGCAAAATTAAACGTATAGAACATGAAACTATTACCATTACAATAGCCAAAATAAAAAAGCTATATATTTACATGATAGTGCAAACATATAGCTTTATAAATTATATACCTAGATTATTTTTAATTGTTGATTCTATTTCACTTAATGAACTTTCACTTGGAATGAAGTAATAAAGTCCATCATCTTGTATGCCACCTTGACCTTCTAATTGATGTCTATTGACAGTGTCATTAGCATCTTTATAATTACTTCTAACTTTATTTAATTGTCCAACTGTTAAATCTGTCTTAACGTTGTCCTCAATGTGATTCATCAATGAATTAAAGTGTGTAACTGAACTTACACTTGTTAACTTGTTCGCAAGACCTTGTATAACTAATTGTTGACGTTCTTGACGTCCAAAGTCTCCGCCTGCGCCATCTTCTTTACGACTTCTAATAAATGCCATTGCTTCTTTGCCGTCCATTTTTGTGTTTTCACCTTGGTTAAACTGGTAGCCATCATAAGAAAATGTAGCGTTACTTGTTACTGAGATACCGCCAACCGTATCTATCATATCTTTCATACCATCCATATCTATCGTTGCGTAATGATCGATTGGGACATTTAATAATTTTTCGACTGATTTTACTGCCATATCTGGACCGCCATAAGCATAGGCGTGGTTAATTTTTTCAGTAGTTCCTTTACCTACGATATCAGCTTGTGTGTCTCTAGGGATACTTACAATTTCAGTTGTTTTCTTTTGTGGGTTTATCGATAGTACCATCACCGTATCACTACGTTGTCCGCCTCCAGCTGCATCCCTTTTAGCATCTGAATCTACACCGAATAACGCTATAGTAAATGGATCACCATCATCTAAATTCACATTTTTATCTCTTAATGCTGATTTATCTCTATCTAATGGGTTGTGTATTGACCCGCCGACAGAAAATATTTTGAACCCTAGGTAAATCACTGCTAGTAAAGCAAATAAAACTAATATCCCAAAAAACCATAAAAATATTTTAGCAGGTAAGCCCATTTTCCTATTCTTCTCAGAACGATTCACTCTTATCATACTCCATTTCCGTATTCAATTTTCTATTCTATTTAATAATACATTATATAGTATTACTTTTAAGATGACATAGTTCTTAAGACCTATTATTTATTAAATAAAATATTAATAAAGTAAATTAGTTTTATTTCTTATATCCATTACCTGAATTCAAAATTGCTAATATTTTTTCATGGCATGCTGGATTGCTAATTATAAAAGGACCTGCCTTAGAAAAATCTAACTCAGTGTTGTCCAATGTTGTCATTTTCAAACCAAGTTCACTTGCAAATAAAAATTGCGCTGCAATATCCCATGGTTTAGGATTTGTATTTATATGAGCGCCAAATTGTCCTTTAATAACACGAATTGAATCTAACCCACACGAACCAATACAACGATAGCCAAATGATGCCTCCTGTAAATCATGAATAGTTTCGTCATTAATCACTAATGAATTAAATGAAATAATCGCCTCTTGTAAATCTATAGGCTCTGGTTTTACAAGTCGCTCTCCATTTACATGAGCACCGTGTTCTTTAATTGCTTTATATAGTTTTCTATGTGGATAATCGTAGATATAAGACAAAGCAGGTTCTCCATCAACAAAATAGCCTAAGATAATACAATAATCCTCTTGTTGTTTAACTAAATTTGTCGTACCGTCTATAGGATCCATTATCCATACGTGCCCTTGTTTAGCATTGATATTAATATTAGATTTTTCTTCAGCGAATAATTGGTGGTCTGGAAAGTTTTCAGCTAAAAATTGTTCAAAGTTTTGTTGAATTGATTTATCAACATTTGTCACTAAATCAAATCTATTCTGTTTCGTGCTCGTTACCATTTCTTGTATAAGGCTAGGAATAATCTCGTCCAAAGTTTCTAACCAAGTTATTATTGACTCATCTATGTAATTTAATTGTGCTTTTTCCATGTGTAGTACACCTCTTTTAAATAGTATGTTAACAAAATAATCGCTATGTATAATTTGTTATATTCTATCATAGAATTATCAAAGAAATATATGATAGAAACTAACTTTGAAAACTCCTATATTTAAATATGAGGCTTTTAAAGTCCATCTATAACATAAATAAAACCGACTAGCGATGCTAGTCGGTTAAATAGAAAGGAAAGTAAGTAATAAATATTGAAGATGTTTGATTAGTAACTCGTACGAATAGATGTTAACAAAACTATTATGTAATAGCCTACCCCTTTGTCATCTAATCGCTATCCCCTTGTTACTAAATTCATATTAACATAATCCTTTCGAAAATGTAAGCGTTTTCTTTAATTTTTTAAAAATTTATTTTCTAAATGTCGTCATTGTCACTTTTATGCTATAATAAATGTAATATGTAATCATTCGGGAGGTGACTTTCTAATGAACAAACGCGAAAGACAAAATAAACTTGTTCTAGCCATTCAAGAGAATAAACAGATTACAGCATCAGAGTTAGCTTCAAATTTAAATGTGTCAAAACGTACTATTTTAAGAGATATTCAAGATTTAGAAGATCAAGGTGTTAAAATACTAGCAAAACACGGCAAACTTGGTGGTTATCAACTGCAAGAAACACCAAATAGTTATGAAATTGAGCTGACTGAGAATCAATTATCTGCTTTATTCTTGGTACTCAATGAAAGTCAATCATATACAACGCTTCCATACAGAGAAGAAATTAATGCTATTATTAAAAAATGTCTCAACTTACCTTATACTAAAATGAGACGAACACTAAAAAAACTAGATCGTTATATTAAATTTGACAAACAACAACACACAAACTTACCACCCATCTTTTCGGATGTACTCATTTATAGTACCGAAAGAAACGTAATGGCGATGGAATTTTACAACAACAATCAAGTTGTAACAGAAAATGTCATTTTTATTGGCCTTTTATGTGATGAAGGATTGTGGAAAGCAATTATCTTTGAAATTGGACTCGGTAAAACAAATGAAATTCCGATTATTGATATTCATGATATTTCGTATTCATTTGAAAAAACAATTAAGACACAAGATATAAATATAAACAACTATCAGCAATTTTTAAATCCAACTGAGTCCTAATGTGCCAGTTGGATTTTTTATTTTCTGTTTTGTTCCAAGTTCAATTTGCAATTAAGTAAATTGAACTTGAAACTAAGCTAATATAACAACCTCTACTACATTCCACTAAATAATGTTCATTTATTTTAAATATTTATCTACGCTTTAAAATCTATCTAATATTAAAATCATAAATTACGAAAGGATGTCTTTTTATGTATCACCTAGAATTACACAACTTAGAACAACGTATAATGAAATTATTAAATTTAATCGAATTATACAAATATGGCATTATGACCAATCATAGAGACAAATTAAAATTTCAGCAAAACTTACATATATACATAGAACACGACTACAACGACTTTATTCAAAATAATTTACAACACAATTCCCTTTTTCATTATAACTATTTCAACTTTCTATCCAATCAAATAGAAGATCCAATGGATGAGTTCACAATTGGCAATACGCTTAAACATATTGAAATTATCCAAGGACAATTACTCAAAATACTAAAATCACTCTCCTTTATTTTGTAATAAAATTTCACTTTAAGGTTTTATTGAAAACGAAATTGTAATAGTTTTTCATGTATTGTACAATGAAAACGATTACAGTAATTAAGGAGTGATAACTGATGCATGGCTTTTCCATTTATCTCGGCCCCCCCATCGATAAGTCGTATATACGACGCATGGTCGATTTAGGGTACAAAACGATTTTTACTTCAGTTCAAATACCTGAAGATAATGATGACACTAAATATCGCTATTTGGGAGAACTTTTAGATTTTTTATCAAACGACCAGCTGAACTATATGATTGATATCAATCCTTCATTGCTGGATCATCATTTTTATGAATTTTTAAAACAATATGACTCTGCGCAATTTATTATTCGAATTGATCATAGTACTTCTATTGACATTGTTAATGAAATTATAAGTAATGATTTTCAATGTTGTTTAAACGCTAGTATTATTTCAGATCATTTACTACAACATTTATATCAACACTTAAATCATTTTAATTATTTATGTTATTGCCATAACTATTATCCTCGCCCTGACACAGGGTTAGAAGCGCAATTTGTTAAATCACAAAACGACTTGATTTTAGCGTATAATCCTCAGGCTAATATTTATGGGTTTATTGCAGGAACTACACTTCGCGGGCCACTTTTCAAAGGCTTACCAACAATAGAAACTACGAGATATTTGCATACAATTGAGAGCGCCCAATTGCTTCAAGACTTAAATACACACCATATTATGATTGGTGATCCGTATTTAAACTGTCATCGTGCGCAACAACTTATTTCATTTTTAAAACAGAGACATTTTAACTTATCAATAACATTACTTGATACACAGGCAGAAGAGATTTTACTAAAACCTCACACAGTTCGTCCTGACAATCCCGGTAATTTAATCAGATCTCAAGAAGCACGCCATTACTGTAAAGCTGATATACAGCCATCATTGATAACCGAAAGGACACTCGGAGCAATAACTTTAGACAATAAACATAACGGACGTTATCAAGGTGAATTACAAATCATTAAGAAAGTATTACCACCTCATAAAAATATCAATGTTGTAGCGCAAATTGATACCGACGACATACCCATCATCAACAGTATGCGACCTAATGATTCATTTGAATTCACTATAAATGCTAAGGAGTTGAAATCATGAAAAAATCAATAACCGAATCAAGAAATGAAGCAACCATGCATTTAGATGAAATGACTATTCAACAAGCTTTAGAAACGATGAATGCAGAAGACCAAAAGGTACCAGAGCAAATAAAAGTCATCTTGCCTGAATTAACGAAAGTAATTGAAATTACCACACACCAGTTTAAACAAGGTGGCCGTATTATATATATCGGAGCAGGTACAAGTGGTCGGTTAGGCGTACTTGATGCCGCCGAATGCGTACCGACATTTAATACGAATAAAAATGAGGTCATTGGTTTAATCGCTGGTGGACAACGTGCGATGACTGTTGCAGTTGAAGGTGCAGAAGATGATGAAAATCTCGCACAGGAAGATTTAAAGCACATCCATCTTTCTGAAAAAGATGTTGTTATTGGTATTGCTGCAAGTGGTAGTACCCCTTACGTCAAAGGAGGACTAAAATTCGCAAACAAAGTTGGTGCATCTACCGTAGCAATTTCTTGTAATGTAGACACTCAAATTAGCAAATTAGCCCAATACCCTATTGAAGTTAATGTTGGACCAGAAGTATTAACTGGTTCTACTAGACTAAAATCAGGAACTGCACAAAAATTAATATTGAATATGATATCTACTATCACAATGGTTGGTGTTGGTAAAGTGTACGACAACCTTATGGTTGATGTTAAAGCAACAAATCAAAAATTAATTGATCGCTCTATTCGTATAATCCAAGATATTTGCAATACCACATACGAGCAATCTCAAATATTATATGAAGACGCAGACCAAAATTTAAAAGTTGCTGTTGTCATGCACCTATGCGATATATCCAAATCGGAAGCTTCAAAACGTTTACAACAAAACGACAATATTATCAAACAAGCCATTAAAGACTAATTACTTTTAAATACAACTGTCACTTATTTATACATTTCATAAATCTTTAATGACAAAAAAGGAGGTCATTTTATGACAAAAGAGCAAATACTTGCCGAAAATATCATAGACGCTGTAGGCGGACTTGATAATATGGATAACGTTATTAATTGTATGACTCGAGTTAGAATAAAAGTACTCAATGAAGATAAGGTTGACTATGAGAAACTGAAAGCAATTAAAGGCGTGATGGGTGTCGTAAAAGACGATCGCGTACAGGTTGTTGTCGGACCAGGAACGGTGAATAAAGTTGCTACTCATATGTCCGACTTAAGTGGTGTACGTTTAGGTGAAACTATCCCCCATAACACTAAAAATTACCGTGCGGATGCTGAAGCGAAAGCTAAAGAAAATAAAACTTCTATTCAAAGTAAACAGCAACGCGGTAAATTTAATAAATTACTAAAAACAATTGCTAATATCTTTATACCACTTATTCCGGCATTTATTGGGGCAGGTTTAATTGGTGGTATCGCGGCTGTATTAAGTAACCTTTTATCGGCTGGTCAGATTTCTGGCGAATGGGTAACACAACTCGTCACAGTTTTTAATGTTATTAAAGATGGTATGCTGGCGTATTTGGCAATCTTTACTGGTATCAATGCAGCTAAAGAATTTGGCGCTACACCAGGTTTAGGTGGTGTTATTGGTGGTACAACATTATTAACGGGTTTAACTGATGAAAATATGATTACCAACATTTTCACAGGCGAACCGTTACAAGCTGGTCAAGGTGGTATAATTGGCGTAATTTTTGCAGTATGGCTCCTTAGTATCGTTGAGAAACGATTACATAAAATTGTGCCAAATGCCATAGATATTATCGTTACGCCAACAATTACTCTGTTTATTATAGGACTTCTAACAATCTTTATTTTTATGCCTTTAGCTGGCTTCGTTTCAGATGGACTTGTCTCAGTTATCAATGCAATTATCGACATTGGTGGCGTCTTTAGTGGATTTATTATTGGCGCCTTTTTCCTACCATTAGTTATGTTAGGTTTGCATCATATGTTCACACCTATTCACATTGAGATGATCAATCAAACTGGTGCAACTTATTTATTACCAATTGCCGCTATGGCTGGTGCTGGACAAGTCGGAGCTGCTTTAGCATTGTGGGTAAGATGTAGTAAAAACACAACGCTAAGGGATACACTTAAAGGTGCCCTACCGGTTGGTTTTTTAGGAATTGGTGAGCCTCTTATATACGGTGTTACCTTACCTTTAGGTAAACCATTTATAACGGCTTGTATTGGCGGTGGTATCGGTGGCGCTGTCATTGGAGGCATTGGCCATATTGGAGCAACCGCAATTGGTCCAAGTGGCATATCATTATTACCATTGATTTCGGACCACATGTACTTAGGCTATATAGCCGGATTACTTGCAGCATATGCCGGTGGTTTCTTATTCACTTATTTCTTTGGCACTACAAAGGCTATGCGAGAAACTGATACTCTAGGTGATTAACTATGTCCAACGTATTATATAAAATTGATCGACAATACCCAGAATTAACTAAAAGTGAGAAAAAAATTGCTGATTATATCTTAAATACACCACACAAGATTATCAATATGTCAGTTCAAGATTTATCTCATGAAATAGATACAAGTACCGCTTCTATTGTTAGATTCAGTAAGAAAATGACTGAAAAAGGGTTTCAAGAACTTAAAATAGCTATATCTCGGTATTTACCCGAAGAAACATTAAATAACAATCATCTGGAATTAATGAATAATGAATCTGTAGATGTATTGAAGTCTAAAATGTTGTCACGTGTTACCAATACGATGAGCTTCGTTTCGAACCATATTGAGAATGAAAATATAGATATGATATGCGCAAAGATGCAAAATGCTCGCACAATTTTTCTATTTGGTTACGGGGCTTCACTTGTTATTGTTACAGACCTATTTCAAAAGTTATCTAGAATTGGATTAAATGTAAGACTTTTGCAAGAAACACATTTGTTCATGTCTACACTTGCTACACATGATGAACGTGATTGTATTATATTTGTGACAAATCAAGGTAGCCACAGTGAATTGCAGTCCATGGCAAAAGTAGCAACAGATTACCAAATTCCTATAATAACTATTTCAAGTTCGAACGATAATCCTATTGCAAAAATATCAGATTATACATTGATATATGGTCAAACAGATGAAAACGAATTACGTATGGCTGCAACAACATCTTTATTTGCTCAATTGTTCACAGTCGATATTTTATATTACCGTTACATCGCGTTAAATTACGACAAATCATTAGACGCTATTACTCAATCTAAAATGGCTTTAGATAATTATCGAAAGCATTTATCAAATATATATTTCAAACATTAACATAAATCCAACCTAGCAACTGTTTCTTTACGTTGAGTAGGTTGGATTTATGTTTTTATAATTACTGTATGAATCAAAAATTTTAGTTCATATAATTTTTAACCACCAAATAAAGAAAGAAGCGAGAGATAAACCAATGTTTATGTGATTTATCAAACTCACTTCTTTCTTATTCATCATTATTTATAATTTTTTCACTGATTTTAGACTAATTTTATTTTATTCAATTAGTTTTGTTCATTTTTGAAGAAATCAAAGATATTGTTCGCATTATCTGTATTGTTAATATTTCCTCTAAAATGCTCACTACCAGGTCCGTATGCATATGTGTTTACATCTTCGCCAGTATGACCATATGTTGTCCAGCCAGTGTGAGATTTGTCATTAATTGGTTTTTGTACTGCATCTTGTACTTTTTGCATTTGTTCTTTATATTCATCCGATTCTTTATCTAGTTTATTAAGTTTTGTTGCTTCATCTTTAACTTTATCAATTTGTGATTGCTCAACTTCAAAACCATAGCCGTCTTGAATTACTTTTTGTGGGTCTTTGCCTTCAGTAATTTCTTTAGTCATATGCATACCTGAGTGTTTCATAGAATGAATTGCTTCTGGGTTCCACACATAATCTTTGCCTTTAGCAATAGACAAACCACCAGTTGAATGGTCTGCCGTTGCAACGACTAATGTATCAGGATTTGATTTTGCATAATTTGTAGCAAATTCAAAGGTTTTTTCGAAACCATTCATTTCAGACATTACACCGGTTATATCATTTGGATGACCAGCTTTATCTATAGAGGCACCTTCTACCATTAAGAAGAAACCTTTATCATTTTCTTGTAATTTATTTACTGCTGTATCTGCCATATCTAGAAGTTTAGGATTTTTATCTGGTGCATCGATTTGCAACGGCATATCATTATCTGCAAACAGCCCTAAGATTTTTTTGTTCGTAGATTGTTTCATATCTGTTTTATTATCGACAACATCATAGCCGTCTTTTTTAAACTTATCTACTAAATTACCATTTTCTTTACCAAAATATTCTGCGCCGCCACCGAGTAAGACATCTACTTTATGCTCACCATTAATTTTATCGTTATAGAATTGTTTAGCAATTTCATCTTTTTTATCACGGCTATCAACATGTGCTGCGTATGCTGCTGGCGTTGCATCAGTTAATTCTGCAGTAGAAACTAATCCAGTCGACTTGCCATTCTCTTTTGCTTGCTCTAACACAGTTTTTACTTTTTTCTTCTTATTATCAAAGCCAATTGCCCCATTATAAGTTTTGTGACCAGAACTAAACGCTGTTGCACCAGCCGCAGAATCAGTTACATTTTCTTTTGGGTCACTTGGATTTGTACGTTGATTCCCTACTAGATATTTATCAAAAGCAGTTTTTTCCATTTCTTTTGTTTCTGGGTTATCAGCAAAATAACGATAAGCAGAATTGTATGAAGGGCCCATACCATCCCCAACTAAAAATATTACATTCTTTGGATTTTTTGTATTACCCATATATGAAACATCATTTTCTTTTGACGCATGCCCTCCAGCCGAGGCATAGGTTGACTGCGCACTCCCCAACACAGTACCCATAACGATTACACTTGCCACAGAAACAGTTGCTAATTTGTTAAAAATTTTCATAAAGTAATAACTCCTTTAAATATGTATTATCGACCTACACTTTAAGTGTAGTGCACAAATTTTGAGTAATTATTTTAATGCAGTAAATTTTATGTAAATTAAAAATAAAGTTATGTATACAGTGCGCTAAAAACTTTCATACTGCTAACAATTAAAAATGATAGATGAACAAAAAAACTATCTTTGCTAAGCAACTTCGTTGTATCAATCCTTTCTCAACTAGGAGATTAAATGACTATAAATAGACAAAGGAGCGAGACAGAAATCTAATTTATTTAAAAAGATTTCATCGTCCCACCCCATTAAGATGACTATATTTGATAAAAATAGAAGATTTACCTGAGCTAACGTTCATGCATAAGTCACACTAGCTCTCAAAAACAGAACACCTGAGTAACTTCTCATGTGTAAGATCCACTAGCTCTCAAAAGCAGAACACCTGAGTAACTTCTCATGTGTAAGATCCACTAGCTCTCAAAAGCAGAACACCTGAGTAACTTCTCATGTGTAAGATCCACTAGCTTAATAAATTAAGCAGTGGTTCTTTAAAGCAGTGGTTCTTTAAAGCAATGGTTCTTTAGAGCAGTGAGACTTTATACTTTAAAGTTGTTGATCTTTACTTAATTTATGGTAGCCCTTCAAGAAGAAGAACATTGTCATAAACAATAGGAACGCTATACCAATAATTACTGAAACCACAGTTTCCTTATTAAATAACATGCCGATTAATACCATAATAAAGAATGCCATTGTAATGTAGTTTGTAAATGCGCCACCTGGCATTTTAAATGGATGACCTTCCAATTCTTCAGGATGATTTTTTCTAAATCTTAAATGACTAATTAAAATCATAAACCACGGCACCATACCCGGTAAAATTGAAGCACTATAAACATATACGAATACACTGTCCGCGCCTTTGATAAATAACGGTAAAATTACATTCAGTAAAGCACCAATTAAAATACCTGTTGCAATTGCAAGTACAGTCCACATAGGGACACCATTTTTCATAACTGTGCCAAAGAATTTAGGTAACATTCCTTTTTGAGATAAATTTAATGACATACGGCTAGCACTAAATATACCCGAGTTACAACCTGACATCGCTGCAGTAAGTACAACAAAGTTGATTAATCCTGCTGCAAAAGTGATACCTACTTTAGCAAACGTAGCTACAAATGGACTACCAATATTTCCTAATTCATTCCAAGGATAAACTGTAACAATTACAAAAATTGCACCAATATAGAAAATCAATATACGCCAGATAACGCCGTTAACCGCGCTCTTGATATTTTTTTGTGGATCTTTTGTTTCACCGGCAGTAATACCAATTAATTCAACACCTTGGTATGAACCGATAACAATTGAAAGTGCAAAGAAGAAGCCAATCCAACCATTAGGCATAAACCCACCATGAGCCCATAAATTTGAGAGACCAATTGCTTCTCCGCCATTTCCTAGACCAAAGAAGATAAGACCAAAACCTGCAACTATCATCAAAATAATTGTAACTACTTTAATCATTGCAAACCAAAACTCAAATTCACCAAACGCTTTAACAGATACAAGGTTAGCTCCAGCTAATAAAGCTACAACAATAACGCCCGGTATCCATTGTGGTAAATCAGGGAACCAATAGTTCATATATTCTCCGACTGCAATAACTTCACTCATACCTACAACTACCCATTGGAAAACGTTACTCCAAGCCGTTAGATAACCTGCTACTGGATGTATGTAATCACTTGCAAAGTTAGCAAAAGAACCAGAAGTTGGATGTAAGTAAACCATTTCTCCCATTGCTCTCATTACTAAGAATAAAAATATACCTGCAATTAAATACGCAAATATAACAGAAGGACCTGTCCATTTTATAGTGCTTGTAGCTCCCATAAATAGTCCTACACCAATCGTTCCACCAAGTGCAATCATACGCATTTGACGTGCACCTAGCCCCCTCTGTAATTCATTATTATCTTTCATCATTCAAACCCCATCTCTTTCAAATATAAGTGGAACTAAATTCACTTATTATGTCGTTATTATACTATAAATTCAAAAAATTTAAACAATTATTTTCGAATAATGTAAGGGCTTACATTCCCGTTTGTCAATTGTATGCGATTTTACATTGGAAAGTAAACCTTTTTTTTAAAATTATTTTTCTTAAAAATCAACTATAAAAATATAAGTGAAGCATGAATTCATGTAGAATTTGTGAAAAATATCACAAATTCTACATGACATAGTATACTTATAAATAATTGTAGAAAGTGAGGATAAAAAATGAGCGAAAAAAACATTAAATGGGATAAAGTATTTTATGGAAAAGCTTGGATTGACCATGTAGTTGACACCATCAAAACTAAAGACATTTTACAAAGTTTTTATTTCAAACGTTATTTACTTCGAGCCATAATGGCTGGTTTTATTCTAGGTGTCATTACAGTCTTCGTTTTGCTTATTAAAGCATCGCTAGACGCTCATCTACCTTCTGGTGTTATTAATATAATTGCATCTATAGCATTTAGTTTTGCTCTAGTGCTTATCTTATTTACCAATTCAGAATTACTGACGAGTAATTTTATGTATTTTACAGTGGGTTTATATTATCATGTCATCAGCCCTACCAGAGTTTTTAAAATTTTTACCCTATGTTTTATTGGTAATGCATTGGGTGGATTTTTATTTTTCTTATTATTACGTCATTCTGATGTGATGACCACTGAAATGTTAATACAATTAGAGCATACAATTGAACATAAAACTTTAACTGCTAGTTTTATTGCAATATTGGTTAAGGGTATTTTTGCTAATTTCTTCATCAATATTTCTTTAGTCATAGCGATGCAAATAGACGATGTTTTAGCTAAAATGTTCGTCATGATGTTTGGTGTGTCTATATTTGCATTTATGGGTTATGAGCACGTGGTTTATAACTCTGTTTTATTTGGTGGTGGTTTAGTCTATCAAAGTAATGAATTAGCACTTATGCCTGTTATCATCAATTTATTAGGTGCAGGTATCGGCAATTACATCGGAGGAGGATTAATTATAGGCTTGTTCTATGCTTATTTAAACGATCATCACCAATATGAACGTAATATATCTAGATAACTGCTAATACAATAATTCATCTGTTTTATATGGTATAATTTTCAGTAGATTTTATTACAAAGGAGTTATATATGAATAAACACTTAATGAAACGTACGCTTACGGTTTCCATTATATTTGGTGTGTTATTTTTCTTTTTAAATTATTTTAGTGAATCTGATAGTTCAGTTCTTCCTTTAATATTAAAAAGTGTAATGGTTATCTTTGTTTTTGGTATTTTATATTATACTTTGTTTTCTATTGTAAATTCTCCAGAACGAAAATATAAATTTGGTATAACTATTCCGATTGCATTATTAATCGCGATTATCATAAGCGCTCTATTTTCAGCAATAAAAGTCGGGATTATTATTGGATTAATCATAGGTGTTATTGCCGGCTACGTTTGGGAATTTCTAGTAAAAAATCAAAACGGTGGTGACAAATAATGAGTGTAATTTTAGGAATCGTCGTAATTATTTTATTAATTGTAAGCTTAATTCCAAATTTGAAAGCCTATAAAAAAACAAAAGAAACCGGAGAAAAAAATCCCCGGTTTGCTATCATGATAGGTATAGATGCTATACTGCTTGTTCTTGTTTGTGTAACATTAATATTTCAACTTTTATAAAACAGATGACGCTTGTCTCATAAAGCGTCATCTGTTTTAGTATATATAATCAAAACCTATCTTGTAGTACTAAATAATATAATGCTATAGCACCTAATAAATAAACCATCGTACCGACTATAAATGAACGAAATTGTATATTAAAAGGAATCTTTTTATTAAATACAGGTCCTAAAACTAAATTACCTATGGCTAAGATGATAGGACCGCCTAAGAAAAATATTAATAAATAACCATTCATAAAACTAACTCCTATCAGCTTCAAAACATAACGCTATGATTTCATTCGCAGACAAATCTTTCCCTGTATATGCAATATGACTAAAGTCTTGTAATTCCGTCATATCATTCGTATTGACAATAACATCAAGACCAGCAGTAACAGCTGCTGTTGCACCGTTTACTGAGTCCTCAATCGCTAGGCAATTTGCTGGGTTATAATTTAATCTTTGAACAGCAGTGAGGTATGGATCCGGGTTAGGCTTAATTGACTCTACATCTTCACGTCCTACAATAACATCTATATACTCGCTCAATCCTAAATTGTCAAACGTTGGCTGAATATCTTCACGATAACTACTTGTGGCAACTGCCATAGGGATATGACGTTTTTTACAATATTCCATAAGTTGATGCATTGCATCAACAATTGGCAAAGAAACACTCGTTTCATTATGTTCTAAATAA
Source organism: Staphylococcus sp. KG4-3 (assembly GCF_033597815.2). NCBI lineage: Bacteria > Bacillati > Bacillota > Bacilli > Caryophanales > Staphylococcaceae > Staphylococcus > Staphylococcus halotolerans. The sequence goes on from NZ_CP166245.1 coordinate 2,208,894, forward strand.
ACTTTTTCCTTATCATTCGTACCGAGTTGTGTTTCCAAATAACTATGTAATTCCGTTGCAGCGCCTCCAATAGATTGACGATAAAAATCTAATGAGATTTCTTGTAAATTGTGCTGAATTAAATGCTTATTAATAATTTCAAACAGATGTTTTTCTGTATCTATAATCGTGCCATCAAAGTCAAATACAACTGCCTTGTACATAATTACACCTCCTATTTAATATGGGGTCACATTCATTTAATGATAGCTTATCATATTTCAGGTTTGAATTAACTAATTATAACCATTTTTATAACACAAGTGAATAATATTAAAAATGGCCCAATCCATAGCATTACTATGAATCGAACCATTAAGTTACTTTAATTATTTAATTGTCTATTTGAGTGAACACAGTTCATAAATTTAGTCTCTTCTTATTTTTTATCGTTTATTCCAATATTTAGCTAATATTGGTCCAGTAATATTGTGAATCAGACTAAACACAGCTCCTGGAACTGCAGCTAATGGACTAAAATGAACGGTGGCTAATGATACAGCCAGCCCTGAATTTTGCATACCAACCTCTATAGAAACAGCTTTTTTATCAGCTCTTTCCAAATGGAATATTTTAGCCAAAGTATATCCAAGCGTGTAACCTACAATATTGTGTAAGATGACAACAGCAAAAATCAATAAGCCTGTTTCAAGTATTTGTGATTTACTTCCCCCTACTACTGACGCTAAGATAAGCGAAATTGCAACAACTGAAACAATTGGTAAAGCTGTCGCTGATTTAGCAGCAAAGTTTTTAAATAATCTTTGTAATATAAAACCAATGATGATTGGAATTAAGATTACTTGGACAACTGACCAAAACATGCTCATAAATGATACTTCTAACCATTGATTAGCAAATAAATATATTAAGGCTGGTGTTAAAATAGGCGCTAATAGTGTGGAGACACTTGTAATTGCAACTGATAAAGCGACATTTGCATTAGCAAGGTAGCTCATTACATTACTTGATGTTCCGCCAGGACAACATCCCACTAAAATGACACCTATAGCTACTTCTGGTGGCAGATTAAATAATTTAGCAATTAAAAAAGCTGCTAATGGCATAATTGTATATTGTAATATAACGCCAATTATCACTGAACGCGGTGCTTGAAATACAATTTTAAAATCTTTAGGGTCTATCGTTAAACCCATCCCTAGCATTACAATACCTAATAAATAAGGAACCCATCCACTTAATGTTGCTAATTGGGCAGGAAAAATAAAACCTATAATTGCAGCAATTAACATCCATAATAAGAATGTGTTGGTTGCAAATCTACTTACTTTTGATAACATCTATAAACACTTCCCTTTATGTATTAACAAAGAAAAATGTATCATACTTTATACTCCCAAACAACTTAATTTTCTAAATATTCTAAAAATAATATCTGTAATCAATTACTATGTAAAAATTTTAACTTCGTTCTTAAGACCTAGTGATTCTAATAAAAAAGAGTGGTACAATCTAATAGAAATAATAACTTGTGGAAATTTAAGTGTAATTGAATATTATGATTAATAGAGATAAAACACTTTCTATAGATATTGGGGGTATCATATGTTTTTAGATAGAACTGAAACTTTTGTGTTAAATATTGGAGGATTAAATAATCGTGCCACAAGAAAAAATTTAACCAAACTATGTAAGCAAATACAATTTTGTAATTCATTTAAATTTACGATTTTCAAACAAAATAATTTGTATGCTTTAGAGATTAATTTACCAAAGCAGCAATTACCATATATGATTAGTTTCCTTAGTTTTCATAACTATTCTATTTATCAAATACTACAAGGTACAGATACTAATGACCTTTTAGATTTAGATCATTTATTATTATCTTCCAGACGTTTTGAATTAGTTGTAGATGGACTTCGTGACGCATTTATTAAAGACAAGGTCATCGATATTTTAAATTTAATAAATCAAACCGAATATATTACATATACTTTCAATCGTAATAAGATAAACGTATCGACGTCACCCTCAGTTTTTGCGAAACTCATATACATGCTTGCTACGCATAACATCGATATCCTTGGCGCTGTATACCAGCCTCGTTGGATGAATAAAGCTAGAATTTCATAATTTAAATAAACTACTTATAAAAATTACCAATTTAAAATAAGTATCAAAAAAGAGGAACCAAGACATTGATGTTTTGGTTCCTCTTAATCTATTAGGCAATCGTTACATGAATTGAAACTATTAACTAGTTCCTATACAAGTACTGAGCCTTGAATAGTTCTTCCTCTATTGCTTATATATCATTATTTTATATCGTCATTATTCACTATATTTTCAAATGCTTCTCTTACTTGAGGCACAGACATACCTACCACCACTTGAACATTTTTACCACTTTTTACTAATCCATGCGCCATTTGATTATGTGTAAAATACGCACTATCTTCGACCTTCTCAACATCGTTCACCGTAAGTCTTAGGCGTGTTGTGCAGTTGGTTACATCTTTGATATTTTCCTTGCCACCTAAACCTTCTAAATAATAAATCGCCTTATCTTCATACTCATTTCCTGTTGCTACTGCGCTATGATCTTCGTTCTTTTTACCTTTATAATCATTTTTGTTATATAATTTCATATCTTTTTCATCTTTTTTACGACCAGGAAGTGGTATATCAAATTTAAGAATTAAAAATCTAAATAAGAAATAATAAATCGCAGTAAATCCTAACCCTATAATGATTTGTATCACATAAGTTAACCAATGATTTTGTGCTAACGGTATCCAGTTTGTTGCAAAGAAGTCTAATAGTCCTCCTCCAAAGTTACCTACTAAACCAAATCCATACATCATTGTATCCATTGTTGCAGCTAATAATGCATGCAATACAAATAAATATGGTGCTATAAATAGGAATGTAAATTCTAACGGTTCGGTAATACCAACTACAACAGCAGTTAATGTTGCTGGAATAAGTAATGCTGCAATTTTCTTTTTATTTTCTTTAGGCGTTGTTGAATACATAGCCAAAGCAATACCTATAGCTCCAAATACTTTACCATTACCTTGCAACATAAATCCATATGGAAACTGTTCCTTTAACGGTTCGGTACTTTTAGCAAATTCATTAACGTGTTCAAACCATTCTGCCTTTAAGCCATGATTGACTACAACAGGACCAACTTCAATTGGTGCATATATAAAATGGTGTAATCCTGTTGGAATTAGCACTCGTTCTAAGAAGTGATACAACCAAACACCTATATAACCTGATCCAATAATAAAGCCTTGTAATGAAGTAATACCACCTTGCACAGTCGGCCAAATAACACATGTAAGTAAAGCTATTGGTAACATAACAAAGAATGATATCGTCACCACAAATGTTAGACCTTGGAAAACCCCTAACATCTCTGGTAAACGTTTACTGTAGTATCGATTATGTATCCAAGTTATGATACTTGAAATGATAATTCCACCAAGTATATTCGTATCTAACGTTTCAATCCCAGCAATAGCTTTAAGCCCTGTTACATTTTCAACGCCTTTTTCCAAATTCGCTCCAAATGTATGCGGCCATTGTGTAAGTATTGCATTTATAAAAGTATTGAACATAAGGTAGCCCATCAATGCTGCTAAAGCTGCATGTCCAGGCGCTTTTTTAGCCAAAGATAGTGGCAAACCGACCACAAACACAACTTCCATATGATTAAAAATTGTCCAACCACCAGCTTCGATTACTGACCAAATTTTAAACCAAGTTGTACCATCAGCAGCAATGCTTCCCATAATCGATGGATTTTTAAATAAAGTGGCAAATCCTAAAACAATACCAAAAAATGCAAACATTAATACAGGTACAATCATCGCACTCCCAAATCGTTTAATTGCATTCATAGCCGTATAACCTCCTATTTCTATACGTAAGCATTTGTCTACACATCATTCATAATAAATCTATAAATATAATTCATTGAGTATGTGTTGCATGTGATTAATTTAATATTAAAGGAAACGCTTACATACAAACAATAGTTTGACGCCATTCGGAACAATTTTGTATAATCAGATTATATTTTCAAAATGTGAAAATATTTTCATGAAGTGTGAGGTGATAAATTTGTTTTTAGATGAACGTGTTAATACTAATTTTAATAAATTAAATGAAAATGACTTACATATTGCACATTTTATTAATACACATATCCTACAATGTAAAACGATGAAAATACAAGAATTAGCAGAACACACACATGCATCTAACGCCACCATTCATCGTTTCACTCGTAAGTTAGGCTTTGATGGTTATAGTGATTTTAAATCTTATTTAAAATTTGAAACCGAACAATCACATCAATTACCTTCAGATTCAATAGAAGGTTTTAAACAAGAAATCGAAAATACTTTCACTTATTTAGAAAGAATCGATTATGACCTTATTACAGATAAAATTTACGAAGCAGAAACCGTTTATTTATATGGAACTGGACTAGCCCAAATGAATGTGGCTCAAGAAGCACAGCGTATATTACTAACGATACATAAAAGTATTATCGTACTTCATGACGTACACGAATTTAAAATGGTATTGAATAAAACAACACCAAAAGATATCTTTTTTATCATTTCTCTTTCTGGTGAATCAGAGCAGTTAACAGATATCAGCAATTTATTACAGTTGCGTCAAAAATATTTTTTCTCTGTAACCACTTTAAAAGATAATACCCTTGCTCAAAAAGCAAATTATAATATCTATGTATCTAGTAATACATTTTACTTAGCTGATGGTATAGATTATTCAAGTTTTATTAGTTACCATATTTTCTTCGAAACCTTATTACGAAAATATAATGAACGTAAAGTAATAGGCGAACTGTATTAAAATACAGTGCCCAACTATTGTCTTATTCGCCACGTTCAAATAACCGTATTGGAGTTTGAATAATTATGTTAAATTTGTTAATAATAGCAAAAGCTCCCTCTAAAGATTGTCACATTTAGTGATTACTTTTAAAGGGAGCATTATTTTAAGTGCTGATTGAGCAAAACATATAAAGAATTTACTTTGATACAGGTCTGAATTTTATTCAAACTTAGATAATATTACCAGGATTGAAATAATCCAGTAAAATCATATCACCCCGTGTAATTTCTATATCAGCGAACTATTTTATAAATTTGCTTCAAACTCTTCAAGCGTTAATTGTAGTTTGTCAAATAACATTTCAAACCCATGTGCCGTTGAATCATGATATTCTTTCTTCTTCTGTTTATATTCTAAAGATGTTAATCTTCTTTCTCTCGGTACAAAAGCAATATAATTGAAAATCATTTGCGTAATGCCTGGTTCTCTTTCGAATATTTCAACTTCTATCGTATCTTCTGAATCACTTAATTCTGGCATACCAATTGTCATGACGAGATATTCATAAGGAGTTAATGAAGCAAATCTACCTTGTACTATATTCTCCTTACCTTTACGAACATCAACAATTTTGTATTTACCATTTTGTTCAGCAGCTACTTCAATAGTTTTATTTGTTCTTTCAGTTGTCATAAACCATTGTTTAAGAAAACGTTGGTCTGTCCAAGCTTGGTATAATAATTCAGGTTCTACTTTAAATAACCTTTCAAGACGAATTTCAACATTCTCATTTTCTACATTGTATTTTCCCACGATCGATTGTTCACCTACTTTCACTCTTATTACTATTCTAACGCATTACACTATACTTCTAAACAATTATCAAGTAAATATAGTGATGTTCTTTAATATTTATAAAGCTTTAACAACCTCATTTTATCGCTATTAGTCAGGAAACGTCAAAACTTTCATTTTCATTGAATATTATACCAAATAAACTTCACATTTATCTTAGCATATTCTGTTAACATACTGCTTATTTAAAATAGCGAATGAGCCCGGGACATTCGTACATCCCGGACTCAAATTTAATCTAGATTATAGTCTATTGCTATTAAATAACACAATGAATATCAACAATTTTCAACTGTTATCTAATCATGTTTATTAACATATAACTCCACTACTCTATTTAGAACTTAAAAATCATTGCCCAACTTGATATTGCAATGTATCTTAATTACTTTTTATCTAATCTAGGTAACCTAAAGAAAATTGCTACAAGTCCACAAACGCCTAGTATCATTGGATAAATTGAGTAAGGCACTAATTCAAATGGAGATATAGACGCCACACCTGCAGCAGCAATCAATTGAGGACTATATGGCAGCATTCCTTGGAAACAACTCGCAAACATATCTAAAATACTAGCTGATTTACGCGGATCCACATCATATTCCTCTGAAATATCTTTTGCTAATGGTCCTGCCATTAATATAGAAATAGTATTATTTGCTGTTGATATATCTGCAACACTGACTAAGCCAGCAATACCTAATTCTGCACCACGTTTAGATTTCACTTTACTGCGCACAAAATTTAATAGCCAAGTAATACCACCATTATGTTGAATCAAAGCTACTAAACCACCAATGAGCAATGCAATAATCGCTATATCTTCCATACCGATAATACCTTTAGATATAGAACTTAATAAACCTGTCCAACTAAATGAACCGTAGATTAATCCGATAATTGCAGAAAGTACAATGCCACCGATTAATACGATAACTACATTTACACCTATTAATGCTAAAATAAGCACAAATAAGTATGGAATTACTTTAATAAGGTCATAATCATAACTTTTATTTGCATCTATATGTGCACCATTTGTTAAAAACCAAAGAACAATAATAGTAAATATCGCGCCAGGCAAAACAATCTTTATGTTCACCTTAAATTTATCACTCATTTTCGTTTTCTGAGTACGTACTGCAGCTATCGTAGTATCAGAAATCATTGATAAGTTATCACCAAACATAGCTCCACCAACAACAGTAGCCATTGTGATAGCTGCCGAAACATCTGTAGCCTGACTTAAACCAAAACCAACTGGTGCTATAGCAGCTACCGTCCCTACAGACGTACCCATTGATAAAGATACAAACATACATATTATAAATAGTCCGACGATAATTAAATTTTCTGGTATTAATGATAACCCTAAGTTAACCGTCGACTGCACGCCACCCATATCTTCAGTCGTTTGAGAAAAGGCGCCTGCTAATAAGAAAATTAACATCATTAAAATAATATTGGAATGTCCTGCACCTTTTGTAAAAACTTCAACTTTTTTATGAAATGATTCTTTTCTATTTAACGCTAATCCAACAATAGAAGCTACTAATATAGCTACATTCAGTGGCATCGTAGTAAAGTCGCCTGTACTAATACCCACACCTAAGAACATACCAACAAATACGATTAAAGGTATCAAGGCCCATGCGTTACCTTTTTTTGTCTCCTCCATACATAACCAACTTTCCTAAATATTAAAACAGAACTCAACCTTCTGTTATTTGTAAGTCCTAAAAATAAAAAAACTCTTTCTAAATTAAGAAGAAAGAGTAAACTTGATTCATTCTTATCTTCTAGCATGAATTATGCTACTGGATTTGGCACACGCATCATCATGTTGCCGAAGTATCATCGGGCCAGTCCCTACACTTCTCTTGATAAGTTATTATTTTATTTTATTACAGTACAGTATTAATTGTAATTCGTCAAATATGGAATTGAACAGAAAACAATTTAACAAACGATTTCATTATCTAATCCCTTCAACATCTATTATTTCAATAGAGCTTATGTTATTTATTTAATCGCTTTATATTTACTTCATAGGACGTTCAATAGTAAATTTATTACCTAAAGAAGCATAATCATTACCAGCTAAACGAGCTACAGCACTAAGTGCGTCAACATCTATTTTACTATCTTCAAAATAAACTGATTCATCAATATGAAACATAACTACTTCACCTATAATTAAATCAGATCCTTCTTGAGAGTCACCTAACGGAATAATTCTATCTAACTTACATTCCATTCGAATTTTAGCTTGTTCGATACCAGGTACTGCAACTAATTCAGAGTCAACACAATTAAGACTTGTTCTTTCTAATTCATTTTGGTTACGGGCCAAAGGGGCTGCTGTATGGTTGATTTGTTCGACTGTAGCTTCATCTGTAATATGTACTACAAATGATTCCGTTTCCTCAATATTTAAAGAAGTGTCTTTCCGCTTCCCTGCAGAACGACCTGTAGAAATCATAATCATTGGTGGTGCACTATTAACAACATTAAAAAAGCTAAACGGCGCTGCATTTAAATGCCCATCTTTATCTTGAGAAGTAACAAATGCGATAGGTCTAGGTACCACACTACCACTTAATAATTTATAATTTTGTTTTTTGGTTAAAGCATCTGCTTTAAATTTTTTCATAAATGATTACCTTACCTTTCAAAAATAAGGAGGAAGGATATCAATATATCCTTCCCTCCTTATGCTTTGTATCACCGAGACATTGAAACACTAATAGTTAAATTAAATTGCTGCCTCGTTACTTCATCAATTCTAATCTAATTGAGTACCACCTGTCACGCCATAAACTTGGCCTGTAGTATAACTTGATTCCTCAGCTGCTAAATGTACATACACGCCCGAAAGTTCAACCGGTTGCCCTGCTCTACCTAGCACTTCTTTTTGGCCAAAAGTCGGAATTTTAGATTGGGGCTGTCCACCAGAAATTTGGAGTGGTGACCAGAATGGACCTGGTGCTACACAATTTACACGGATTCCCTTGCTACCTAATTCTTCAGATAAGCTCTTGGTAAGTGAAATGATAGCTGCTTTGGAAGCGGCATAATCATGTAAGATAGGGCTCGGATTATAACCTTGTACAGATGAAGTCAGTGTAATCGTTGCGCCAGGTTCTAAATAATCAATTGCTTTTTGAACTGACCAAAAAATAGGATAAACATTTGTTTCGAATGTCTCAGTAAATGATTCAGTATCAAAGCCTTTAAGGTTGTTTCTATATTGTTGGTGTCCTGCTACAATTGTTACATTATCTAATCCACCAAGTTTGTTATAAGCTGTTTCAACTAAATCATAGTTAAATTGTTCATCGCGTATATCGCCTGGGATTAATACAGCTTTACGTCCTGCTGCTTCAATCACTTGTTGTACTTCTTCAGCGTCCACTTGCTCAGCAGGTAAGTAATTAATTGCCACATCTGCTCCTTCTTTAGCATACGCTATGGCAGCAGCTCTACCGATAGCAGAATCCCCACCAGTAACTAACATTTTATAATCTTTTAAACGCCCATAACCGATATAAGTTGTTTCACCACAATCAGGCTTAGGGTCTAATTTATCCTGTAAACCTGGAACGTCTTGTTCTTGTTTCGGGAAATCTTCACTTGAGAATTTTGTTCTAGGATCTTGTCCTGGCATATGCAAACACTCCTTATTTTAAAGAATATGCTTATGCATACCCTAATTTTTAAAGTTTTAATACATCATTCAAAGATTCTATTTAGATTGCTCGTTTAAAAGTTTTTGTATAAAACTTAAGAAATACTCAGGTACTTGTTCTAATATACGCTCATCTGGATCATATTTAGGATGATGCAGATCATATTCACTATTAGAACCAATAAACACAAATACACTTGGATATTTATTTGAGAAACCAGAAAAATCTTCTCCAATCGTTAATGGTTGATCCATAATACTCACATTATAACCAACCTCTTTAGCAATCTCTATTGCGTCTTCTGTTAATTTTTCATCATTAACAACCGCACCTGGTAAACGATGATATAACGTTTCAATTTCAACACCAAATGCTTCTGAAAGGCCACTTCCAATTGCACGCAAGCGTTCTTCGATATAATTACGTTTCTCTTCGTCAAAACTTCTCACTGTACCTTGAACATAGGCTTCATCGGCAATCACATTCCATGTATTACCACTAGACACTTCACCAATAGTAACGACTCCATTATCAAATGCTGATAAGTTTCTACTAACAATAGACTGCACGCTATTAATTAATTGTCCTAATACAATAACTGGATCATTACCTTGTTCAGGTTTGGCAGCATGTGCTCCTACACCTTTAATTTTAAATTCAAATCGATCTACAGAAGAAGTAATAACTCCTGATTTTACTGCAAATTCACCAATGTCTAATGTAGGGTAATTATGATAACCTAATACTGCTTTAGCACCTTCTATCGCACCTGTATCAGTAATATGATATGCTCCATAACCTAGTTCTTCAGCAGGTTGGAATATAATGCGTACGCGCCCAGTTAATTGCGATTCAATTTCTTTCAATTTTGTCGCTACTGCAAGTATGCTTGCCATATGAATATCATGTCCACAAGCGTGCATCATACCTTCATTAGTGGATGTAAATTCATGTACAACTTGCTCTTTAATAGGCAGAGCATCTATGTCTGTTCGAACTGCTACAAAATGTTCACCTTGACCAACCTCTGCTACTAAGCCAGTTTCTAATGGTAGGTCTAAGATTGTAATCTCATATGATTCTAAAATTCTTCTTAATCTTTTTGTTGTCTCATATTCTGCATCTGATAATTCTGGATACTGGTGAAAAGTTCTTCTCCAATTTATGTAATCTTCATATTGTGGCATTATATGTCACACCCTTTCTTATTTTTTAAGTGCAAAATGAGGTAGTAACAAATTGTTACAATCACTACACCCGCAGCCAAATTATTCGTTATTAATATAATCGCCATCGTTAGTATTACTATACAACCATTAAAAATCGGTGCTTTTTTAACAAATGATACAGTTCTTCTATCAAATGTATTTAAAGATATCGTTATTAATACGGTCGCTAATACCGCCATAGGTATCTGACCAATAATACTTCCAAATACAAATAAACTAAAAAGTAGAAAGCTGCCAGTAATCAAAGTTGAAACTCTCGATGTTGCTCCCATACTTAAATTAAATTTTGATTGTCCCACTAATGCGCTACCACCATATCCACCAAACAATCCTACAATAAAGTTTGCAATACCTTGACCAATTGACTCTTTGTTTTTATCACTAGGCGTATCCGTCACAACGTCCATCATTCGTGCAGTTAAGGTTGTTTGTACAACAGCAACAATAGCCATTGTTAATCCATAAATAAAAATAATAAATGTATTCTCTAAATCATACATCATTTTAGGTAAACTAATAGTTGTCAAATGTACATGTATAGAGGCTAAATTATGAACATATTGTATATCTGGTTTAATTAACCAAGCAGCAAAGGTTAAGACAATAATTGAAACTAAAGGTGCAGGTATGAATTTTATATATCTTTGCGCCAACCAAATAATTAAAAATGAAATTAACACAAAAACATAAGTAGTATTAGAAATTTGAAATATATTATCAAGCTGAGATGTGAATAGTAGTACTCCAAGTGCATTCATAAATCCTATGACAACGCCTGTAGGAATATAATCTAATAGTTTATTTGTATGACAGTAACCAAATATAATTTGGATTAATCCCATAAAAATTGTAGCTAAAATCACTGCTTGTATGCCATGACTAGCCATAAGTGGTGCTACAACTAAAGAGACACCACTACTTGGCGCTGAAACCATTAAATTTCTATTGCCTGTGAAACTAATGACAATCATCATTAATCCAGTACTCAACATACCTATTATTGGGCTCACGCCTGCGATAAAAGAAAATGCGATAGCACCTGGCAAAAGTGCGAGCGCTATTAATATACCAGATAGTACATTCGGAATGATATTACCTTGCCATTGTTTGATATAATCAGTTCGTGTCACGCCGAATGTCACCTCCATATGTTCCTCTTGTCACATGGTATCATAATTGTCGAAATATTTTATCAATTCTGTTTATCAAAATATAAAATTATCAACACCTGAGCGCTTGCTCATGTGTAAGAACCACTATCTTTCTTAAGTGGAACGCATGAGTATATACTCATGTGTAAGAACCGCTTCAATTTCAAAAGCGGAGCACCTGAGTAAAACTCATGTGTAAGAACCACTATCTTAATAAATTAAGAAGTGGTTCTTTAGAGAAGTGGACTTGGACCGCCTGAGCGCTTGCTCATGTGTAAGAACCACTAACTCAATAAATTGAGAAGTGGTCCTAAAAAATCTGGGACATCAAAAGATATCCCAGACTGATAGAAAAATTATATTAACCTTTTAATTGAATTTTATTATCTACTAATACTTTGCCATCTTTAATTACTGTTTCTGCATGGTTAATACCGTAATGATACGGGATATATTCATGGTTAGGTGCATCCCAAATTACAATATTTGCTCTATCTCCTTCATTAATTGTTCCAGCATCTAAATCTATTGCTTTTGCAGCATTTACCGTTACCGCATTCCAAATTTCATTTGGTGATAGTTTTAATTTTAGCGCAGCAATAGACATTACAAGTTGTAAATTGTTGGTAACACAACTACCAGGGTTAAAATCTGTTGCAATTGCAATCGCGCCATCATTATCTAGCATGCCTCTTGCATCTGCATATGTTTCTTTACCTAAATAAAATGTTGTTCCCGGAAGTAATACAGCTACAGTATCACTTTGTTTTAATTTTGCTTTACCTTCTGTACTTGAAGCAACAAGATGATCTGCAGAAATTGCACCTTCATCAATAGCTAACTCGAGTCCACCTAATGGATCGATTTCGTCAGCATGTATTTTCACATCAAATCCTAATGCTTTAGCAGCTTGCATATATTTTCTTGATTCCTCGATAGTAAATACACCTGTCTCACAAAATATATCAGCAAAATCTGCGTACGGTTTAACTTCAGGTAACAAATCAATCATTTCTTCCAAGAATGCTTGATTTGATTGCGCATCTTTAGGAACTGCATGAGGTCCTAGGAAAGTATGCTTCATATCTAAATTGTATTTATCTGCTAAACGATTAGATACGCGTAACTGTTTCAGTTCGTTTTCTTTATCTAAACCATATCCACTCTTACTTTCTACAGCTAACACGCCATGCTCAATCATAGTTAACAGATTCTTCTCTGCCTTTTCAAACAATTCGTCTTCAGTAGCCTTGCGAGTCGCTTCAACAGTAGATAAAATACCTCCACCTTGTTCAAGAATTTCTAAATATGAAACACCTTGCCTTTTAAGTGACATTTCATGTTCACGTGATCCTCCGTGCACAAGATGTGTATGAGCTTCAACAAGTGCCGGTGAAACTACTTTTCCTGTTGCATCAATAATTTCATGCGCTTCATAATCATCAGTATGATTACCTGCATAAACTATTTTGCCATCTTTTACAACGACAGTTCCGTTTTCAATGATATTTAGCTCATCTAATTCTTTTCCTTTTAATGGACGTTCAGTTGATTTTGGTAAAATAAGTTCTTTTATGTTTTGAATGATTAAATCGTTCATTATTTGTCTCCTTTACCTGTAATCATTGGGATTTTTATGCCTTTTTCTTTTGCAACTTCAATTGCAGATTCATATCCAGCATCAGCATGTCTCACTACACCCATACCCGGATCCGTAGTAAGTACACGTCCTAAACGTTTATCTGCGCGTTCAGAACCATCTGCAACAACAACCATACCAGCATGTAACGAATAACCCATACCAACACCACCACCGTGATGGAATGAAATCCATGAACCACCTGCTGCAGTATTGATTAATGCATTTAAGATTGCCCAATCACCAACAGCATCAGAGCCGTCTTTCATTCCTTCAGTTTCTCTGTTTGGGCTTGCAACAGACCCTGAGTCTAAATGGTCACGTCCAATAACAATTGGTGCAGAAATTTCACCGTCACGTACTAATTTATTTAGCGCTAATCCCATTTTGGCACGTTCTTCGTATCCTAACCAAGCAATACGTGATGGTAAGCCTTGGAATGCTATTTTATCTTGAGCTAAATCTAACCAACGAATTAATTTTTCATTGTCTGGGAAGATTTTTCTCATTTCCTCATCAGCACGCTCAATATCTTTAGGATCTCCACTTAAAGCTGCAAAGCGGAAAGGACCTTTACCTTCACAGAATAACGGGCGAATATACGCAGGTACAAATCCAGGGAAATCAAATGCATTTTCTAATCCATCATTAAATGCCACTTGTCTAATATTATTACCATAGTCAAATGCAACAGCACCATTTTTTTGGAATTCAAGCATATATTCAACATGTTTTCTCATAGAAGATTGAGCTTCTTTAACATATTGTTTTGGATCTTTATCACGAATTGCTTGGGCTTCTTCCAACGAATACCCCTGTGGTACATAACCATTTAGTGGATCATGGGCACTTGTTTGGTCCGTTACGATATCAATTTTAAAACCTTTATCTAAAATGGCTTTATGTGTATCGACGGCATTACCTACTAAACCAATAGAAAGTGGTTCACCTTTATCACGTGCTTCTTCAGCTAAACGTAACGCTTCATCTAAATCATGTGTTTTCACATCACAATAACGTGTTTCTATACGCTTATCAATACGTGTTTCATCAACATCTACGCCAATTACAACACCACCGTTCATTGTAACTGCAAGTGGTTGTGCACCACCCATACCCCCTAATCCAGCAGTTAGTGTTACTGTACCGTTCAATTTACCATCAAAATGTTGATTGGCAAGTTCACCAAATGTTTCATAAGTGCCTTGAACTATACCTTGAGAACCAATATAAATCCAACTGCCTGCCGTCATTTGTCCATACATCATTAATCCTTTTTTATCTAATTCGTTAAAGTGATCCCAATTTGCCCATTCTGGAACTAATACCGAGTTAGAAATTAATACACGTGGCGCTTCTTCATGTGTTTTAAATACAGCAACAGGTTTACCTGATTGTACTAACATTGTTTCATCTGATTCTAATGAACGTAATGTGTCTTCAATAGCTTCAAATGCTTCCCAATTTCTAGCTGCTTTTCCTATACCGCCGTATACTACCAAGTCTTCTGGACGTTCAGCTACTTCAGGATCAAGGTTGTTATATAACATTCTTAAAACCGCTTCTTGTTCCCAACCTTTACACTCAATATCTAAACCTTTTTTTGCTACTATTTTTCTCATGAAAGTCACTCCTTAATTTAATAAAATTTTCCTTTGTTTAAAATATCCATAATGCAAATGGAATAGTAATAAGCAATGTGAATATCACTCTTTCAAACCATATTATTACTAGTTTACCGACTGATATTTTAACTTCCGTCGATAGAATTACTGGCACTACACTTGAAAAGAATATAATGGCTGAAACACTCATGACTGCCACTGTAAATCTTGTCGCTAAATCTGCACTTTGAGCTATTGCTGCTGGCAATAACATCTCTACTATAGAGATTGTTGAAGATTGTGCTAAAACCGCAACGTCACTTACAGGAAATATACTTATAATCGGATAAAAAATGTAAGAAATATATTCAATAATTGGTGTATATTCCGCGATGATTAATCCTAAAAATCCTATCGACATGATAGATGGTAAAATAGCAATCGTCATTACTACACCGTCACGCAAATTCTCTATTACATTTTCTATCAAAGTTTTCGAATTTTTGACAGCTATCTTAGCTTCTAACCATGATTCTTTTAATAATGGCATATCTCTACGAATTTCTTCTTTGTACGGTTGGTCTTGATACGTCGTTGTCTTTTCTGTTCTTATAGGTGGGATTTGTACCGTTATTGCAGTCACAATAAATGTCACTGCTAAAGTAAACCAAAAATAAAGGTTCCAGTATTCTATAATACCTAATGTATTTGCTACGATAATCATAAAAGTAGCAGATACCGTCGAGAACCCAGTTGCAACTACTACTGCCTCTTTGTGCGTATATCCCCCATCTTTATATACTTTATTTGTAATTAATAAACCTATCGAATAGCTACCTACAAACGAAGCAACAGCATCTACAGCTGATTTTCCTGGAGTTTTAAAAATAGGTCTCATTATCGGTCTACAAATAACACCAATAAATTCCAGTAATCCAAATCCTATTAAAAAGGATAAGAATATTGCACCTATAGGAATTAATACGCTTAAAGGTATTGCCAACTTCTCATATAAAAATGGTCCAATACTTTCTGTTAATACAAAATCAGGCCCAAAATCAAATACCACCATAAAAGCAATAAATACCCCTATGACTTTAAATAAACTAAAGACTATATCTGTTTTAGACTTATTCCATTTCTTATTGATAAATGGATGTGCTGCTCCAATCAATATTAAAATCAATACATAGTACGGTAAAATTGGATTAAGCAATTTCGATATCCACTGTACGATATGATCAATCATAATCGTTGATTGACCGCTAATAGTAATTGGTACAAAGAAAAATATAATACCAATAAGACTATAAACGAAAAATTTCCACATGTACTTCACGCCCCTTACATGAAAGTACGCCTCCCTCTATATTTCACAGTATAGTATGTTATTATATAGACTACCAATATAAATAAACTAATTATTAATAACTTAAAACTATAAATAAAATTTTAGAGGTGTTTAAGATATGAAGATTGTTCAATTAGAATATTTTGTAGCAGTAGTAAAATACAATAGCTTTACGAAAGCAGCTAATTTTTTACATATTAGTCAGCCATCACTGACTACTACGATAAAAAAGATGGAATCAGACTTAGGTTATGATTTATTTACGCGAACTACTAAAGATATTAAAATCACCGAAAAAGGTATCCATTTTTATAACTATGCTTTACAACTCATACAAAATTATCATCAAACAATTGAGAAAATGTATGATCTCAATATGGGACATGTGCCTAAAATCAAAATCTCTATTTTAGAATCTACAAATCAATGGATTTCTCAAGTATTGGCAACACATAAAAAGCACAACGCAGACCAGACTTATCTAATTTCAGAAATTCATGATCAGACTAAGATTATAGAATTACTTATTAATTTCGAAAATCATCTCGCTTTCACAAACGAGCAAATCATTCATGAAGATATAACTTCCATACCATTGTATGAAGAGTCTTATGTATTAATCACACCAAAAAATGCATTTCCATATAAACGAACGACATCAATTACGTCTTTACCGCTTATTTTGCCTACGAAAGGTTCCCAAGTGCGTAAACATCTTGATGACTATTTTAACCGAATGAATATGCATCCAAATATAGTTATTGAAGCTGATCGCTTCGAAGCGGCAACCAACTTTGTCCATAGAGGATTGGGCTATGCAATTATTCCACGCGTTTATTATCAATCTTTTAACGCACGAGACTTAGATGCAATAGATATTCGTCCGATGTTAAGTCGCTCTATTTACATCAATTATCTAAAAAAAAGAAAGCACTCTGAACGCGTGCTTTCTTTCATTGACCAATGTATAAACTATTGGAATTTTAAAGAATAAAATGGTGGAAGAAATTTGCTGATAATTTGGCTGTTCTATTATCGACATCATATTTAGGATTAGTTTCAGCAATGCTTATTGTTGAAACTTTTTCATTCGGTATAATACGTTTTGATAGTTCGAGTACAACATGTGGAAATAAGCCTAGAACACCGTTAGCACTTACACCTGGTGCAAATGCACTATCGATAACATCCATACATATCGTAAACATGATGACATCATGATCATGAATAAAACGTTCTACTTTATCCTTAATTGGAGGAGAGATTTGATGCAGTAATTCTTCCGAATAAACATAACCGATACCTTTAGTTTCAGCATAATCAAATAATGCTTGTGTATTACCGCCTTGTTGGATACCTAATACAAGATAATCAACATTTTCGTCCTGTTCTAATATTTGCCTAAAGCTTGTACCAGATGTGGAACCTTCTGCTTCTCTCGTATCAAAATGAGCGTCTATATTGATAACACCAATCGATGCTTCTGGATAAGCTTCACGTGTTCCCAAATACTGCGCATATGCGATATCATGCCCACCCCCTAGCAGGAATGTTTGCTTATGTCTTTTAATCGATTTGGCTACGAAATGGGCGTACTCTTCTTGTGTTTCTTCTAAAGTTTGATGGTCATGTTCTACATTACCATAATCATATACGTTACATTTTCTAGCTACTGGTAAATTAGCAAACACTTTTTTAATTGCATCAGGCCCATCTTTAGCACCTGTTCTGCCTTTATTAAGTTCGACCCCTTTATCTACTGCATAGCCTAATAAACCTACACCTTGACGTGTTTCATTGTAGTCGTCCTCAATATTGCGAAACTGTATCGTTTGAAAATGTCTAAATTGCGATTCATCTGTTTCACTATCTATTCTGCCTGTCCAAAGATCACGTTGTGCTAGTTTATACATAATTCTCCTCCTTTAATTACTTAACTACCACTTAAAGTATACGCTTACATTTTAACCAATTCAATTTATAATTATCTTTACCCAATTGCCCACATGATAATTTAAAAATTTGTCAAAAATTATTTCAATTAGATGTTAGATAATGTAAAACTATTACATTTCAATGATAAATCTTTAATTTAATTTATTTCTCGACTATAAATATGTATAATTAAGAACGAATGATTTTCCGAAACCCTATTGGAGGTTACATAATGAATACAAAACGTATACCTGGTTTTCAATGGGCAATGATGATATTTATTTTCTTCATTATAGCCTATGCATTACCGATTATACTTAAAGATTTTCAAAGTACAGTACCATTTAAGAGCTTTGTCTTTGACATGAGTACCTTAGCGCCATTAATTGCTACTATAATTTGTCTTATCGTTTTCAAACAAAAGCGTACGCAATTAGCGAGCTTAAAACTCACTATTGATTTAAAAGTAATCGAACGTGTCATTTTAGCACTTGTGTTACCATTACTTATTTTTATCATTGCTATGGTAAGTTTTAACATCTTTGCTGATAGTTTTGTTCTATTACAAACAAAAGACTTGTCTGTTTCAATTCTTTCTATCATAATTGGACAAATTGTAATGGCATTCTTTGTGGAACTTGGTTTCCGTTCATACTTACAAAATATCGTTGAAAACAAAATGAATACATTTTTCGCCTCTATTATCGTTGGTTTTATGTATTCTATATGGAACGTTAATATTGCCTTTAGTTTTGATTATGCAATTTATAGTTTCCTTTACTCGTTTGCCTTTTCAATGATTGCTGGGGAATTGATTCGTGCTACAAAAGGACGTACAGTTTATATCGCAACAATTTTCCATGCGTCAATGTCATTTGGCCTTGTCTTCTTATTTAATGAAGAATTAGGTGAAGTTTTTGCTATGAAAGTAATTGCATTGTCTACAGTTGCGGTAGCAGTTGTATACATTTTAATTAATCTAATCATCCGTGTAATTCTTTATTTCTTCACGAAACGAAACTTAGATGAAGTTGAAGAAAACAATTACCTTGATCATGTTAATGAAGATAATCAAAATCATACTGATGACGTTAAGGATAGAGAACATCAAGATGATAACTCTACTACTGTAAATGAGATTAATCAAAATGAGAACAATCAGCAACAATCAATCTCAGACGACTCCGTGGCACACGGTTCGACAACAGCAGTACAAAATCATACTAACGATGACACAACAGCAGATTCTAACTATACAGAAGAGAACACAATTGATACAGAAGAAGATAATAGCCATGCTAATATCATTAAAGAAAATACACCTTCTTCTGATTCAAGAGAATCTGATGCAATGGCACATCATAACGAACCACAAGAAGATAATAATAATAAAAATGGTCATACTAATAGTGCTGTTGAAGCATCAACAGAAAAAGCACACCCAAACTCTAAAGATGCATCACTGCGTCAACATGACACGAATGTGCAAGAGACTAAAGCACAAGATGACAACCCAAGCGACAATGACAACAGTAACCAACGCTCACCATTTGATTTAAAGAGTAAACGTGGTCATCGTCGTTAATATATAAAAACAAGAGCTAAGACATTAATGTCTTAGCTCTTGTTTTTATATATTATGACCATCTTTAATCAAGCATTAAGTACACGAACAATTTTAATCTTTATTATTATTAAAACTAAGTGAAGTGAGAGACAAAAATTATTTATTAATAATTTTAACTCCAGCTTTCGTTCCAATAATTGCTTGATCTGCAACATCTAAGAAATACCCTGTTTCTAAAACGCCTACGAGATGTATTAAATATTCGTGCATTTCGGCAGATTCTATATTTTCATTTAAATCAACATCCAATATATAATTACCATTGTCTGTAATAAATGGTACATCATCTACCATGCGACGTATGACCTTTAAATTATCATATGCTTTTATTTTTTTAGACACGAGCAACCAATTAAATTTATCAACTTCAACAGGTAATTTAAACGTTTGTCCAAGATAATCCACACATTTACTATCATCCGCTAAAACGATAAATCTATCAGCCATGGCATCAATGACTTTTTCCCTAAATAAAGCGCCGCCGCCACCTTTAATCAAATTCAGGTTGTTATCAATCTCATCAGCGCCATCAATAGCAATATCAATTACTTCGACATCATTAACATCAACCACATGTATTCCCAATTCTTTCGCAATTAATGCTGTTTTATTGGAGGTACAAACACCAGTTATATTAATTTGTTCTTGTTCCAGTTTCTCTGCAATTTTTGGGACAAGCAATTCAATTGTTGATCCAGAGCCAATTCCAACAACCATACCGTCTTTGATTTGGTCTAATGCATCATTAAATGTACTTATTTTCAACTGTTTCTTATCCATAATGCTTCCCCTTTTTATACTGTACTTTTATCCTTATTGTACATGAGATTCATTAAAATACATAGTTCAAAAACCATTTTCTAGAGTAAATTATATCTTTACTTGCATATTCATTATATTGTTTTAAAATTATAGTTATTAACTATCTGGAGGTACAAAATGATGATTTATACTTTAGAAGCTATCTCAACAGGTAAAGTTGAAGATTTACCTTATAGTACTAAACGACCAATGCGCTCAGCTTTAAATAAAAAGAAATTTGCCGGTAGCATGTGGCTATCAAAGACTGGATTCGTTGAAGATGAACAAGAATATAAAGATCACGGTGGGCCTAATAAAGCTGTTTGTCTTTACAGTAAGAAAAATTATTCACTGTGGGAACAAGATGTGTCAGTACTTCCAGAATATGCGATGTTTGGCGAAAATATCACTGTCTCTGATTTGGACGAAAAAGATGTACATTTTGGAGACCAATTCAAATTAGGCAATGCGGTCTTAGAAGTTTCAGAGATTAGAGAGCCATGTTGGAAAATTCAAGAAAAGTATAAAATTCCCAATTTAATTAAGCGTATGTCCACTTCTGGAAAAACTGGTTTTTATTTTAGAGTTTTAAAAGAAGGTTATGTTCAAGAAGATTCAAATTTAGAGTTAATTAAACAAGCCAATAACGAAACATTACTTTCAGTTTTTGACTTAAATCAAATCTATTATATTGATAATAAAAATATTGAGCGCTTAACATATGCTTTAAAAAACCCATATTTAACAGAAGAAAGAATATCAAAACTAGAAAGATTTTTAACACGAGCTGAAAAAGCTAAAAAATAATTAAGGGAGCGGGCCGGAAATCAAATATAACATTTGATTTCTAACACTCACTCCCTATTTCTGATTTATAGACTAAGGTAAAATACCTTAATATACCAATCACGACTCATCGTAAACTATATCATTTCTCTGAAATTTTATATGATGTTTTAGAGTAATATGGCTGATTCGCCTCTAATATAGATGGCGCTCTATCTCCAAATAAATTGATATCATTCGGAATACATTGCGTTTCTAAAGTAAAGCCAGAGTGCGCTTTATAAATATTGAAGTCACTTTGCCAACCTGTTGTATCATTAAATGTGAATATAACAATATTAGGCATGTCTGTTTTAACAGTTAGCAAAAAATGTTTGTTCTCTACGGTCATCTCATTGCCACCTATATCGAACGGATGGTCTACGCCACCAAAACGTTCCATTTGTTCTTTAACTAATGCATCTTCACTATTAAAAATATCCTTAAATTGGATGTTTTGTTCATTAAATATATCTACTAAGTCAATCGGCTCTTTCTTCTCTACAATATTATCTTCATCCAATGTATACATATCTAATTTAGAGCTTGAAATACTATGATTATCAATAACATTGTTGTCTCTATTAAGATTGAAGTATACATGATTCATAGGATTAAACAACGTTTTCTTATTAGATATAGCTCTGTATTCAATCGTCCATTTATGATCAACATCATAAGTGTGAACGACTTCTAAATCTATATCTCCTGGAAAGTAGTCGTCTTCACTTTTTATAACTGTAGTAAAAATCACTTTAACTTGGCCAACTTGCTCTTCAATTTTGTAATCAAAAAAGCGTTTATCTAAACCCTTTGGACCTCCGTGAATATTGTGGGGGCCGTTATTGGCTTCAAGATTGTATTTGTTACCATCTAGTTCAAATGTTGCATTTGCAATTCTACCACCGTATCTTCCAACAGTAGCACCAAAGTTATAAGGGTTTTCAATATAAAACTCATCTGCTTCAACTACATTACCTAGCACAATATTGTTATCGTCATACTTCCATGAAACAATTCTGGCACCATAGTTTGTGAAAACTATTTTCGTGTCTTCATTATCAATTTTAATCAAATCAATACCATTACTTTGACTTTCTACTTTTGCAAACATCCTCAATTACTCCCTTTCAAACCCATCACAGTTCGTTTAATAGCGATAGGTGTTGTCATGAATAAAACATCAATTTCAAATGCAAGCTAAAAATTGCAAAACTTGAGGGCATCAAGTGTATTATTTGGCAATTTAAAGACTTCATTGTATATAGGACTATTACGAAAATAATAACTAAAATCGCTTATAGTCAAACTATACTGTTACACACCCTTTAATCATTGCGCTATTTGACTGTATGCCTTCTTTCATAATTCACGCTTCCCTCAACCATAAATTATGATTTAAACAACCAGTTAAATATATTAAGTTATCAATTGGTATGTATATAAAAAATTTCGCATCTATAACATAAGTCTCTTATATTGTAACAATTTATACAAATAATTAGCTATACTATTGTTGAATTTTATCAAACAATATTGAAAATTGTTATAGTTTTTTCTATTTTTCACTATTTTTTCATGTATTTTCGATTATTTCAATATTATCTGAGTTAAAGCTACTAGATACGGATAAATAAATTTAAGAAGCTAGAACATTTTATGCTCTAGCTTCTTATTTTATTTTATTAATTCTTTTTATTAAAAATGCGTTTCATCGAACTCACAAAACCTTTATCAAAACTTAAAATTGTATCTTTATAACTACGTACTGCAATCCATAATAATACAAATATCGTTATGATTGACAAGCCTACACTAACCACAATTTCCCAAGTCGCAACATCTGGTGTAGATGCTCTAACAAACATAACAAAGGGTGACATAAGCGGAATAAAGCTCACAATTTTCACAAGCAATGTATCTGGATTCATCACACTAAATAATGAGATATAGAAAGCAATCATACTAACTAATGTCATAGGCATTAATGCCTGATTAATATCTTCAATACGGGACGTAATTGACCCGAGGATTGAGGCTAAAATTATATATGAAAAAATACCTATAATCAACGATACAAAACCTACAATAGCTAATTGAAGTGTTAGTTCATTGGGTTCTACTTTAAATCCTTGTAACATACCACTGATGTCAAACGTTAAGAAGCATATCACGCCTACTATTACAAAAATACTAATTTGTGTTAATGCTACTGCAATTACCCCCGCCATTTTAGCAAAGAGATGGGTTACTGGCGATACACTTGTGATAATCATTTCGATGACACGTGACGTTTTCTCAGTTGCAATTTCCATTGCAACTTGACTTGCGTAATTAAATATAATGAAGAACATGAGCATAATACCAAGATAAACGATTGCAGTATTAAAACCTTTTTGCGCTTCGCTTAGATTCGAACTTTTAGCATTATTAGCAATTACTTCCGAGGAGACATCACTTTGGGCTTGTAATTGCTTTAGTTCTCCTTCAGATAAATCTAGACTATTAGCTACCAATTGAGTTTGAATCGTCGATAGTGTTGCCTTTAATTTTTGTTTATCTTGCTCTGAAACAGTATCTTTACTTAAAATTTTACCTGATAACTTTCTATTATCATTTAATTTAATGATATAAGCTTTATCTAATTTTTCGCTTTCCACTTGTGATCTAGCCTGTTTTTCAGATACTTTACTAAATTTCGCGCCTTCATCCAGTTGATGTCCCTGAGACTTTATAACTTTATAAATTTCATCATTAGACGATACTACCCCAACTTTATCTGGACCATCATCAAATAAATCAATAATTTTATTAATATTTGATGCGCCAAGCATTAGAATTATCACTACAGCCGTGAATATCATAAATGATTTAGCTTTCACTTTATTTTTATAAGTTAGCGAAAATGTAGCCCAAAATTTATTCATGAATATCACCTACTTTTGCTATAAAGATTTCATTAAGTGATGGTTCTACAACTTGGAAACGTTTAACAAAGCCATATCGCGTAACAACATCATAAATTTTTTCCGCAATCATTTCTGACTCAATGGTCGCTTTAATTTCTCGTTTATTTCTTTCTACATCTATCACCCCTGTAATAGCATCGATTTCAAGCATTTGATGTTCTGTCTCAATAACTACACGTTTATGACCATGATTTGATTTCACTTCATCAATAGGTCCTGAAACAACAAGTTCCCCTTTATTTAAAATACAGACGTTATCGCAAAGTTCTTCGACATGCTCCATACGGTGTGAACTGTAAATAATTGTTGTTCCTTCATCATTTAAATCTTGAACTGCAGATTTCAGTAATTCCACATTTACAGGATCAAGTCCACTAAATGGTTCATCTAAGATCAATAATTCCGGCTTGTGTAACATGCTTGCTAAAAGTTGAATTTTTTGTTGATTACCTTTAGAGAGAGCTTCAATTTTCTTTTCTCTATTTTCTTTAATGTTAAATCGATTTAGCCAATAATCAATTGCTTCAGTAATGTCTCTTGACTTCATGCCTTTTAACGTAGCCAAATACCGCAATTCATCTTCCACTTTCATCTTAGGATGTAAACCACGTTCTTCAGGTAAATAACCAATACGATTATATAATGATCTATCAATTACTTTATCATTATATGTTATCTTTCCTTCTGTAATTGGCGTTAACCCCAAAATCATTCTAAAGGTTGTTGTCTTTCCTGCTCCGTTTCTACCTAAAAAACCTAACATTTTTCCTTTTTCTAGCGAAAGTGAAATATCATTCACAGCAGTAAAATTTTTATATTTTTTCGTGACATGTTCAATAAGTAATGACATGACATACGGGCCCCTCTCTTTTGAAATTACTTTAGTCACATCATACCATTTATTCTATTACACATACATTTTAAATATTAAATTTTATAAAGGTATAACATTTATTTTCAACAAAATGTATCACTCAATAAAACTCACAATGTCCTTAGCTTTACATTAAATAATGTAAGCACTATCATAAACTTAAATAAGGACTTCATACTTATTGTTCACCAATAAAAAATAGGAGGCATAGCAACATGACTTATAGTATCGGCATCGATTATGGCACCGCTTCAGGTAGAGTGTTTTTAGTGGATACATCTAATGGAGAAATTATCTCTACCTATATAAAAGAATATTCACATGGCACCATCTCCGAATCTTTAAACGGTAACCCCTTACCACATAACTATTTTTTACAACATGCTGAAGACTATACTTCAATTTTAGAAGAAGGCGTTAAACATGTATTAGACGATAGTAATATTAAACTAGATTCTGTTATTGGTATCGGCATTGATTTTACAAGCTGCACAATTGTGTTCTTAGACGAAGACTTCAAACCATTACATCTTAACCCTGAATTACAAGATAACCCACATTCTTATGTGAAATTATGGAAACATCATGGTGCACAAGATGAAGCAACACAAATGAAAGAAGTCAGCGATGAAATAAATCCATCCTGGTTGGATTATTACGGACATAGTGTTAACAGTGAATGGATGATACCAAAAATATTAGAAGTTAAACATAAAGCGCCCGAAATATTAAACCAAACTTCTTATATAATGGAAGCGGGCGATTACCTTGTAAGTTTACTTACCGATAAAAATATTCGCTCAAATTGTGGCATTGGCTTTAAAGGCTTTTATAATGAAAAAGATGGCTTTAATTATGATTTTTTTGAAGCTGTAGACCCAGAGCTACCTGAAATTGTAAAAAACAAATGCGAAGCCCCTGTAGTACATATCGGTGAAAGTGCCGGTAATCTGAGTTTATTTTATCAACAATTGTGGGGCCTCTCTGCCAATGTTGAAATATCACCTTATATCATTGATGCTCATTCAGGTGTATTAGGCGTAGGTGCAATCGAACAAGGTGAATTTACGCCAGTAATTGGGACAAGTACTTGCCACCTTATGTTAGACCCTAAACAGCAACCTATTCCTGCGATAACTGGTTCTGTAAAAGATGCAATTATCCCTGGATTATATGCATATGAAGCTGGACAAGCTGCAGTGGGTGATTTATTCAATTACGTTGCAGAACTCGCACCAAAAGCAATTGTAGATCAAGCTGAACAACAAGGACTTTCTATTTTTGAATACTTAGAAAAACTTGCTAGCGAAATAGCCATTGACGAGCAACATGTTACAGTGCTTGATTGGCATAACGGCAATCGTAGTATTTTGAGCGATAGTCATTTAACTGGAAGTATTTTTGGCTTAACTTTACAGACACCTTATGAAATGATCTATCGTGCCCATATCGAATCAACTGCATTTGGTACTAAAATGATTATGCAACAATTTGAAAATAATAATATTCCGGTGCACACGGTATATGCTGCTGGTGGCATTCCAATTAAGAGCAATCTCTTAGTTGAAATTTATGCAAACATACTTAATAAAGAAATTGTAGTCATTGATTCAAGCAACGCTACTGCTTTAGGAGCTGCAATGTTAGGTGCAAATGTAGGTGGTGCATATGCATCATTAAAAGAAACTGTGCAACAAATGAAGCAACCTATATATTATCGTAAACAGCCAGAACCAGAAAAAGTAAAACAATATGAACTACTATTCCAAAGATATAAGTCATTACATGACTTATTAGGTAAAACACACCCCAAACTTTCATATATTGATTAGTAATTTTAGTATTATATAATAAGGATAGGAGTCTGAGACATCAATGGATGTCTCAGACTCCTATCCTTATTTCTATATTCAAATACATAACTAACTATACTTTAATATTTAAAGTCATCTTGTTTGTTTTCTTGCTTTTTACTTTCATCAAATGTCTTAACATCATGTTTAAATTGTTGTGAATGACGGTCATCATTTTGAACAGTCTCAGTATTGAATGAATTTGAGTGATTACTTTGCGTATGGTCTGAAGATTGAATATGTTGCCCATATTTATGACTACTGCCATATTTATTGGTTTTTCTTTCACTATCCAAACATGCAATGACAATCATATAAATACCTAATCCTAGATTAAGCAATCCAAAGACAATAAGAATAATACTAGTTATTATATTTGTTTCATTCGGATCATTTTTCTCAATAACAAAATTAACCACATTAGCAATCAATGAGATTCCCAAATAAACTAACGGCATGACCATTGTTCTACCTGTATCATGGAACCTTCTTATTAATATGGCCCAGTTCGGGATAAACGTAGCTATAGAATAAATACACGCATATATTATACTTAATAGTAATAAAAGCACGCTTAGCCCTATTGTAGAATCAGCAGTCCCAGAAGCACTTGCTAAAAGCATAAAAAGACCTGTAAATCCTATTACAATTGCAGGCGACAAGAAAATAATATGCCATAATACCATAAACCAATATTCGCTTCTACGGGACCGACCAGTAAAGTTAACATAGTTTTTCCAATATAATTTAAGCGCTTGTCCAAAACCTATTTTCCTCTCCATAATCTCCCTCTTTTCAATTTCATTTGTTTAAGATAAGATTTATTTTGTACTAGATTTTGATAGGTCATATGAAAAACCTATTAACCTTATCATAAAATAGTGTAACAAAATACAACCTTAGTAGTAACACAATTTTACAACTTTTTAAAAAAATATCGAAAAAATTTAAATTTACAAACTATATATTGGAGGGCAATTCATGGATTTTATACAACGAAACACTGTCACAATTGCCAAAGACTTATTAGGGGTGCGTGTAATCTATCACGACGAATTACAAACGTACACTGGCTATATAGTAGAAACAGAGGCCTATGTAGGAAAAAAAGATCGTGCAGCGCATGGATTTAATGGCAAGCGAACGCCCAAAGTTGAATCATTATATAAAACTGGCGGCACTATATACGCGCACGTTATGCATACGCACTTGCTCATTAATTTTGTAACCCAATTAGACGGTCAACCTGAAGGTGTATTAATCAGAGCAGTAGAACCTGAAGAAGGTATCGAAGCGATGTCACACAATCGAGGCAAATTAGGATTTGAATTAACAAATGGTCCCGGAAAATGGACTAAAGCATTCAATATTCCAAGACATCTAGACGGCTCTAAAATCAATGAAGGACGTTTACAAATAGATACTAAAAATAGAAGATATCCTAAAATAATTGAATCAAGTGGGCGTATAGGAATACCTAACAAAGGTGAATGGACAAATAAACCTTTACGTTTTACTGTGCAAGGCAATCCGTACGTTTCAAGAATGCGAAAATCTGATATGAAGCACCCTGATGAAACTTGGCGTGATTAATACTGGCAGTAATAACTTTGACTCTATATTTAATAAGAGGTTGAGACATATAATCGTCTCAACCTCTTATTATTCGCTAAATAAACGTCATAATTACCCTTTAGCAATTTAGCTAAAATTTTATGATTTATTTTTATCACGATCTAACAACCCGAATTGAATTGTTATTATAGTACAAATCACAAATATTACTGGATAAAATGAATATTTTAATACTTCTAAGTAAGATACATCTCCGTATTGTTCTACCATTAACATTCCACTATCATGCGGTAAGACCATTAATGCACAACAAGCAAATATATCTAATAAACTTGCCATACGTTTTGGCGGAACTTTGTATTCATCACCAATTTCTTTTGCAATTGGTGCAGAAATAATAATTGCTAATGTGTTATGCGATAATGCTGCAGAGAGCACACCAGACATTAAACTGATTACATACTCTGCACTTTTACGTCCTTTAGCTTTCGCTTTCATTGCTTTAATGATCCAATCTATACCACCATAATATCGAATTAAAGCGACAAGTCCTGAAACTAAAAAGGCTACTAAAAAGATAGTAAACATACTTTCCATTCCATCGCCGATAGCTTTTGTGAACTGGAATATACCTAATTGGCCTTGTACGATACCTAGAAGGCCCGCCATAGCAATTCCGATAATAAGCACAAGAATGACATCTAAACCAGCTATTGCAGCAATTAATACAAATAAGTAAGGTAAAATGTTGATAAAATTATAACTTAAGTCCCCCTCCACTTTACCTGTACCACCAACAACAGCGTAGAAAATAGCTGTAATCACGGCAGCAGGCAATGCAATAAGGACGTTCATTTTGAATTTATCTCTCATCTTAGCTCCTACGCCATTAGTTGCAGCAATTGTAGTATCAGAAATTATAGATAAGTTATCACCAAAGTAAGCTCCTGCTATAACAGCTGCACCAGCTGCTGCAACACTTAAATCAGCGGCTTGTGCTACTGCAACACCTACTGGAATAAAAGCGGCTTGTGCACCAGTTGAAGTACCTAATGTTAATGCTGCAAAACCACTCATAATAAATATTCCAGGAATAAGTAAACTCGGTGGAATAACAGAAAGTCCCATATTCACCATAGCTGTTTTACCACCCATTTCAGATGTAACAGTCGAAAATGCACCCGCAAGCAGTAAAATTAGACCTAAATTTACTATTCCTGAATTACCTGCATGTTCAGTAAATATTTGTACTTTTTTAGTAAAGGCTGTTTTTCTATCATAACAAGTCCAAGCTATAACAATACCTATTAGTATTGCAACATGACGTGGCAATTGATCAAAGGCGTCTTCTTTACCTAGAATGGTAAAAGTAATTCCTACACCTATATATAACACTAAAAATATTACTAAAGGCAATAGCGCTAAGGCACCATATTGTTTTTCACTTCGCATAGTTTGTTCCATAAATGAACTCCTTATTTCCTAGGTATTTTATATGATATATATGGTAAATCAAAAAAGAGATAATGTCATTTTATATACATTATCTCCACTTTCAATATTTACTATTTAATTGTCACATCACCTGTATCTGTTATAATCTTAATTAAATTCTCACCGTTACCAATTTTTTTATTTTTTAATTTACTATTTTCAATATTTAAATTTCCAATATCACTACTAAAGTCTATTAGTGTGTTCTTAGGTTGAAGTTTTCCATAATCCAACACAACATCTCCAGTATCTGTATCAATATTTGTAGGTTTATCTATAGGCGTATCTTCTATCGTTAACTGTCCGGTATCCGTTTCAAATTCCCCTTGATTATACATAGTCTTCTCTAATAATATACTAGCAACATCGCTAGAAGCCTTTAGTTTATTATACTTAGAATTTTTAATTGTTAGCTCACCAACATCTGAATATACATATGCTTGCTCTGCTTCAATATTGTTTAATTCGATTGAACCATTACTTGAATCAAGCTTCATACCTTCCAAACGTTTAGGTACTGTTATAACAACGTCGTTCTTTTTAATTCCTAAAAATGACAAATTAATATTAGATGTCTGATTATTATCTGTAAGTTTTAATTCACCTTTATTTATCTGAGCATCAATTTTAGTCTGTTCATTTGAACCTTCAGAAGTTACTTTAAATTTATCTCCATGTTTTACTTTGAGATTGCTATGCTCAAAATTAACTTTTAATGCTTTAATATCACTTTCTTTATATGACTTATTAAAGTTTGTTGTTACATCCTTTGCTTTTTCTTGTTCAATTTTAAATTGTTTAATTGCCCCTAGTGCACAAACTACTGTAATGACTAACCCAATTATAAAAGCAAATACTAATACTTTTCTCATTTAGTAGCACTCCCCTTTACTACTTTAATATTCCATTTCAAATATTTAACACATAAAATGTAAAAACCTTTTGTAACCAAGTACGTTAAAACAAACAATATAAGACCTAAACCAAACAAAACACCTGTCGTATATACTTCAAGTAACATGATCTCTTGAAACCCTGCTATAGCACCTTTGACTAATAATGCAATAGGTGCAAATATAAAACTAAGTGTTGTTACAATTAATGATAATGCAATACTTAGAATGATTACAAAAGGGATTAAAATAACGAAAAAATTGAGTATACTTAAACCCATTACTGATAAAACCGCATGACTCACATCACCAATATTATTACTTTTTTCTGCCTTTTCTATTGCTGCATTTGCATTTAATTCTTTCGCTAATTGTTGTGGATCACCTAGTTCTTCTGAAATTTGTTTTTCAGTCTTCCCTTCTTCCATCCCGCTATAAAAGTGCGTATCGTATTCATTTATAATATCTTGACGTTCATTGTCATCTAAATGCTTTAAATGTTTATGCAATATTTTAAGATACTCCGTTCTACGCATTAACGTCACTCTCCTTAATAAATTGATTCACGGCTGCTGTAAATGCTCCCCATTCATCTAATAATAAATTTAATCGTTCATTACCTTGATTAGTAATTTTATAATATTTCCGTGATGGTCCTTCTGTTGAAGGTTGGTAGTAAGTAGTTAATTCCCCACTTTTAACTAATCTTCTGAGTAATGGGTAAACTGTTCCTTCAGCAATAGTCATATACCTTGATATATTTTGAACAAGTGAATAACCATATTGATCATCCTTTTTAACTATGAGTAAAACGATAAGTTCTAATGCACCCTTTTTAAATTGGCTATTCATTAATGTCCTCCTTATAATTTAAATCAGTACTATACATTACACAGTAGCTTCGAATAAAATATAACACACACTACTATACATTACAAGGTACTGAGTTATAATTTGTTGTTCGAGTTGCAAACGACCCCTGCCCTTAAAGTTTTTATGCGATAAAAGTACTTTCGCTTTGTTTTTTACTTAAATTTTTTTATAATCATTTCTATTACTATCATTCTGATTTTCAAAAATGTATAATCGAAATTACGGGTTTGTAAGCGCTCACTTTTGAGCGATTATATATGAATAATTTATTAGTTTTGTATCTTATTATTAAGGGAGGAATGAACATGCTAGAGTTAGATGCTATTACTACTTTAGCCCTAGCAAGTGTATTATATCTTGTAGGTATCTATATTATTAATCATGCTAGTATTTTAAAAAGATTATGTATACCTGCACCAGTCATTGGTGGTTTACTCTTTGCTATCATTGTAGCAATTCTAGAAACAACAGGTTTATTAACTATAAAGTTAGATTCTGATTTCATTCAAGATTTCTTTATGCTTGCATTTTTTACAACGATTGGACTAGGAGCGTCATTTAAACTTCTTCGTTTAGGTGGTAAAGTCTTAATATTATATTTTATTTTTTGTGGCGTCCTGGCATTCTTTCAAAACATCATCGGCGTATCATTGGCAAAATTATTAAATATACCGCCTTTATTAGGTTTAACAGCCGGTTCTATGTCAATGGAAGGCGGACATGGTAATGCAGCTGCCTATGGGAAAACAGTCCAAGACCTAGGTATTGATTCTGCAGTAACAGCAGCCTTAGCAGCGGCAACCTTAGGTTTAGTTGCTGGTGGTTTAATAGGAGGTCCTGTTGTAAAATTTTTAATTAATAAATATAACTTAAAACCTGAAAACGCTGAAGAAACGATGGAAGATTATAGTGATGTAACCTCTAATCAATATCTACATAAGCGTATGGCACCAACTACTATATTTCTAATGCAATTTGCAATTGTTGCCATTTGTATGGCTATCGGTTCATATTTAGGGACTCAATTTTCTGATTTAACGGGTATAAATATCCCTATATATGTAGGAGCAATGTTTATTGCAGTTATTATACGAAATATATCTGAATACAGTAATTTAAATATTATTGATATGAAACTCATTAACAGTATTAGTGACGTCTCACTTAGCCTCTTTTTATCTATTGCATTAATGAGTATTAAACTAACTGAAATTTATCAATTGGCAATTCCATTAATCATTATTGTATTGGTACAAGTTGTATTTATTGTCTTATTCTCTGTACTAATTTTATTCCGAGGATTGGGCAAAGATTATGATGCAGCAGTTATGATTGGTGGGTTTATTGGACACGGCCTTGGCGCAACGCCAAACGCTATGGCTAATTTAGATGTTATAACAAAAAAATATGGTGCATCTCCAAAAGCATATTTAGTTGTACCAATTGTAGGTGCCTTTTTAATTGATTTATTAGGTGTGCCTATAGTTACAACTTTCATTAATATTTTTAGTTAAATTCATATGAATTTTACCCTTTCATGACTTTAACACGAGTAAAACTTGTATAAACAAATCAGTCATTTAAAAAACAAGGTCGGAACAGTTAGGAATAAACTGCGCCGACCTTGTTTTAATTTGGTTTCATATATTTACTGTTTTATAGCATTGTCTTATTTAATATCTAAGCCTCTTTGTTCAATCCATGATTGTAGTTTTGGGCTAAATATCATTTGTGCATGTTGTAAATCTTTGATTGCTTTTGCATCAAGCATCGTCATGATTTTTTTCATGTGTTCCGTAAATTGTTCTGTATAATTTAGTGTTTCAGTGATACCATATTTTTCAACATGATTTAAAAATGGACGTGACATTCCTACTGCGCTAGCACCGAGAGCAAGACATTTCACAGCATCTAAAGGTGTTCTGACACCACCACTTGCCAAAATATCCATATCTTGTTGATATGCGGTACTTTCTAATAAAGACTCTACAGTTGTTTGCCCCCATAAGCCTAAATAATCCATATCTTTATATGTTCGTCTTTCATTTTCAATATCGACAAAATTAGTACCGCCCCTACCACTTACATCTACGTACTTGATACCGATTTCGTTAAGACTTTTAATCGTTTCTTTACTCATACCAAAGCCAACTTCTTTAACTATAACAGGCACATCTACTCGTGCTACAATTTGTGCTAAATTCTCCATCCATGTAGAAAAAGTTCTATTACCTTCAGGCATCACTAATTCTTGTGGAGCATTAACATGAACTTGTAAAGCTTGAGCATCAAGTAATTTTACTGATTCTATGGCTTTATCTACAGGCACATCTGCCCCCACGTTACTAAAAATGATACCTTCTGGATTTGTTTCACGTACGATACTAAATGAAGAAGCCATCTTGCTGTTTCTTAATGCTGCATGCGTTGAACCGACAGCCATCGCAATTCCAGTCTCACGTGCGATAACAGCTAATTTTTCATTAATTTGTTTCGTCCATTCACTACCACCAGTCATCGCATTAATATACAATGGTTGATTTAACGTAAAGTCTGTTAAATTACTCGTTAAATCAACATCATCAACATCGATATTAGGAATAGAATGATGTACAAACCTTATTTCATCAAAATCTGAAATTGTTGCGTCTTTCTGTGCCATTGCTATTTCTACGTGTTCATTTTTACGTTGTTCTCTTTTTATATCGCTCATTTTCCGCTCCTACTTTCAACACATTTTTATATTAAATTCATTATATCGAACTATCCTTATATTGCTATAACCTATTAAAACCATTTTTCTTTTTTAAAATAGACTATACAGCCAATACTTATCACTAACATAATTGTTAAGACGATATAATAGCCATAATGCCATTTCAGTTCAGGCATATTTGTAAAATTCATACCGTATATACCTGTAATCAATGTCAAAGGTAGAAAGATCACCGATACCAGAGTCAGTATTTGCATTATACTATTCATTTTAAATGAGTTATATGACGAATAATTATCTTTAATTTCATCAGTCATCTCTTGAGACATTTTCAAAATATTTTGTTGTTTTATAATATGATCATCTATATGTTGAATATACATATGATTCTTCTCATCTACAAGTAATAGGCCGCTTTCTTTGATGTTATCAACTAATTCTTGAATTGGATAAACAATGCGCTTCATTTTTATAATATTTGATCTTATTTTAAATACCTCTTCCATAATAATCTTAACGGAAGCGTCCTTGAGTTGATAATCCTCAAATTCGTATACTTTATCTTCGATTTCATAGATCAAATCAAAGTAACTATCCACCATTTTATCTAAGATGTGCAATGCAACATCAGATGTATGCAAACCATTTTGATTCTCTCCCATTAACATATATGCTAGGTTATTTAAAACTGAAAACGGCTGATGATGATACGTAATAAGCACTTTATCTTTTATAAATAAATTCAACGCTTTGTCACCGCTATTATTAGTATCAATACTATGTAATACAATATATTGGTATGTATCGTATGAATTATATTTTGCCCTAGGTGTCCCATTAACTGTATCATCGATTTCAAGTTTATTAAAGTTAAAATACGACTTAAAAATCTCATTTTCTGATACTGAAGGGTTGTAAAAATCATACCAAACGAATATTGCTGATTCAGGTACATCATTAAAGCATGAAGCTTGCGTTAATGCCTGCCCAGAAATTTGATATTTAATTGTAATTGGCATATTTCCCCTCCCTAAATCATTTACTTTATTTTACCATGAAACCGTTCAAGTGTAAGTTTATGTTATTTTTAGTAAACTAACATTGTAGACAAGTAAAACTTGTTACCATTTGATTATTAACTTTCGACTATCAAGGAGTGTTTTCATGCAAAACCTATTTACTGTTAATCACTACGTAACACAAGATATGATTGATCACAATAATCATGTACATGATGCGCAATATAATATTGTTTTCAGTGATGCCATCAACCAGTTTAATTACCAAAAAGGATTATCTTTAGAGGATCGTGAAATATTAAACTATACCCTATTTACCGTTGAAGAACAAACTGCTTATTTGTCTGAATTAGTAGAAAATGATGAATACCAAATTACTATTTATTTATACGACTATAATGAGAAAAGCGTGCACTTCTTCTCAATCATGACAAAATCAGATGGTACAACTGTTGCAACTAATGAAGCTTTGATGTTAGGTATCAATCGCAAAACAAAAAAAACATCCCCTTTCCCTGCACAATATGCAAATGGAATTATTTCCTATTACGACAATCAACAGCTCATAGAATGGCCAAAGCAATTGGGGCATCGTATAGGAATTTCTAGATAAGGAGTTGAGAAATAAATGACAAAGAACATCCATACAAGTATTGAATTACATTTATA
The DNA here is from genome assembly GCF_033597815.2 of Staphylococcus sp. KG4-3. Taxonomy (NCBI): domain Bacteria; kingdom Bacillati; phylum Bacillota; class Bacilli; order Caryophanales; family Staphylococcaceae; genus Staphylococcus; species Staphylococcus halotolerans. The sequence continues at coordinate 2,245,413 of NZ_CP166245.1, forward strand.
TGATTTATTTGACCACACTAAATTTGAACTTAGCGAACTAAATCAAAGTAAGAGCCTTGTTATCAATGGACCTGATAGTCAATTGATTAAACGAGGCCTAGACATTAGTTATTTACAAGGACAAAAAAGAGCTATTGATCACATTGACGCCATTTTGAAATCTTACCCAGATGAACAGGCTTTTATTTCAAATTTTAATGAGTATGCAACAAATGTTTTAAATAATTATGACATTTCCTCACAAAAATTTAAAATGCTTGAACAACCGCCCGCTGATTACGAAGAAATATTGGCCCATCATTATACTTTAATGGGGCAAAAATTCATCATCGATTCTATTAATACAACAATTATAAATCAATAACCCTGTTCTGCTTTTTATAGAAATCTTACTGCCAATGAAGTTATGTTTATTGGCAGTTATTTTATCCTTTATTAAGTTAAATATTAATCAAATGTATTTCTAGTAGCTACTCACTATTGGTATACAATACGCACTCATCAATATTTATTATTGTTATTCATAAAAAACAGGATTGAAAATCTAGTCAACTTTGATTTCCAATCCTGTCCGCTAAGGTTAATCACTTTAAAATACTAAAAAACACGGTATTTTTACTCGTTAATTGTTCCAACAATTTGTTTAATTACTTTATGAGATTCTCTAATTGGTAGTAATGGAAAAGCATGGACCATACGTTTATACTCATAAAAGTGAATTTCTTGTTGTGCTGAAGCTAAAATTTCAGTAAATTTCAGCATATCTGGCAGATAAATTTCATAAGTACCACCAAACATAAAAATTGGTGGTAAATCGATTAAATTACCGTTTATAGGAGAGAGTCTATTATCATTTAATGGTAGGTTATTCGACCAATGACTCAATATTTTCTGGACACCCTCTTTATCTACAAGTACATCTTTTCGATCTAGTGCTTCAGTAATTTCTGCATTATCTAATTGTGCATCTAATAAAGGAGAGAATAAATATAGTTTTTTAGGCATTGGTTGTCCTTGCTCTTGCAACTGTTGAACTAGACTAAGCGCTAAAGCACCACCCGTACCATCACCCATAACAATAATATCCTCGCTATCAACTTCTTTTAATAATTCCTTATACACTTTAAAAATAGCATCAAATGTATCATCAATCTTATATTTTGGTGCTTTTGGATAGATAGGCATAACAACTTCATATAAAGTACTTAATGCGAGTTTATCCATGTATCTCCAATGAAAAGCTGATGGTTGTAAAGTATTATAACCACCATGAATATATAAAATCTTTTTTTCTTTACTATGTCTAAATCTGAATCTAAAAACTTGCAAATCATCTAATGTTTGCTTATCCAAATCAGATTTAACATTTAATGTTTCTGGCTGTTTGTGTTTTTTATCATTAATCTTTTCACGATTTTTCATGAATTTCTCAAAATCTTGGTCTGTATTGAAAATAATAGACCTATGAGGTAACAAGTATTTATTTATAAATTTAGTTGTTAGTCTTGATTTCATTCCATAATCCATCCAATCTATATTTATTGTGCTATCATTCAATATTCTTTGTTTTATTTATTAAAAAAAATAAATGTTATGGTAAAATTAATATAATGACCAAAAATCATAGTCATAATATAATGTAAGTAACTTAAAAACTAACAATTTCATTATTAGCGTATTTAAAAATCGAGTTAGTAATACTTAAAATGTATCAGTTATTAAACATTATAACAAAACAAAAGTCACAAAATAAATAAATGCTAGCAATACGCAGTGAAAGGAGTACTTATGGCCGATAAGCACAAACAATTCAAAGACTTTGAACACACCTTAACTAGTGAACCTATGCAACGTGGTTCACAATATGAAAAAAAGAAAAGATCGTGGGTTAGTATTATTATTCATATCATCGTTTTAATACTAATAGCGATTACTGGCTATAGTATGTTTAAAGAACCTATTTTCAATTTAGTTTTTGTTCAAGAAACAATTAATTTCCATCAATTAACCAATTTCCAAGATTCAATTAATGATTTTTCGAATCTCAACATTAATATTGAAAATATTGATGACCTTCAAACAAGTATAGATCGATTGATATTAGTCTTTTACGTGTTCTTTATTGCTTGTATCGTTAGTTTAGTTTTAACTATTTTTACAATCGTATTTAATAGAACCGCATTAAAGATTGTAAATTTACTTGTAATTGCTATTATGTTGGTTATTACTTTTGGTTTTTCATACCTTATTAAAAATATCGCTACCCGTATCGCTGATTCAATGTCTCAATACTACGTTTCAGTCAAACCAACACAAATCTTAACTGAAGCAGATGCGCTTCATAATGCCTTTATACTACTAGGATGTAGCATTGCTCTGATTTTAATTAGTTTATTTTTTAGAAACCGCAAAACTTATAAAAAAAGAATTATTTAAATTATGTTACTGAAACAACCATACAATTAGGGTAATAACTAAATTGTATGGTTTTATTATGCTTACAATAAATAGCTATACAATTACATTATATAAAAATATAACGTAATACTAATAGATATATTTATGAAGATACATAAAGTAAAACAAAATTTAGGATATGACATTAAATTTTAAAATTTAGTAACTTAACGAACTACAAAATTCTATAACATTAAAGAAAACGTCAATTTCTATATTATTTCAATAGAAATTGACGTTTATTTTTACCTAGAAGCGATCATATTCTAGGTTATGAACTTAATGTACTTTAACTAGCCTAATTTAATGAAAACCTACTTTTCATTTGAAATGTAATGTGCTTTTCCTTTTAAGAATAAACTTAAGATAAATGCAAGTGCACTCAGCGCTGTAGCAATTAAGAAAGCACTATTCACACCATTAATTGAAGCAAGTTTTTGTACAAATTCTAATATTTGTGAAGTAGCCATTTGCTCTCCACCCATTGATTGTGCCATTTCTTGTAAACGATCTTTTAAAAATGGATTTGTTTTATCTAAATCTTGTGCGTAACCAGCAGCATATTGTGTGGTTTGTGTTGACATCACTGTGACTAATAGTGCTGTACCAATTGAACCAGCCAATTGTCTTAAAGTATTAGATAAAGCATTACCATGTGAAATAAGTCTTTGTGGTAACGAATTCATACCTGCCGTCATAATCGGCATCATAATAAAACTCATACCAAACGAACGAATAATGTATATCAACATTAAATGTCCATATGTTGTGTTCATATTTAATTTTGTCAATTCCCATGTTGCGTAAGTCATGATACCAGTACCTACTAAAGCTAATGGTTTAATACCAATTGTATCTAACAATTTACCTGCAACAGGACCCATAATTCCCATAATTAATGCACCTGGTAATAATAATAAACCAGATTGAATTGGTGTAAATCCTCTTAAGTTTTGTAGATATAACGGTAATAAAATCATACCTCCGAATAAGCTCATTGTTACAATCATATTGATTACTGTAGTTAAAGTAAATCCAGAGTATTTTAATACTTCCATGCTTAACATCGGTACACGCATTGTGAGCTCTCTAATTACAAAGGCAATGATAAAGATAACTCCCACAATTAATGAAATCACTACTATAGGTGAACTCCATGTATTATTACCAGCTTCACTGAATCCATATAATAATGCACCAAAACCGATTGTACTGAAGATAATACCTGGGATATCCGCTTTTGGATTGGTTGTAACTTGATAAACTCTAAACCAAATATATGAAATAGCTAGTGAAACTAATCCAATAATGAACATGCCATAAAACATAACATTCCAATGGTAGTTCTCAACGATATAACCTGATAAAGTAGGACCTATTGCTGGTGCTAAAATCATCGCTATACCAAGTGTCCCCATTGCAGCTCCACGTCTTTCAGGAGGGAAAATAGTCATAAATACATTCGTACCTAAAGGCATAAGTATACCAGCACCAATCGCTTGTAATACACGTCCTGCCATCATTACTGTGAATGAACCTGACATACCACAGACTAGAGAACCAATTGTAAATAGCGTCATAGCTACTAAAAATAGTTTTCTATAAGAATATTTGTTAAATAAATAAGCACTAATCGGAATTAAAATACCATTTACTAACATAAACCCTGTCATTAACCACTGACCAGTATTCGCAGAAATATTAAAATCTGTGTTGATCTTAGGCAAGGCAACGTTTAATAACGTTTGGTTCAAGATTGCTATAAACATACCGAATATCATTGCTAATAGCACTTTACCTTGTGACGTTCCTTTACCAAACATAAAGGAACTATGTTTTTCTTTTAATTTTTCGTTTACTTTTGCTTCTTCAGAATTTGGATTGATATTTTCATGGTCATCATCTGTTGTCTCATCTGAGTTATCAATTGATTGACCCATTTCTTCACTACTTAAAGTATCATTATCTTCCAAATTCTCTTCTGTTGCTGTTTCTGACTCCATAGTTGATTCGTTAGAACCTTCTTTGTCACTTATATTAAATTTAGATTGATAATTTTCATCAGAAGCGTTATTTTCTTGCTTCATTTGTTCCATTTGTCTTTTTGATTGTTTTTTCTTACTTTTTGCCATAAAAAGATTAATCAATCCAACAAAAATGAGCGCTATGACTACGTAAATAATAATGAAGGTCATTGTCATTTATAGACCCCCCTTAATTTTTATGAATTTTAACTTCAGCGTTCATTCCAGGAACAACGTTTTTAGATGGTTTTGAATCAAGTGAGATTTTCACAGGTACTACTTGAGAAACTTTAGTATAGTTACCATCAGTATTTGATGAAGGCATCATTGAAAAGCTTGAAGCTGTAGCTTTACCAATTTCTTCAACTTTACCTTTAAGTTCAGCTTTTTCGCCGTCAAGTTTTACATTTACATCTTTACCTTCTTCAACATCTGAAATGTCTTTTTCATCAACATTTGCAGTAATATAAGAATCATCTAAATTATAAGCATAAGCAATTGGAGATCCTGCTTGCGCGATTGAACCTTCCATACCATCAGTTTTTACGATTGTTCCATCTTGTGGCATTTTAATATCCATATTTTGTGATTGGCCATCTTCACCTTTAGCTGCTATTTCAGCAACTTTGTCGCCTTTACTTAATTTTTCGTTGTTTTTAACATCAAATGATTTGATTTCGCCTGATGCTGGCGCAGATACTTTAATTTGCTCTCCGTCAACTTTGGCATTCTCTGTACTTACAAATCCTGTAGCTTGATTATAAAAGTGGAAACCGACTACACCAATAATCACAAGAACTACAATGGTAATGATGTTAATTAATACCATTTTTTTCATTACTCTTTCCTCCTATTTGCTTTTAAAATTCACTTTATATATTATAGATACATGTACAATAAAAAAACACCGACACTTATATAAAATGTGTTGGATTTGTATCCACCGTGTTTTTGAAGGAGTAAAAATGAGACAAAGAGCAAAAGATAAAATAATCAAAAGTATGATTTTACTATTAGAAGAACACCCTTTTGAAAACATCACGATAAAAATGTTATGTGCGTATAGCGGTATAAATAGAACAACATTTTACGATTACTTTGTAGATAAATATGATCTTTTATCTACAATACAAATGTATCATCTACAAAAATATTCAAAGTTATTAAATTCATTATATGACAGTCAAAATAAAGACGAGGTAAATCATTATAAATTATATAAATTTTTCAAAAGTATTTTAACTTATATCGAACGACATTATGGATTCTTTCATGCGATATTTGTTTCACACCCTAACCGTGATTTATTTTCCGATTATGTAACACTTACTAGAGAAACATATACAAAAATCATTGTCGACTATACTAATGTAAAAAAGAAAAAGCAATTTGTTACTTATGCACTGGGCGGACAGATTGGTATTGTATATTTATGGATACGTGAAGGCTGTCCTGAATCAGCAGACGAACTTGCTCAAATTCTTCTTGCAAATGTAATTAAATTAAGACGTTGATAAACATATTTTTATTGGTATTAACACAAATATTCTTGAACATAAAAAAGACGCTATCTTAAAATATAGCGTCTTTTTTATATTTAAAATGACTGAGGTTTAAAAACAAAATAATTTATAATCTGTAAAATAATAAGTAAAATACCTGCTAAGATAATTATTGTAACATACGGTATGAAACTCATTTCTCCCATTATACCTACTAATGGAGATATTAGGCCTCCTAATAACGATTGTACAAGTCCTAATAAACTTGATGCACTGCCATTTCCCCCAGTACGCTCTTCCATTGCAATAGAAAAACCTAAGGTTGCTACACCAGTAACTGGTGCTACAAGTATGATAAAACCAATAAATAAAATCCAAATTGGTAAATGTATAATTAACGTAACTGATACAACTACAACACCTATTAATTGAATCATCGTTAATATACGTAATAATGTTTGTCTATTTATATAATCAATCAGCTTGCCTGTTAGTTGACTAGAGAAAATCAAGCTCAAACCTATCAATGCAAACATAATACTAAATTGTTGAGCAGACATACGATAAATATTTTGTGTAACAAAAGGTGATGCTGAAATATAACTAAATAGCATTATAAACGTTACACCCTGTATTAACATAGGTAATACAAATCTTGGTGTCATCAATAGTAATTTGAAATTTTTAAATATACTTATAATATGTGGACTATCTCTACGTTCCACCGCTAAAGACTCCGGAACTTTTAACAGAGAACCGAATAGCATTAAAATTCCAAAAACTGTTAATACAACAAAAACCATTCGCCAAGTAGCAAATGATAATATGACACCACCAAGCGCTGGTGCTATAACCGGAGCAACTCCATTAACTAACATAAGCAATGCTAAAAACTTTGTTAATTGTTTACCACTATATAAATCACTGGAAATTGCTCTTGAAATAACAGCTCCAGCACCACCACAAAAACCTTGGACAAATCTTAAAGCAATCATTACCCAAATATTTTCTACAAAAATTATCCCAATGCTTGCCATAGTAAATAATAACATTGCGACTACAAGTGGTGTTTTGCGTCCCATTGCATCAGATATAGGCCCAACAAATAAGTTACCTAGTGCTAACCCGATCATAAAGAGCGACAAAGTTAATTGTGAATTTGAAGTTGTAGTATTAAAATCAGATTGGATCTGTGGCAAACCAGGTAGGAACATATCTATAGATAATGCACCTATTGCAGTGAGTGCTCCGAGTATAATTATGAACAATAAAGACTGCTTACGTTGTTCTTGATAATTAGACATATTTATTCTCCTCACAATGATGTATAATTTCGTTGATGAAAAGGTTTATATTTTTTTAATTTCTTAAAATTATAAACATTCTTTTACAAGTTATTTTCAAGTTCATTGCTACTATTATAGCTTTAATAATTAGATATTTAAATAGTAACATGCGACTCATATAAACTGAATGTTCTTTTTAAATAATTGTGACTTTAGGATCTTAAATTGAGATGTGAACTTGGTCCACCTGAGCGCTTGCTCATGTGTAAGAACCACTAACTTTCTTAAGTAGAACGCATGAGTATATACTCATGTGTAAGAACCACTATCTTAATAAATTAAGAAGTGGTTCTTTAGAGAAGTGGGGCTTGGTTCACCTGAGCGCTTGCTCATGTGTAAGAACCACTAACTCAATAAATTGAGAAGTGAGCTTGGGCCACCTGAGCGCTTGCTCATGTGTAAGAACCACTTCAATTTCAAAAGCGGAGCACCTGAGTAAAACTCATGTGTAAGAACCACTATCTTAATAAATTAAGAAGTGGTTCTTTAGAGAAGTGAGCTTGGGCCACCTGAGCGCTTGCTCATGTGTAAGAACCACTAACTCAATAAATTGAGAAGTGAGCTTGGGCCACCTGAGCGCTTGCTCATGTGTAAGAACCACTAACTCAATAAATTGAGAAGTGGTTCTTTAAAAAAAAGGCCAGGACAACTACTTTCGCCCTGGACCTTATACATCATACTTATCAGTAATTAAGGCGTAAAATGCTTAATCACTCTGAATATTTAACTATCTTTAAATTACCAGCATCGTCATTACCTTCTAATTGATAATCAACTGAACCATATTGCCCATTTTCTTTCAATGTATTGGCAGTTACATAATAAGTTTTACCTTGTTTTACAATTTCAGTAATTTGAGGTTGTTGTAAATAAAATAAATTATTTCCTTTTACACCACTCCTAGTCGCTTTATAATTATCAGTATCTTTCTTTAAATAATTAGAAACTAGTGAAAAGTTGCTTTGACTGTGTGCGCTATTCATTGCAGCAGTGTAATTACCGAAAAAATTAGCCACCTTGTTTCTGAAGCTATTTTCTTCTTTTTCTTTCTTTTCTACGTATTCTTTGATTTTATCACTATCAAAGTTCATAGTAACTTTCGTTTTATCTTTTAGATTATCTGTTTTCACAGTTGTTTCTGCAGATTTAAATGTTTTCTTCTTAGCTTCGCCTTCAGCAGATATTGTTAAATCTTTAGTTTTAGGATAAGGCCCAATTTCTTTTACTTTAGCATAATCATAAGTTTTATCATTAATTTTCACTTTAACTGAGTCTTTATCTATCTCTGAAGCACCATTTAACTCTACTTGAATATATGCCTCATCGAAATCTTCATGTACATCTACAGTTTCATTATTGCTATTATTAAAATTAAACCTGAGATGACCATCAAACTGTCCGTTTTCCATCTCTTTTTTAGTTTCTAAAGCATAATCGCCTGGAATAAATTTACCTAAAGAGGTTGCTTTGTTTTTCTCTGCTACAACCGTTTTTTGTTTGTCACCAGACTTAAATTTATAAGTAGTCTCATATTTAGGTTTTATAATCGCTTCTTTTGTTGGTGCCGTAAAATTCATATTATCAAATATTAGATAACGTCTGCCATTTTTGCTTACACGTAGTACGTCCTCGCCATTTTTGGCTGTTACAAAATCAGCTTCTTTCGTGTCACTCTTGTTTAGCTTCTCTATTTTTTGATTTACATCTTTTACAAAGTTGTCCATACCTACTTCTTCTTTGATATATCTAGTATAAGCTTCTGCTTCGTTTTCATCTACACTATTATTTTGAGTACTTAAAATAGTAGAAAGTTTTTGAGTATCATTATTATCAATCGCATTGATCAAAATTTCTGACTGTGCCTCAGGTGAATTGAAATTTTTTAATAAGATAAAAATTATGATAAGTAAAATTACGATAAAAAATGCAATCCCCAAGGGTATAATTTTACGCGCTTTAATATTTGTCATTTTCTTTGTTTCTTTAGATGAACGCGTTATTTTTGCTGAATCATCTTGACGTAGTAGCCGCCCACAATGACCACACTTTCGTTGCCCATCTCTTGTATTTCCCCCACACTTAGGACATTTTTGCATTTTCTCACCAACTTTATACCTGATTTTTTGCACTATCCCCTCATTTTAACATATTATAAACTGAAACTATATGTATGAACTTCATTGTTCTTTGTATTAAATAAGGATAGTATTAAACAATACAAAACGCTATTGCATCATTTATATTATATTTAATCTAAATCTAAATTAATATACATATTTAGTCTAGTATTGGTTTACTCTTGTAACAAACTGTTCAATTACTTTAACAAAATATAAAGGCATCAACTTTCAAATTGAAGACATTCTTACACCACAAGCTTTACTTCAATATTTTATGTATTATTTTATGAATGATTTTTTATATTAAAGTTTTTTAATCTTTGACCAATAATTTCTAGCACATAACGCGCTTGTTCAATTTCATCATCAGATAAATCATGTAACATATCACTGACAATATCATTAATAATCGATTTACTTTCACGATTAAATTGTTTCCCCTTCTCACTCAATTTAATGTATTTTAATCTTTGATCTGTGTTTTCTTCTGTTTTAACCCATTCCACTACTTCAGCCTGAATTAGTTTCTTAATTCTTCTACTGACTGCCGCTTTATTAACTCCTTGTCTTTCTGTTATCTCAGTCAAAGTCATTGTCTTTTCATTTTCAAGCATTAGAATAACATTAGCTTGCTCTTTGGATATATTATATTCTTCTCTTAGCTCTTTCAATAACTTAGCTAATAATGTGTTGACATCATCAATGAACTCTCCCATGAAGTCAATGTGATTGCCTAAATTTTTCACCATCACTTACACCCCTATATCTTCTATGTATAAAACATTTCATTTACGTTTTTATATTATGTTAATAATATCAATATTTGTAGCCATATAAAAGTAAAATTTAATAAGTTTATTTTGCTTAAAACAATAGTTATATTTTAGCAAATCTAAGCATTGTTAGAGTTGCTTATTTTAGAATATTAAACTACATTTAATATACTAAACAATCTGGAGTGAAGCATTAACATGTTGTCATTGTTTTTATGTATTTTAATATTAATCACATTCATAAGTATGTTCTTAAATTTTAAATTTTCTACACATCTTGCCAGTTTTATTTCCCAGGTAATAGTAGGATACGCTGTAATTATTTTACATATTGGTCAACACACTTTACCGATAGATTTAATTATCACTATGTTGATAGGCGTTGTATTATTACATGTGAAACATAATCATTTATTACAACATCAAAAAAGTGCATTATTTTTAAAACGACTTTACTTTATTGGTTTTAGAATTGTCGTCTTTATGCTTGCTTGTTATTATATTAGTTTTATCCCTATTGCGCTTAATGTCATTTTCTTATGGATTTCAGCCATTGCTTTTAGTTCTATATTTACCTTTATTTGTTATGTGCTATGTTCGTCTGCTTTTCTAAATAAAAAAGCCCCTCGCGTATTTGATACAATTCTTGTTTTAGGTGCCGGTATTTTCACAGAACAAGTCACACCAATGTTAGCATGTCGGCTTGATAAGGCTTTGCGTTTGTTTGAAATAAATCCAAATGCAATATTTATCGTGAGTGGTGGTCAAGGTCCTGATGAACCTATTTCAGAAGCTCGAGCAATGCAACGCTATTTAATTCATAACGGCGTAGATCCTCTTAACATTATATTAGAAGATCAGTCGACAAGCACTTTAGAAAACATTATGTACACTGCGCAATTAATTCAAGATTCGTTTTCTTATAAGCCTAAAATTGTCTGTGTAACTAGTCAGTTTCATATAATGCGCGCATTACGTTTTGGAGAAAAATTCAATTTAAAGTTAACTGGCGTTGGTAGTCACACACCTTATCATTTTTTTGAAATCGCATTAATACGAGACTTTTTAGCATTAATGTATCAATATAAAATGATGTTAACTATTTATTTTGCTACTCTCTTTTTTATATGTATCATTGCATTTTGGCATATTCCTCATTTATAACCTAATTGCATTACTTAATTTGTAAATATAAAAGTATATATAATAAAGCCAAGGGCACAAATCAATGCCCTTGGCTTTTAAAGTTTCTATTAGCTATTTACAATAACGCCATCATCGAGTTCTATAACTCTATCTGCGTATTCAAACAATCTTTTATCATGAGTAATCATAATACCAATCATTCTTTTACTTTGGATTTGATTTTTAATCATCTCTATAACTTCAGTTGCTCTTTCTGCATCTAAACTAGCAGTTGGTTCATCTGCTAAAATTATTTTAGGATTATTCATTAAAGCTCTCATAATTGCTACACGTTGTTTTTCACCGCCAGATAACATATGAGGAAATACATTTAATCTGTGTGACAAACCGATTTGTTTTAGTAACATTTCAGCTCTTTGGTTTGCATCTTTTTTAGACATGCCCGCTTCTCTGCCAATTGTTGTTAATTGTGCTTTCACCTTTAAATATGGTACTAAATGAGATGATTGAAAGATAAAACCAATTTCATTTAACCTTAACTCTGATGCTTTTTTGTCACTATCATATAAAGGTGCATCATTATATAAGATGTCACCACTATTTTGTGATAATAAACCACCTAAAATAGTTAATAATGTCGTTTTACCTGAACCTGAAGCACCATTGAGTATAACGAATTCCCCATCGCTAACTTCAAAGTTAATACCTTTTAATACAGTTGTTTCTGATTGACCTTTACCAAATGATTTTTTAATATCTTTAACTTGTAAACTCATTATTCTCCACCTCCAATTGCTTCAATAGGATCAACTTTAAATAATTTAATTAGTGATAAGGCAGCACCAATGATTGCAACAACAATAAACACTCCGACCACGAGTAGTAAATTCGATGCTGTCACGTGGAATGGCATAGATACTGGCATAACAAATGATAAACCACTAATAATACCTACAGAAATCAATACACCTATCATAGTTGTGATTAATATTTGGATTACAAGTGCACTGATTAGATGTCTTGTCTTAATACCAATTGCTTTTAGAATACCTATTTCTGGAATTTTTTGGATTGTCATTACATAGAAAAATGCACTTAATACAATTGCTGAAATCACAAATAAACTTATAATCATCATATTTAACGGTGCTTGCTCAGCTTGGTAACTGGCAATTTCACTTGTGATATCATCCTCACTGAATATTTTAACACCTGAAATATCTTTGATTTTATCTTGTTGTGATTGAGATAAATCTCTTACTGGGTAAACAGTGCTATTCTCTTTATTCAAGCTATCAAATCCGTTATTGCTCATCATTACTGCTGAACTGTGAGAATACATTGTATCGTCAAGAATACCTGATACTTTAAGTTGTCCCCCGTCTTTCACTTTTATAGTGTCACCAATATTAATACCATCAGCTGTAAGCTTATTATTGATTGCTACTTCATTATTTTTTGTTGGATAGTTACCATCTTTCAATTCTGGTTTTTCATCTTTTACTGTGTTCGTCATGATAACATCTTCTTCGTCTTTATTTATTTTTAACGTTTGCGATGCTAACTTTAATGGTTCTTGATCTGTAATATCTTCAATTTCCTTTTGTTGCTCAGGACTAATAATAGACTTCGTAATATCTGGTTGCTTATTATCCTGTAACACGTATTTTTCAGTTTTCATGTTATCTAACATTGATATATTCTCTCTGGCTAAACCTTGCGCTAATCCACTAATAAATAAAACCATAATACCAAGTAATAATATAATTAACATGATTAAAATATAACGAAATTTATAATATTTAATCTCTTGCCATGCTAATTTCATCAATTCCCACTCCTTCTCTAAAACTTATATTTAGAGTCTAATATCACTATGTGAACTCAATATGAACTTTTGTTAATTTTTTACTATTTGTGAAGTTATTTGGTTATGTTTATAATGGCAATAATACTGAATAAGGAGATTTTGCGCATGACAACTTGTTTAATTGTTGATGACGACAAAAAAATATTAGAGTACGTTTCAAATTACACACAGCGCGAAGGGTTAAATACAATTACGCAATCTAGCGCTGAAAATGCCTTAACTTACCTTGAAACGAATCAAGTGGATATCGTAATTATTGATGTCATGATGGGAGGCATGAGTGGTTTTGAACTTTGCAAAATTTTAAAAGAGGATTATGAAATGCCTGTCATTATGCTAACTGCTCGTGATGCGTTAAGCGATAAAGAACAAGCATATTTAACGGGTACTGATGATTATGTGACGAAACCTTTTGAAGTTAAAGAGTTAATGTTTAGGATTAAAGCAGTACTTAAACGTTATAATATCAATGCACATAATGAAATTACTATAGGTAATATTACTTTAAATCAAGCATATTTAGAACTTCAATCCGATACGAAATCAATGAATTTACCTAATAAAGAATTTCAATTACTTTTTTTACTTGCTTCTAACCCTAGACAAATATTTAATCGGGATGTATTAATAGAAAAAATATGGGGCTTTGATTATGAAGGTGATGAACGTACAGTCGATGTTCATATCAAGCGTCTAAGGAAACGCCTTGAAAAATTAAATGCTAATGTGACGATTTTCACAGTACGCGGTTTAGGTTATAAGGTGGATGACCATGTTTAAATCCCTATATTCACGAATTGCTATATACACAATTGCCGTCATGTTATTTAGTGCTATTGTCAGTTTTTTATGCACAAATATCATCTACCATAACTATTTAAAAGCAAATAACGATGCAAAAATCATGCGTACTTTAGAAGATGCTATCAGTTATCAAAAACAGTCAAATATTGAATCTTTAGATCCTTTTTTCAACCATTTAGGGGAAATGAATTACCAAGTAATGACAATTTCTGAAAATGGTAAACGTTCTTTTTATGGTGCTAATTTTAGAAAAGATAACGTGGATAACAATGTCATTCAAACAGTACTAGAAGGCAAAGACTACCATGGTATTCGAAACCTACCATATAACCCAATCGTTACTGGTTTCTTTGAAAATACCACGCAAAATACTGTAGGTATGTCATTTGAAGATAAAGGTAAAAAGTATGCAGTATTTATGAGACCTGATATTGGGAAAACATTTAGTGAATTCAGAGTATTTTTAGTCATATTAATCTCATTATTACTTCTGTTTTCTATTATATTAGTCATTTTATCAACCTATACTATTATCAAGCCTATTCAACAATTAAAGCATGCAACTGAAAGACTTATGAAAGGTAATTTCGATACGCCAATTCATGTTACTAGAAAAGATGAGTTTGGCACATTACAATTCCGCTTCGACCGCATGCGCCTTTCACTTAAACAATTAGACGATATGCGACAACATTTTGTTCAAAACGTATCACATGAAATTAAAACGCCATTAACACATATTCATCATCTATTGGACCAGCTGAAATTCGCTAAAAATGCTGAAGCACGTACACAATACATTGATGATATATACCAAATTACAAGTCAATTAAGTGAATTAACTAAAGCATTGTTATTATTATCTGAAATTGATAATGGAGAACATTTAGTCTTTGAAGACCATATTGAATTAAACCAATTACTCAAACAAATCATTCGTCATGAACAATTTTCTGCTAATGAAAAAGATTTAATTATCATGTCTGATTTAGCTGAAATAACTATTTATGGTAATGAGCGTCTTTTACATCAAGCTTTCCAAAATATAATTACCAATGCCATAAAATATTCACAACAGGGTGGTATCATCGATGTCACACTCAATCAAGACTTCGAGACAATTACTTGTGAAATCACAGATGACGGAGAAGGTATGTCTAAAGAAACACAAGCGCGTTTATTCGAACGCTTTTATAAAGCAAGTAGTAATGACAATAGTAATGGCTTAGGTCTAGCTATAGCAAAAACAATATTTGAACTACATGATGGCTCTATTTCAGTCCAAAGTAAAAAGGATGAAGGCACTACCTTTACAATTCAGATTAAAAAATAAATATTGTTCATTGAGTCTAAAAATAAATATTTCTAGTGAGAATATAAAATGCTAGGAGTTGTGCATGTATTAACTTGCCCTTCTAGCATTTTCTTTATGTTTAAAAAAATCAATATAAAAAGACAAACCGCACGTTACAACAACGCTTAGTTTGTCTTTATTAATAGAACAATAAGCTTGGAGGTATAATCAAGCTTTATTATATTAAGTAATTAATTAATTTTTAAATTTTCCGTAATTTCTTTATTTAATTGAGTATATAACGCTTCATTTTCTGATAGTTTCATACCATATGAAGGTATGATTTCTTTAACTTTATCTTCCCAATTAGTAAATTCGTCTTTGTAACAACGCTTGAGCAAATCAAGCATAATATCGACTGCCGTAGATGCACCTGGAGACGCACCTAAGAGTGCAGATAATGAACCATCTTCTGACGTAATAACTTCCGTACCAAATTGTAATGTTCCTTTGCCTTGATCCGTATCTTTAATTACTTGAACACGTTGTCCAGCAACGACGATTTCCCAATCTTCGCTTTTAGCATTAGGTACAAATTGACGTAAATCTTCCATACGTTCTTCATTTGATAAAGTTAATTGCGAGATAAGATATTTCGTTAAATTCATTTCTTTAATTCCTGCAGATAGCATAGTGATAAGGTTATTTGGCTTAACAGATTTGATTAAATCCATATTAGAACCCGTTTTTAAGAATTTTGGTGAAAAACCTGCAAACGGACCAAACAAAATAGTTCGTTTACCATCTATGTAACGTGTATCTAAATGTGGTACTGACATTGGTGGAGCACCTACTGGAGCTTTACCATAAACTTTAGCTAAATGCTTTTTGGCAATAGCTTCATCTTTACATACTAAGAACAATCCACTTACTGGGAAACCACCAATATGTTTAGACTCTTTAATTCCTGTTTTTTGTAACAACTGTAAACTAGCGCCACCAGCACCAATAAATACAAAATCACTTTCAACAATCGTCTCATCGTTCGTTTGCAAGTCTTTAACTTTTACTTCCCAAACTCCATCTTCACGTTGTTGAATGTCTCTTACTTCATGTTCATAATTTAACTCTACTTGCTTATCTTCTAAATTCTCAAATAACTTTCTAGTTAATGCGCTGAAGTTAACGTCTGTACCTGTTTTATCATAACTAATCGCCATTGGTATATTAGACGTACGCCCCTCCATAATAAGTGGCGTCCATTCAGCAATTTTATTTTTATCATCTGTTATTTCCATATTACTAAATAAAATGTTTTTATTTAGTCTGTCCACACGTCTTTTCAAGAAATCAACATTTTTAACACCTTGAACAAAACTCATATGCGGTACTGGTTTGATAAATTTTTCTGGGTTTTCAAGTTGCCCTTGTTTAATTAAATAGCTCCAAAACTGTTTTGAAACTTGGAATTGTTCATTAATTTTAACCGCTTTATTGATATCTATTGTTCCATCTTTATTTTCACTAGTATAGTTTAATTCACATAACGCAGAATGACCTGTACCTGCATTATTCCATGCATTAGAACTTTCCTCCGCAGGTGTAGCTAACCTTTCAAACATCTTAACTTCTTTCTCAGGTGCGAGTTCTTTTAATAATGTTCCTAACGTTGCGCTCATGATACCGCCACCAATTAAGATGACATCTGTTTTGCTATGTTGTGTACTCATAACAAATACAGTCCCCCTTTTATATGTGTTAAATAGAAACGTTGTCTTTAATGTTATTAATCACATCAATAAAAATAAAGCGTTTTCTATAGATTAAAATAATAAAGCACGTATTATCGCTATGTAATTAAACAATAACACAATATATTTCCATACCTCTCTAATTATATACATAATCAGCTCATGAAAAAAGGGCTTTCAGCAATTCTACACAAATTTTGTTAATATGTGTTAACTAGCTCACACAAAAATTCTTATACTTTCTTAGTGAAAAAGCTAATATAACGCTATATTGATTGCTAGTTTAAAATTATTTAGCTATTATACCTATACAAAATTCATTTCATGCTATAATGAATTTCAATTTAAGTAAAGTTCTTTTGGAGGTTTTTTAATGAAATCAATAACATTTTTCATGCATAATGTTTATGCAATGGGAGGCACCGTCAAGTCTATTTCTCAATTGGCAAATATATTAGCTGAAAAAGGACATCATGTAGAAATCATAACTATTTTTAAAGGGGCTGATTCGCCTTACTTTGATATTCATGAATCCATTAAAATAAAACCTTTAATTAACTATCAATTTCACCCACTTAATATAAAAGACATTATTATAAATAGGATCGCTAAATTCACATCATTTTCCAGACCAAAATATATCTCTCAATTTGAACCAGGGATTGATCAATTTTCTCACTATATAGAAAAAAAAATGATTAAAGCTATAAGCAATGTTTCTACAGATGTGATTGTAGGTACCCGTGCAAGTTTTAATATATTAATTGCTAAATATGCTAGTACTCAAATAGAAAAAGTTGGTATGGAACATATGAACTTTGATGCACATTCTGAACCATATCAACAAGAAATTATTAAAAGTTATAGAGGTTTAGATAAAATCACAACATTAACTACTGTAGATAAGAACAAATACCAATCACATATCGATACACCAGTATTCGTAGTTCCTAATATTATCAATGAAGTTCGTCTTCACGAACCGAAAAGCAAAATCATCTGTGCAGCTGGCCGTTTAGAATATGAAAAAGGATTTGATTTATTGGTTGAAAGTATTAATCCTATTCAACAAGCTGTTAGAAAATTTAATTATCAAGTTCACATATATGGTGAAGGCAAAGAACAAGCAAATCTGCAACAAATGATTAATCAATATAACCTATCAGACATTGTAAAATTGTATGGCTCCACACAACAATTAAACGAAAAATTAGCAGTAAGTGAAATCACTGTTATCCCTTCGCGTAATGAAGGTTTCGGTATGGTGATATTAGAAGCTATGAACCAAAGCAGTGTAGTAGTGAGTTTTGATGGCAATGCTGGCCCTGATTCAATCATCCAAAATAATGTAAATGGCTATTTAATTGAACATGAAAACGTAAATGCATTATCTAATCAATTACGCCGACTCATAAACCAAGAGTTCAAAGATGAAGTTGTTATTCAAAATGGTTATAAAACCGTTGCATCTTATGCACCAAAAGCGATTTATCAAGACTTTTTAACTATGTTAAACGCTTAATTATAATAATATTGAATATTTTCAAAAACGAAGTAATGCAAAGGTTTGCTAAGTTTCCTAGTAATATATTCAATACTTAAAATATGTAATTTAAGCACGTCCAATATTAATAATTCATAAAAACACGCTCGTATAAATTCATTGTGATATGAATTTAACGAGCGTGTTTTTAATTTATCCTCATAAATTAAGATACATTTACTAAATTGAGGAGTATTTATATTTGTAACGTAATTGGTTTAAATTATTACATGAATAAATGTAATAAGAATGTCCAGATACATACAAATATAAGTAAAGCAATACTATAGCGTAATGTCATTTTCAACAATTCAGATTCTTTCCCGACTTGTTGTACAGAAGCTGTCGCAATCGCAATAGATTGTGGTGATATTAATTTAGCAGCCACACCACCGACAGTATTTGCTGATACTAGTAAAGCACCACTAGCGCCAATATTATTTGCAACTGCTGCTTGAATTGGTGCAAACAATGAGTTGTTATTTGTAACAGAACCTGTTAAGAATACGCCAATCCACCCCAATATTGGAGATAATAATGGGAAAATGCTTCCTGTTTTTGCAATACCCTCACCTACTGCGCTACTTAACCCAGCGTAAGTCATTAATTTAGATATTACCAAGATAAAACAAATCGTTATAATTGGTAACCACAATTCTTTAAACGCTTCTTTAAATAGTCCTATGCCATCCTTAAATTTAACATTTTTTGACATTAGAATTGTAATAATAATTACAAGTAAAATAGCTGTTCCGGTTTGACCTATTATATTCAATGGCAATGTGATTGCTTTATTTGCAATATCGCTATAAGTCCCGGGTAACGTTATATTAAAGACAAGTGAAGATAATGCACCATCTGGAGCGAAAAGTGCTTTAAAGCTTTGCGCACTCCATATCATTACAATCACAGTTAAAATCACAAACGGGCTCCAAGCATATATTATTTCTTTAGGTTTGTGTTTTGTAATTGCTTGAGGCTTTTCATCTTTTTTCAATCTAAAGATATTTTTCGGTTGGAATTTTTTCGAGAATAAAGCTAAAGCTAACATTGAAACTAATGGTGGTATAATATCGGCCAATTCAGGTCCAATAAATACAGTGATTAAACCTTGTAATACTGCGAAAGTACCACCAACAATTAAAATAGCTGGCAAGGTTTCTTTAATACCTTTAAAGCCATCAATAATCCATATTAATAAAAATGGTATTAACAAATTCATAAATACTAATGTTAATGCTGACATTTGGGAAACTGCCATACCTGAAATATTATCTGGTAAACCTAATGTGTCAATAACAGTGACAGGTAAACCAATTGCTCCAAATGCACCTGCAGACGCATTAGCTATTAAACAAAGCATTGCTGCTTGTAATGGACCAAATCCTAACTGTGTTAGTAATAATGCACAAATTGCAATTGGCACACCAAAACCTGCTGCACCTTCTAAAAAGCCATTAAACGCAAAACCAATTAACAATAATTGGATACGCTGATCTTGTGAAATACTAGAAATACTATCTTGTATCGTATTAAACTGGCCAGTTTTATTCGTAATCTTATAAAGTAAAACTGCCATAACTACAATATATCCAATTGGTATAATACCCTGGAAAAATCCTTCAACGACTGCTCCCGATGCTATCATCACAGGTAGTTTGAAGAATAACATGGCAATAATAAGTGTAACAACTACGGTTGTTAATGAAGCATAAATACCTTTCATCTTAAGAAGAGTTAGACATAAAAGAAATAAAACTATAGGTATTGCTGCTACTAATGTTGATAACAAGATGTTACCAAAGGGGTTAAAAGATTCTACAAACATTTTGACTCACTTCCATTTTCTATTTTTATTTGGCATTGAAGAACCTGATATTGTGATTTTTTTCACAATTAAATTATAACATTTTTTTACTTAATTACAATAAATTTTTAAAAATTAATTCTTCCCCGTTAAAGATTTCCCTATTTTATAAATTCAAAAAGTCATTTTTAAATAATTTGAAGTTTAAAAATAATTAATTTTATACACTTCAGTTTACAGGGGATTCTTTTGTCATAGGTTCTTTACATGATAAAATAGTATAAATAACTATTAAGTAGAGGTATACAAATGATAAAACAAATTGAAATTACAGCGTTGCACCTTTTAGAGTCTGAATTGGAAAAGGTAACATTAGAAGGTTATTCACACTTTGTATTAATTAATGACCATATTGAAATATACCAACATATGCTTGAGGCCGTTGAATTAAAGCCTTGCCCGATTGTAACAGACTATACAGTTCAACAACAATACGTCAACGACTGTCGCTATTTTGGGAAATCAGAAATTACTTTCAATGATTGGATTGAAAATATTAACCACTTCCCAAATGTTATTTTCCATATAGAAACAACACAAAACATCTTAAAACATTTTGAAATTAGTAATATTTTTGACTTATCACTGATTTCACTATTACAAGATGATATCGCTACAGATAGTCATGTAGTTTTTAATTTTGAATCCACATTTATTACAAGTGACTATATTTGGAGTGAAATTCATAAATTAACGCCATTAAACACAACTAAATTTAGCCTTAACAAATTGGCATATGAACATAAACACGCTGTGCCATTTAAAAATAGTGAAACGCTCGCACCAGAGCAATTGCGCTTTACAGATAAATGCTTAAAAAATACCGGTTTTAAATTACCCCATTGGTTTTATCATATGCTTCAACAACATTTTGACAAAAAGCATCGT
This sequence comes from Staphylococcus sp. KG4-3, assembly GCF_033597815.2. Classification (NCBI taxonomy): domain Bacteria; kingdom Bacillati; phylum Bacillota; class Bacilli; order Caryophanales; family Staphylococcaceae; genus Staphylococcus; species Staphylococcus halotolerans. The sequence continues at coordinate 2,266,798 of NZ_CP166245.1, forward strand.
GAAGCAAGTTATATTTATGAAAAAGACAAGTCTAAAGTTAAAAATCATATAGTTTTCTTAGGTTTTGATTATGGTTTCCGCGGTAATTCTCGTTATTTATTTAATCACTTTGCGAAACACTTTACTAAATTACCTATCTATTTTATTACTAATGATGTAAATGGGCCTAATTTTATTAAACCGGATGATCCAAAAGCGAAATCACTTATCGAAAGTGCACAAGTTGTAATATTAGAAAGTTATATACCAGACTCATTAAAACCAAACGGAACCATTATACAACTTTGGCATGGTACGCCTATAAAAAAACTATTTTTAGATAGTCCTGAACCAACTCAAAACCTTAATATTTATAATTATCGCGCACGTAAATATAATAAATGGTTACAACAAGACTATTTCATTTGTGATTGTTCAGCGATTATTGATTATTTTAAAACTGCTTTTCCACAGCAACGAACGCATATATTAAATTGTGGCTATCCAAGAGTTCGTTATTTATTAGATAAACAATCTGATCATCACTATATTTCATTTATCAAAAAAGAATTGAAATTAAATCCAGAAAAGGAAACATTACTTTATGCGCCTACTTGGCGAACAGATTATGATGAATCTGATTTATTACCAATAAGTGATGGGCTTCTGAATAAATACAATGTTATTTTTAAAGGGCATATTGAAGATAATTCTAACTACGTTCCGGAGAATGCAATTATTGCGCCTTCTCATATAGAAGCTCAAGATTTATTATTGGTTTCAGATATTGTCTTAACTGACTATTCATCGATTATTTTTGATGCATTAACTATTGATAAAACAGTCTGTCAATATACACCAAATCACGAAAAATATGTTTCTGAACGTGGTGTTTATGAAGAAGTGATGCACGCGCTATCTACAGTACGCTATAGCGATGCCAAAGCATTACTCAACGATTTAATAAGCCATCAAATGAAAGATATACATGATAATTCTTTTGTAAATAAAGATAACCATGCTTTTGAAACTATTTCTCATATCATTCATAAATGTACTAAATCTAGGTAAAATATAATATTCGACTATTTGATTACCTTGCACTAATACTAATACATGTTAAAAATCACATGAGACATAAAGCTCCTAAGTAAAAAATAAACGTCAATTTCTATATTATTTCTATAGAAATTGACGTTTTCATTGTTTTATTAAATTTTATTACATGCTAGAGCTGACGGGCATAATATGAGTGAGAGACACCGGCCCCTCACTCATACCTTCTCACCCTCACACAATTGTACACGCTCTGAATCTTAACCTAAATTGATTAGCTTTCTTATTTTGAAAATGGGCATTTATGGGCATTTATGTCCATTCACTTACTTTATAATTTTATTTTTATTGTTGGTAAGCAGGGTCTACAACTCTAACTGTACCTTGCTGGTCTACTGTAGCAATTGTATATGTCCCTGGTTGTGCTTGATTTTGGAAACTAAAGATATAACTATAGTTCCCTTCGCTACCTTCAATAGCGTAGTCATTGAATGGATTAGATTGACCATTTAATGAATTAACTTCAGCAGTAGCATTGTCCAATGAATTTTGGAAGTTAGGCAAGCTTTGTAATGCAGTTTGTGGATCTACATTACCAGATGTAATATTTTGCGCTACTGGTACAGCGTTTTGTCCTTGATAAGGAGCAACATACTGAGATGCGCTTGAATTTGATGCATTATTATTTGAATTGGCGTTATTGCTAGCATTGTCATTACTATTTGCATTATCGCTATTCGCATTGTTGTTATTCGTATTGTCATTATTTCCTGAAGTTGATGCGCTATTTCCACTATTCGCATCACTAGATCCATTGTTACCATCTGAATTAGAACTATTACTTGAGGCACTACCATTGTTATCAGAAGAACTGTTATCATCATTTGATGAACTGTCAGAATTGTTTCCATTACTGTCCGTACCATCACCTGAAGAACTATCTTCGCTAGATTTGCTATCAGAATCTTTGTTTTTGTCTGAGTCTTTGTCTGAATCTTTGTCAGAGCTGTCATTACTCTTCTTGTCATCATTTTTAGAATCTTTTGATTTGTCATCAGATGATTGACTGTCTTTTGAACTATCGTCCTTTTTACTACTGTCATCATCATTACCATTTGAACAAGCTGCAAGTGCTAAAGATAAAGTAAGAAAACCTACTAATAATTTTTTCATATAGAAAAACCTCCTTATTTTTTTAATACTCACAACCTAATGGTTAGTATCTATGTATATCATTCCCCAAGAGGTTGGTTGAGAATTAGTTTATTATTCACTATAAAATTAGCAATAAACATCTTTAATGAAAAATCCTTAAAAAAAATATATAAATTTAACAAACTCAAAATATTTTTCAACTTTATATAGTTCCATAACATATTTAAATTATGTCACAAAGCATCTAAAAGAACTTTATTTCTAAATTTCTTTTTCCATAATTAAATCTATATCTACTACATTACCAGTATAAAAGTGATGTTCCCCTGTAACATGCAGTCCTTGCTTTTCGTAGAAATTAAGTGCTTGTTTATTATACTCCCATACGCCTAACCAAATTTTAGTTTTCTTTAATTCTCGCGCTTTTTCGATTGCGAATTCAAAGACGTGTTTTCCTCGCCCACCCCCTTGAAATTTTGGTAAAAAATAAATGCGCTGTATTTCGAGATATTCATTCCCCTTTTCTTCTGATTGGGCTTGATTAATATTTAATTTAAAATATCCTACTATTTTTTCATTTTCTTTATAAAAATAAGTAAAAGATGATTCATTTTCTAATTCTTTATTTAGTTGTTCTACATTATAAGCTTCATTAAAATACTGCTCGAAATCTTCATCAGTGTAACCACCGTCTTCAAATGTCGCCTTAAATGTAGTGATACTAAGTTGACGTAATTGTTCTAGCTCATTAGATTTTACCAATTCAATTTGAGTCACCATATCACTCCCCCTACTTTGTTCTCTCTTTGAAATCAATTATACTAAAACACTTCTTATCTTACTATTGAATAATAATACTTTTATAATCACTTACTTTTTCCTACAAAAATTAAATTGTTTTTAATTTAAAGCGCTTACCTAAAAAACGTATAGTTTAGCCTTATTGTGTAATATTCAATTACATGATAAAGTAGTTCTAGTTTTTTAATTGTTCGTAAATTTATACATAAGGGAGTGCCATTTGGCAATGACTGAAACATTTAAAGCTTTTGTAGTCGATGAACAAGACGGCAAAGTAACTAACCAATATAAAGATTTATCAATAAATGATTTACCAGAGGGCGAGGTACTTATAAAAGTTAAGTACTCTGGTATCAATTATAAAGATGCACTTGCAACAGTGGAAAATTCAAAAATCGTAAAATCATACCCAATGGTTCCAGGTATTGATTTAGCTGGCGTAGTAGAACATTCCGATACTCATGCTTTTGAAGCTGGTGACGAAGTTATTATCACTGGATATGATTTAGGCATTAGCCACTTTGGTGGTTTTAGTGAATACGCACGTGTTAAAGAAGAGTGGATTGTACCTTTACCAAAAGATTTAACCCTTGAAGAAGCTATGATTTATGGAACTGCTGGCTATACAGCAGGTTTAGCTATCGAAAAGTTAGAACATAATGGTTTATCTGTAGAAAAAGAAGACGTACTTGTACGTGGCGCAACAGGTGGCGTAGGAACACTTGCAGTAATGATGTTGGACTCAATAGGCTTTGATGTTGTTGCTAGTACCGGTAAACAAAACGCTGAAGCTCAACTTAAATCTTTAGGTGCAAAAGAAGTAATACCCCGTATTTCAGAAAGTGATAGTAAACCACTTGGCAAACGTACTTGGCAAGGTGCTATAGATCCAGTTGGTGGCGAAAGTTTATCACAAATCATTAAACAATTAGACTATGATGGCAGTGTTGCTTTAATAGGTATGACTGGCGGAACAAACTTTGATAGTTCTGTATTTCCATTTATATTAAGAGGCACTAGCATTATAGGTATCGATTCAGTTTATACTGAAATGAGACAACGCAAACATATATGGCGTCGTTTAGCAAAAGACTTAAAACCAGACCAATTACATGACATCAAACAAGTTATTAAATTCAGTGAGATTGAATCAAGTATTAAACAAGTACTTGAACATGAAAATTCTGGCCGCATAGTCATCGACTTTGAAGCATAAAATGAATCTATAGTAATGTTTCAAATTATAAACAATTCATAAATTGTCACTCTTTAATAGAGCGTGAATATGAAAGCAAACTCTAAAATTTGTTTTCATATTCACGCTCTTTTTCATTTTATTATGATTAATATAACCTCGCATTTTTATACATATAAATAAGAATTACACCTCATATAAATAGATAATAATAAATAAAAATCTTATACTTTAATATTTACAAGTAAAATATGAAAGCGTATACTTATCTTTATCGAAAACATTCAGGAGGGTTTTTATGGGAATAAAAGTAAATAAAAAACTCATCTTTTTCCTTGGTGCATTGGGAGGTTTACTCTATGGTTATGACATGGGAGTAATATCTGGCGCCTTATTATTTATAAGAGATGATATATCTTTAAATAGTTTTACTGAAGGTCTTGTAGTTTCGTCTATGTTAGTTGGGGCAATATTTGGTTCAGGTGCTAGTGGACCGATGTCTGATAGATTGGGGCGTAGACGTGTTGTATTTATTATAGCAATTATTTACATAGTCGGTGCTTTAATATTAGCTTCAGCCCCTTCCATGCCTATACTAGTTCTCGGTCGTCTAGTCATTGGTTTAGCTGTAGGTGGTTCTACTGCTATCGTACCAGTTTATTTATCAGAAATGGCGCCTACTGAACAACGTGGTTCATTAAGTTCTTTAAACCAATTAATGATTACAATTGGTATTTTATCTTCATACTTAATCAACTATGCGTTCACACCAATAGAAGGTTGGAGATGGATGCTAGGACTTGCAATCATACCTTCTGTTATCTTGTTAATTGGTGTTGCATTTATGCCTGAAAGTCCAAGATGGTTACTTGAGCACAGAAGTGAAAAAGCAGCTCGTGATGTGATGAAATTAACGTTTAAAGATAGTGAAATCGATAAAGAAATTGCAGATATGAAAGAAATTAATAGTATTTCTGAAAGCACATGGAATGTTTTAAAATCACCATGGTTACGACCAACGCTGATTATCGGAAGTATCTTTGCGTTACTTCAACAAATAATAGGAATTAATGCAATCATTTATTACGCACCTACTATTTTCAATAAAGCTGGTTTAGGTAACGCTACTTCCATTTTAGGCACAGTAGGAATTGGTACCGTGAACGTCTTAATTACAATTGTCGCTATTATGATTATTGATAAAATTGATCGTAAGCGTCTATTAGTAATTGGTAACATTGGTATGGTCGCTTCGCTACTAATTATGGCTGTCTTAATTTGGACAATTGGGATTCAATCATCCGCATGGATTATCGTAGCTTGTTTAACTTTATTCATTATATTCTTTGGGTTTACTTGGGGGCCAGTACTTTGGGTTATGTTACCTGAATTATTCCCAATGCGTGCACGTGGTGCCGCAACTGGTGTCGCAGCGCTTGTATTATCAATTGGTAGCTTGTTAGTTGCGCAATTCTTCCCAATTTTGACGGAAGTATTATCAGTTGAACAAGTATTCTTAATCTTTGCTGCGATTGGAATTTGTGCCTTAATCTTTGTAATCAAATACTTACCAGAAACACGTGGCCGTAGTTTAGAAGAAATTGAAGCAGACTTACGTTCTAGAACAAATGCTGCAAATGCAAATATAGAAGAGACGAAATAGCAATTAGCAATGTATGAGCTTGAGTGAGAACTCAAGCTCATACATAATAAAAGACCAATAACTTAAGTTATTGACAATATAGCATTTGAGGAGGCTGAGACAATTAATTTGTCCCAGCCTCCTCAGTTATTATATTCAAAATACAAATTATAAATTTACGATTACTTATCAATATTTTAAATACATACCACAAGAATTGGGTTCTGTAGTAATAAATCCAAATTGTGCATACAACTGATCCGCAGGGTAATCAGCTATTAAACTGACATATGTTCCCGATTCAGCTTCAGTTTTTATATAATCCATAATATGAGTCATTATTTCTTTTCCATAACCATGGCCTTGGTATGCTGGATTAACTGCTATATCAATGATTTGAAACGCCGTTCCACCATCACCAATCACTCTTCCCATACCTATTAACACCTGTTGATCATAGATTGTGACATTAAAACATGCATTAGGTATACCCTTTTCAGCAGCTTCTCGGGATTTTTCGCTCAGTCCAGCTATTTTACGTAAATTTCTATAGTCTTCAACAGTTGGTGCTTCATGCTTTATCTCAACCATTTATTATTTTCTCCTAAAAATTATATTATAAATATTTCTTCATAACTACTTTATTTGATTCTTTAAAGACATCATTATGACTTGATACATAACCTTCTGCAGCTGCTTTAGGCTCAATGTAAAGCTTAGCCAAATTTGCAGCATTAGCCGCGTCACTAAAGGCGCTTGCAATGAGATGTGCTTTTGCTTCATGATATATAATATCACCACATGCATACAATCCATCAATACTCGTAGAAGTATTGCCAAAGCCTTTAATGCTGTACTCGTTAAACATGTCAACTTGAGTTGAAGAAGCCTCTAACAATGTATTTTCTCTATCAAAACCATGACTGATAATCACATCATCAAATGCTTTTACCGTTTGCTCACCTGTTTCAATGTTCTCTAATATCACTTTTTCAATTTGTGTTTGTCCTTGGTCACCTATAAGTTGATATATATGTGTATTCGGTAATTTTTCAACATTCAATTGCTCCATTTTATCTCTCATTGCTTCATATCCTTTAATATCAGCTTTTCTATAAATGAGCGTAACACTTTTAGCATAACCACTTAAATCGTTAGCCCAATCTAAAGCTGAATTACCGGCACCAGAAATTAATACATTTTTATCTTTAAATTTTTTCAAAGACTGTACTACATAATGTAAGTTAGTCAATTTATATCTTTCTGCATCTTTAATATCTAGTTGTTTAGGATTAATGATACCTCCGCCAATCGCTATAATCACTGATTTTCCTTCAAATACATTTCCTTTATCCGTTTCAACCTCAAAATGTTGTTCGGCAATTTTTCTTATATCAGTTACACGTTCTTCTAAATTCACTTCAGGATTAAAATGTAGACCTTGTCTAACTGTGTCTTGAATAACTTCAAAACACGGTTTCGGTGCTAATCCACCAATATCCCATATAATTTTTTCTGGATAGACATGCATCTTCCCCCCAAGTTTGTCTTGAATATCTATGATGCGGACGTTCATCCCTCTTAATCCTGAATAAAAACTAGCAAATAACCCTGCTGGGCCACCACCAATTATAATTACGTCATCCATAAAGCACCCTCCCAAAATTAACTTGTATCTTACATACATTATGCTATAATTGATAATCATTATCAACTAAAATATTTTATTAATCAACTTTTATATTTAGGAGATGTTCACCAATGAAAAAATTAACTTTACTCTTTATTTCTTTAATTTTATTTACTGCTGCTTGTGGTACAAATAATTCAAACCATAAAGAAAATTCAAACCTTGAGTCCACTGGGAAAACATTTAAAGATGATAACGGAAATGAAATTAAAATTCCTAAAAGCCCTAAAAATATAGTAGTTTTACACCCTACCTATGTAGGTGCTCTAGTAAAATTTGGTCATAAGCCAATCGCAATTCCAGAATTTGTAAATAAAAACAAAGTATTAAATGACTCTACAAAAGGGATTAAACGCATTGATAATACTAGTATAGAACAAGTTACGCATCAAAAACCCGATTTAATCATTACTACAACCCAAGATAAAAATATTAAAAAATTACAAAAAATTGCACCTACAGTTGCTTTTAATGCAGAAAAATCTAATTATAAAGATAATACTAAAAAGCTTGCTACTTTAGTTAATGAAGAATCGAAAGCTAAACAATGGATCAAAGAATGGGATACTCAAATGGCAAAAGATAGAAAAGAACTAGAACCAGTAATTAAAGAAAAATCTATTTCTGTCTTACAGCAAACACCAAAAGGAACAATGGCCTTTAGCGATCATCTGGGTAGAGGCACAGAAATTCTATATGATGGTTATAGAATGAAGCAGCCTAAAGCACTCGCACAAGCTACAAAAAATAAATTCGCTACACCAATTAACCCAGAAAATTTTGCAGACTATATAGGTGATTTCGCAGTTATTGCTACAAACGGCAAACAAAATGCGTCATTTGAAAATACTAATTACTGGCGTAATTTATCCGCAGTAAAAAATAAAAACATAATTAAGTTTGACGTTACTGTTACACAGTATAATGATCCTATTTCATTAGAAAAACAACGTGATATTTTCTATAAAGCTTTAATGAATATAAAATAATTTTTCATAAAGTTGATTCACAAAAAAAGTGAGGGGTGAAATCCGACTGTTGATTTCATCCCCTCTTATCATATAATTCATTAAGTTCAAAAAAATGCATTTAAATTTAAATGATAGTTCTGTTTCAAATTCACTTTAATGAGTTAATATTTAATACTCTTTTCACTAATCTCTAGGATCCTTAATAATTGCATTTCTTAATACGAAAAATAGCAGTATAAAACCTGCAGTTAAAATAGTATGACCCATACCCGCAAAGCCAGCAAACGAATCTGGAACAGTAAGCCCAATAACTTGATAAGTTCCCTTCGTAAACATCATACCTATCGTAGTCAACACACCAACGTTATAAATAATAAAGAACCAGTTAAATAAATAATAACTATCTAACTTAAATACTTTCACAACAGGCAATAAAATAAGGTGCATAAACATACCTAAGATTAACGTGTGTGTATGTACAACTACAAGTTGTGTATCTCCAGTAAAGTTATGAGCGAGTGTCAATTCACGATAATAGAATCCACTTAATAAACCTAATATTGTATAAACTAAAAAAGCATACAGTACTCTACGCATAGATAATCCTCCTTAAGGATATTATAGGATAATATTTTAAAAATTACAGTGACAATTCTACAAACTTCTTAAAAAGGATAAGGACCATTTATATTAAGGTACAGACATCAAAACGTTAAAAAAGCTACAAAGAAATTTATAATAATAAATTTCTTTGTAGCTAATCCTTTTATCATTTAGTTCGACTCGTTTCTCTCAACTTCATCAATTTTATCAACTTTGCGTTGAGAACCACCTTTCCAACTTACATTGAGATAAGCTTCTACGTTTTTCTTAGCGACTTCTATACCAATAATTTGCGCGCCCATTGTTAAAATTTGTGCATTATTACTAAGTTGAGCACGCTCTGCAGAATAATAATCATGCGCTAACGCAGCACGTATTCCTGTTAATTTATTAGCTGTTATAGCTACACCAATACCTGTACCACATATTAATATACCACGAGCATTTTTCCCTTGTTGTATGCTTTTACCAACTTCAGCTGCCACATCTGGATAGTCTGTTTCTGCACATTGATGACAACCAAAATCTTCAACTTCATGCCCTAATGCTTCAACATGTTCTTTTACCGCTTCTTTTAAATCGTATCCGTTATGGTCTGCACCAATTGCTATTTTCATGTAATTTCCTCCTTAATATTTTCCGTTAATTTTCAATAAAACTTCCAAATGTTTGTAACATTAGATAAGCAGACATCGCACCGGGATCCACATGCCCTTGAGATCTATATCCTAACCTCTTAGAACGTCCTTTATTAGAAATAATATCCTTTGTACTTTCCATTCCTATGTGTGCTTCTTTTAATGCTTTATTGTAACCATCTGTAAAAGGCATATCTTGTTCCATTGATTGTGTTAATGATTTATAAAATGGCTCTAAAGTATCTATCATTGTTTTATCACCAATTTCGGCTTTGCCTCTATCTTTAATTCCTTTACTAAATGCAATCCAAAATTGATATAAACCTGTATCATCAAGCTCTGTTTGATTTTTAATTGATACCGCGCCTTTTAGATAACCAGACGCATATAATGGACCTACTGATGAACCCACAGCATCTAAAAAACTCTTCCCAACAGCTACACTAATTTTCGCAATATCACTTTGTGATGCTAACTCATTTTGAATAGTTTCCTTTACAGCTTGATAACCAATATCCATTGTGACACCATGGTCACCATCACCAATTTTTCTGTCTAGCTCACAAAGCTCATCTTTTTTCTGTTCAAATAACGTTGTTAACTCTAATATATAATCTTTAAATGATTGACTTGTTAATATCATATTTACACCTCCTAAACTACCTTGAAGTTCGGACAATCTACCGGATGATCTACACATGCCTTCAGTGTGTCATCTACTTTCATTAACGTCACTGAAAAACCACCCATTTCCATCGACGTAATAAAATTGCCAACAAATGTTTTATAAACGCTAATATTTTTATCTTCCAATATTTCGCTTACTTCTTTGTTAATTATATAAAGTTCCATTTGAGATGTAGCCCCTAGACCATTAACTAAGACAACCACTTCATCATCTTCATGATAAATTGATTCTTTTAAAATATTTTGCATAATCACGTTTACTGTTTCTTTAGCTGTTCTGATTGTTGTTTTTTCTATTCCTGGTTCTCCATGATGCCCTAATCCAATTTCCATTTCATTATCTTCTAAATCAAAACTTGGTTTGCCTGTTTGAGGTAAATAACATGGGCTTAAACCAATTCCCATAGAACGTGTTTGATCATTAGCAAATTGAGCAATACGTCTTACTTCTTCCAAATTATATCCAAAATCTGCCGCGGCTCCAGCAACTTTATACACGAGTAATTCACCTGCTATACCTCTACGGTCGTCAATATCTTTAGATGAAGCTACATCGTCATTACCAATAACAGCAGCAGTTTGGATATCATCTTCTATTTCTGTCATTTCGCTAGCCATCTCAAAGTTCATTAAGTCACCAGCGTAATTACCATATATATACAACACGCCGTAATCCTGATTGATTTCTTTTGTCACAGCTTGAATTGGTATCGGGGAAGGTGAGGCAAATATATTACCAACAGCCACACCATCAGCCATACCTTTACCTACATATCCTAAAAACCCTGGTTCATGGCCAGACCCTCCACCAATCAAGACACTTACTTTGCGTTTTTCCGTTCTTTTGTTACCTATTAAAGCCCTTTTATGAAGTTCTGAACGTCTTAAATATTCAGGGTAAGCCGCTAAATAACCAGTCATTAATTCATCAATAACATGGTCTGGATTATTAACCATTTTTTTCATTTCAATGCGCTCCTTTTATTACACGAATTCTTTAGCCATTAGCTTTAAGGTACGAGAACAATTTTTAATGATTTATCTCCTTTTTTCATCAGATCAAATCCTTGTTCAAAATCTTTTAAAGGTAATTGATGTGTAACTACACCATCAGTTGGATAGTCATCTTTTTGAATCCCATCAATAACAAGTGGGTAGCAATATGGTCCCAAATGGCTTCCCATCAAATCTAATTCTTTACGGTCTGAAATAATACTCCAATCTACTGTTACTGGATCAGCAAATACAGAGAATTCTACAAAACGACCTAATTTTCTGATTGCACTTAAGCCTTGTTCAACTGATTTAGGATGACCCGTAGCTTCAATATAAGTGTCACAGCCATATCCTTCAGTCATTGACTTGATTTCTTTAACAACATCAACTTTAGCTGGATTCATTACAATATCAGCACCAAACTCCTTAGCTAACTCTAATCTTTCATCTTTCATGTCTAAGACAACTAATGTCTCAGCACCTGCTTTTTTAGCTGCACCTACCATACCTAAACCTAATGTTCCAGCACCTGAAAGTACAACAAAATCTCCTAGTTTAATGTTGGCACGTTGTACTGCATGCAAACTACAGGCGTAAGGCTCAATTAAAATTGCTTTCTCTATAGGCATATCCTCAGGTACTTTATAATTGATGGCTTCTTTTGTAAATTTCATATACTCTGCCATACCGCCGTTCACATTGTTTTGAAAGCCATATAAATCATGTTTTTCACACATCCAGTACTCTCCACGATTACAGAATCTACATTCCCAACAAGGTACGATTTGTTCAGAAATTACACGATCACCAATTTCAAATTCAGTAACATCATCCCCCTTTTCAACAATACGAGCAATAAATTCATGACCCGGAATCATTGGTGCTTTAATGTATGAGGGCTGTGTTTCATCCCCCCAAAAGCTTGGCGCACCATCATAGGCCTTAATATCACCTGCGCAGATACCACATGCTTCCACTTTTACGATAATTTCTTTTGAATTTTCTATTTTCGGAGTTTCAACTGTTTCATATTTATATTCACCAGGTGCATAAGCTACAACAGCATTCATTTGTTCTGGATAATTTTTCTTAGTCATAATTAAAATCTCCCCTTTTCTTTTTAGAAAACGCTTTCATTAACAATTATTATTTTAATATATTTTTTCATTTCTTTCAAATATTCTTTCGTTTATTTTCATTTTGATTTGTTTTAGTTTTCTTGTGCACTATTTATGTTAAAATGTATAATGATATAAAGGAGGATGTGATTCATATGAAAATGTATGCTGATGAGCGTAGAGAACATATTTATACTTATATAAAATCTCATAAACGTGCAACTGTAAAACAGCTCTCTGATTACTTAAGTGTTACAGAAGCAACTGTAAGAAGTGATTTAAGACGCCTTGAAAGTGAAAATAAATTAATCCGTACACACGGTGGTGCAAAAATAACTGATAATCTGGGTTCTAAGTTAAACTTTTCTTATCGCTTAACTCAAAAACATTCAGAAAAATATAAAATTAGTAAACATGCTTTTAAAAAAATACAACCACAACAATGTATTATGATTGATGCAAGTTCTACAACTTATGAATTAGCCAAATTATTAACGGAAACAACAATGGAACTAACTATTATCACAAACGGGTTAGAAAATGCAGTATTATTAAAAGAGAATCCACACTTAACAGTTCTTGTAGTTGGAGGTTTTGTTTCACAAGATTCAAATGCGATTACAGGTAATATCGACTCACAAATACTAGAAATGTATCACATAGATTATTTCTTTTTATCTGCGAACGGCTTTACACTTGAAAATGGCTTAACTGATTTTTCTTTACCTGAAGTTCAATTAAAAAAACAAATGGTAAAGGAAAGTGAAAATGTCATTGCACTTATTGATAAAAGTAAATTCGATATATCCTCTACACTTTCATTTGCAAAAATCAGTGACATTACAGAAGTCATAACTGATGAAACACCATCAAATAAATGGAAAAAAAACGTACCATTCTCGTTAACAGTAGCTCCATGAAAAAATAAAAACAAAAAAGGAACAACGATAGACTTTAATGTTCTAAGTATAAATTACTTTTAGATAAAGTCATCATTGTTCCTTTTATTTTGAATATCAATTATATACCACCACTCCAGCCAATTGCAGTAAATACATAAAGTATCACACCACCAACAATCATCCATATGATAAATAACGGTGCCATAAATTTAAACCATGAGCCGAAATTAGCCTTAGCTATAGCTATAGCCCCAATTGTAGCACCTAATGTCGGAGTGATAAGATTACCTAATCCACCACCAAAGGATAATGAAGTTAATAATATTTGATCATTAACTCCTAATGCTGTTGTAACAGGCTGTAATATAGGCACCATCACACTCATCAACCCAGAACCAGAAGGCACTAAGAAATTAAATATTGTAGCTACAAAAAACACTAAAACCGAAACTACACCTGATGAAGCACCATCAAGTTGCGTCGTCAATCCATGCACTATAGTACTTAATATTTGTCCTTTTTCTAATATCACACTAATGGTATTTGCCATAATGATTGCAAATGCAACTACAAGCATCGGTTTTGCACCTTCTAAAAATCCATCCACCATTTCAGATGGTCGTTTCCCCTTAACAATATAGGCCAACACAAAACTTAAACCAAATACTGTAATAAAAACACCATTACCATATCGTTCAGTCCACTTTAGCAAACCATTTCCTAACGCTAAAATGATTGGTGTAACAACAACTAAACTAACGACAATGTAATCTCTCCAACTTACCTTTCTATCTTCCAAATCCATTGCTTCATTTGATGAATAATCGTTTTGTTGTTGCCAAACTTTTGTAGTCATCATACTATTATCTGGATTTTTAATTACTCTTCGCGCATACCAAATTACATACAATAAGGTCACAATTAAAAATATAAGATACATAATAGCCCTGCCACCGTAGCCTGAATAAAGTGAGACATCGGGATATAAAATTTGTCCGATTTTAGCCATTCCAGAAGGTGATACAGAAAATGCCATATATAAAGGTAAGAATGTAATCGCCAAAGCCATAATAGGATCTAACTTTAAACGTCTTACTAAAATGACGCCCAAGGTTACAAACACAATCATTTGATCTCCACCGATAAAGAATCCTATAAAAGCCATTAATGAGAATAAACCTATTATTAATGGTAATGCACCTACATGTTCAAATCTATAAATCATGAAATTGGTTATTTTCGTAACTGAATTTAACTGCAGGATGCCTCCCATTGCACCACCTATAAATAATAGCAAAGTCACTGTTTGAGCAGATTGGGTACCTCCATTTAGAATCAGAGTTATTGCATAAAATGGATTCACAGGATGTTGAGCAATTGCGTGGTAAGTCCCTTGTATCATCGATCCATCTTTGTCAGTATTAAACGTCCCAGCAGGAATGATATATGTCAAAAAACAAGCAAACATCATCATTAGTAACATCATTAATAACACATGTGGTAACTCTAATTTCCTTTTTGTTTTTATAGAAGTTTGGTTAGCTGTTTGATTAACAGTATTTTGATAAGATGTTGTACTAGATTCTGACATAGTCGTTCACTCCTTTTAATAAAAAATAGACACAACTTTTATAATTTAGATGTGTCCATCAATTTCAATATTTTCAAAGCTTTAATTTGTAACACGGGATTGTGTGTATCTATTTTCTTTAAAAGGAAGGCCAAGATGATCTCTTAATGTTTCACCATGAAATGTTTTATCATAATAACCCTTCTCTTCTAGAATAGGTAATACATTTTCTAAGAATTCATCATAAACCGCCCCGTATATATGAGGTCCAAAAATAAAACCATCTGCTGCGCCGTCTTCTACCCATTCAATGATTATATCTGCTACAGTTTCGTATGTTCCCATAAATGGAGAGCGTCTAACTGTCTCTTCTAGCGCAACTTCTCTTAACGTCGATTGGTTTGCTTTTGCGCGATTAGCAATTGCATCTGCAGTAGCTCGGAAACTATTTTGACCAACTTCTCCTAAATCTGGAAAAGGCGCATCTAAATCATATTGACTAAAATCATGATGATCATAATAACGACCTAAATAATCTAATGCTTCATCAATATTTGCTAAAGTCTTAATATTTTCAAAGCGTGCTTCTGCTTCACTTTCTGTCTTAGCTATGACTGGTGCTAATATAGGATAAACTCTTACTTCATCGGGGTTACGTCCATATGCCTTAGCTTGATCTTTAATACTTTCATAATTCCGTTGTGCACTTTCTTTTGATTCTCCTAATGTGAAAACTGCATCTGCATATTTGGCTGCATAGTCTTGTCCTTTAGGTGAAGCGCCTGCCTGAAAAATGACTGGTTGACCTTGTTCAGAGCGACTTGCATTTAATGGTCCTTTTACTTGGAAATATTCACCTTTATAATCTAGTGTGTGCATTTTGTTTTTATCTAAATATTCGCCTTTTTCATTATCAAATTTAAACGCATCATCTTCATATGAATCCCATAATCCTTGTACCACTTGAATATGTTCTTCAGCGATATCATATCTCGTATCATGCTCCGGATGTTCACCTTTACTATAGTTATCTGCACTACCCTCAAGTGGTGATGTAACAACGTTCCATCCTGCGCGTCCGTGACTGATATTATCAATCGTTGCTAACTGTCTCGCAACGGTAAAAGGTTCACTATATGAAGTTGAAATTGTACCAACTAAACCAATTTTTTGAGTAATAGACGCAAGTGCAGCAAGTAGCGTTAAAGGTTCGTGTCTGTCTAAGAAATGAGGGATAGACTTCTCATGAATATATAGACCATCTGCTACAAAAACAAAACTAAAACCTGCTCGCTCTGCTCTCTTAGCAATGTCTAGTTGGTATTCAAAGTTAGTACTGGCATCGCTAGGAACTTCATTAGATTTCCAAGCATGCATATGACTACCTGGACCATTTAACATAATTCCAAAATCTATTTTTTTCTGACTCATAATACCCCTTCTTTCTGGTTAGCAATTGTGTATAATGGAGCAAGTTTCTCCACCGTTTTCACTCTTAATTTGTGATTCTGTATTGGCATATGCAACATAAACTCATCGATGAGTCCTTCGTTGTTTAACTGAGATAATTGATGTCTAACTTCAGCAGCTGAGCCTTCTAAAACGTCTATTTGCTTTTCCTCAACTTCAAAATGTTCTGCACTTTGTTTACTAAATGCTTCTAGTTGCTCCTTAGTATTTACAGTAATTTTTCTACCATCCTTAAAATGCAAAGCATAATTTGTACGACCATCTTTAACTAATTCTTTATCATTTTCATTTTCTGTTACTACTGCTGCTACAGCAACAATAAAACGCCCTTTTGGATATTGCTGTTTATAAGATTTCACTGCACTTATTAACATATCAACATTAGAATTAATAAAGAAAGCATATACAAAACCAACATTTTCATTTGCTGCAAATTGTGCCGAACGGTCACTGCCCCCTAATAAAAAGAGCTCTGGCTTAGGAACTTCATTATCTCTTATAGAAGTTTGTAATTGATTATATGCATCATCTTCTTTAAAATTTCGATTATTTAAATTGTTTAACAGTTGGAATTTATCATTGAATGTAACTTGTGGCGATTTGAATTCTGATTGCAGAGCCTGTGTTGCTAATGGAAATCCACCAGGTGCTTTACCAACCCCTAAATCAACTCTACCTGGTGCAAGGTGACTAATAAAATGGAATTGTTCTATTACTTTAAAAGGACTATAGTGCTGTAACATTACTCCTCCTGAACCAATACGTATTTCGTTAGTCTTGTTGAGTAGATGTGTCACTAATATTTCTGGGCTTGTACCCGCAACTTCTGGAATATTATGATGCTCTGCAACAAAATATCTCGTATATTTTAATTTATCTGCTAGTTGTGCTAATTCAACAGTTCGTTGTATACCCTCATTTACAGTTTCATTAATATCAATTGGACTTTGATCTAGAATGCTCATAGATGTCATATATAATCCCCCCAAATCAATTTTCTGAATATTAGATTACTAGTAATACTATGCTCCTCATACAACTTTGTCAAGTATTCTTATCGTTTTAGTAAGGATTAAATAAAGCTAGATTTATTTAATCCTTACTAAAACGATAAGAACTTTAAAAACAGCATAAAAAAAGAGAAGTGGAGTATTATATTATCTCAACTTCTCTTTTGATATTACTAGATTTAATTTTAAATTAGTCACTAGTTATTTATAATGCTGTATATCCCCCATCAATTGTGACAACACTACCAGTAACAAATGATGAAGCATCAGAAGCTAAATATAGTGCTGCACCTTGTAATTCTTCAGGTACACCAGGACGACCTAATGGTGTAAAATTCATCCATGTATCAATCATTTCTCCACCTTGAGCAAAATAATCTCTAGTTAATTCTGTTTCCATATAACCTGGAGCAATAGTATTTACACGTATACCATGTTCTGCCCATTCACTTGCTAAGCTTTTAGTAAACATAATTACCGCACCTTTAGAAGTATTATATGCCGCCTGTGGTTGTGGCGTATTTACAATGATACCTGACATTGAAGAAGTGTTCACAATAGTACCTTTTTGCTGTTTGATCATCACTTTACCTACAGCTTGTGAAACTAAAACCATGCTGTTGATATTGACATCCATATTTTTAACCCAACGATCGTAAGGCATATCTTCAAATTTAACATGTTCGTTGATTCCAGCATTGTTGAATAGAATGTCTATGTGCCCAAACTTATCCATTACATCTGAAACCATTTGCTCAACATCCGACACGTTTGTTACATCTACTTTACATGCCAAGGCTTGATTTCCTGTTTCAGTTTCAAATTCGTTTGCTGTTTCTTTTGCTAAATCTAAATTAATATCAGCAATAACTAAGTTTGCACCTGCTTCAGCTAAACCTTTCCCCATTGCTTTTCCTAGTCCTGAGGCACCTCCTGTCACAATTGCGACTTGACCATCCAGTTTGAATTTGTCTAAAACACTCATATTATGTAACCTCCATTTATTTCGTTTATTAATTGTAATTGTAAAATAAATTAATATTCAAAGATAGTGGAAACGCTTACTGATTTTATTCTCTACATTTAAATATCTAGATAATTTCCACATATTCACTTAGAAAAATTCAATTATTAGATAGTATGCTATAACTTTGACAGCTACTTTAGTGTTGATATTAAAGTAATTTGGTAATATCCAACCATTCTTAACTTAATAAATCTATAACTAGAATCAACGATATCTTTTTTAATAATTTATATAAAAAAGACGAGACAGAAATCAAAATTTAAAATTTGATTTTTGTCTCGCCTAGCGTAGTTATTTTACATGCTAATTTTTACGATTAAATAATATTTAGTAAGACCAACCTAATGGATTTTCCACATGTTCTTCTAATTCTATTTCATCAATATCAACCATTGATTCTGAAATATTTCTAGAATGATAACCGATTCGTTCTAATATTGCAATCATATCCAGATATAATAAGCCACCTTCTGGTGAACACTCACCTGAACTTAAACGTTTAATATGTTTTTTCCTTAAATCATGTTCAAGTTTGTATGAATCATTACTTATTTTAACAATTTCATCACGCTTAACTCGATCATAAACGTTGAACATTTCAACTGTCTTTTCAAATGACATGTTAACATGATTGTAAAGCTTTTCAATACTTTGTTCAGCTTTATCAGATATTTTGATAGGATTTGTATCTTTTTTCTTCAAATCTAATAAATAGGCTTCTGATAAACCAGCCACTTTCAACATCGTGCGATTAACATCGAATAATACTGACATCCTTTCTGCATCATCTTGTGACAACTTCTTCTCAGATATTTTAGTAAGATACTGTCTGACATTATCATACATGTTGTCAATTGCTGCATGTTTCTGAATAATATCTTTTTCAGTTTTTTCGTCGTAGTGATTGACTTTTTGCAACATGGATAACGTCATTCTACCAATGTTTTGAATTTCATCTTGAGCTTCTTGTAGAGCAATATTAGGTGCTCTATTAATTAAGTTCTTATCAAGATGTCTTGGTTTGTATTTTTCATTAATATCTTCACCTGGTATTATTTTCGTAACTATCCAAGCTAGTACAAAAATAAATGGTAATTGAATTAAAGTATTTGTTACGTTAAATGTACCGTGTGCAAATGCAATAACCATTTCTGGTTTTAAATTCATTGCGCCTTGCATCCACTCAATAACTAATTGATACAACGGTAAGATGAGCAAGAATATTGCTGCACCTATCACGTTAAACATAACATGAACTGCTGCAACACGTTTTGATGCAAGAGAACCTGCTAAACTTGCTAAAACAGCAGTAATCGTTGTACCGATATTATCACCTAATAGTACTGGCAGTGCACCATGCAAGCTAATTAAATCATTAGCAAAGAACCCTTGTAATATACCAATTGTTGCACTTGAGCTTTGGATGATAACTGTTAAGAATGTACCAGCTATAACACCATATATTGGATTTGATGACATATCTAACATGATTTGTTTAAACCCATCTAAATTAGCGAGTGGCTTCACTGCACCACTCATTAACTCTAAGCCATAAAAAAGAGAACCAAAACCAAATAAAATCATACCTATATTTTTTACTTTTCTTTTCTGGATAAAGAAAATCAAAAATGCGCCAATAGCTAGGATGGGTAGTGAATAAGCACCGATATCAATACCTATTATAAATGCTGTAACCGTGGTACCTATATTCGCTCCCATAACAACTCCAATTGCTTGTCGCATTGTCATAAATCCTGCACTTACAAGACCAATCGTAATGACAGTAGTCCCTGAACTACTTTGAATTAAAATCGTAACAATCATACCTGCCAAAACACCCATGATTGGATTACTAGTAAATTTATTTAATATACTTCTCAGTCGATCGCCAGCAGTTGCTTGTAAGCCATCGCCCATCTGTTTAATTCCGTATAAAAATATACCTAAACCACCGATAAAAGTGAAAATTATCTCCATTACAGAAGAATCCATCGTCACACCTCTTTAAATTATTTGTAAACTATGTGAATTATAACTTATTTTTGTTAAGCAAATGTTAATTCTTTATTAAAATTATAGATAATGTGCTAAACAATTATGCAATCATATTTCAAACAGTTTTCAACATTCATTTAAACAGTGTAATGACAGTGTTTAATAAAAACAATGGGTAGTACATTTGATACAAATTAATTTTGTATATTTTATGAAATATGATTTTGAATTAAGTTACTATTGAAATGTTTATATAAAAGGGTTAGAAATCAAATAATCAATTTGATTTCTAACCCTGCTAACAAAATTGTTCATTTTAAATCAATATAATAATTAGTGTTGCATTTGATACATTTATGACGGAACTTCTGTACGTTTCCCACTATGTTTTCTAATTATTGCAGCGCTTATTGAAGAAACAACTCCAAAAATAATAAAACCGATAAACATCCACATAGTAGCATTCATTTCTAGTGGTTGATCCATATAAAGTAATGCTCTCAAATATTCACCATAGTGAGTGAATGGATTCCAACTCACAACATAATCTTGATAAAATTGCGGTAGCATTTGTTTAGGAAACATTACAAGTTGCATGCTAAAGAACATTGCTATAAAGAATATTGGAATAGACTTCATACCTAACCAAGTCATAACACCTAAAATAAGACCAATAAAGCCTAGTAATGCAATAGAAACAAAAAGACCTATTTTATTAATATCAGGGAAATCAAATCCTTGAACACTAGACATAAAGTATACATAACCAAATCCACCTACAAAGGCAGTAACAACTGCAATTGCAAGTTGACCTAACGACGCAATAATGCGGTGCGAAATTATAATATTATCTGAAGTTCTAAATGCAAAGAACAGCAAAATAGATGCCACAATCGAACTAATCCACACTGGCATAAACATCAAGAATGATGCATTACCATTACCTTGATGGTCTTTAACTTTATGAATCTTTTGATCTGATACTTTCACAGGGTTTGTAAGTCCTTGAATATCACTAGGGTTAACTTTAACATCCTGTTTTTCTAGAGTATCTAAACCTTGTTGTGTTATTTGTTTATTTAAATTATCACCGATACCTTTTAATACATTTGAAGAAATTTGTGATGCTTGCATATTCGCACCACTATTAATCAATGTTTTAAATTCTGCTTGGTTGACTGTTATGTCTTGTGAAGCAGCAGATTTATCCATTTGACTTTGCATTTTTTTAGCCTGTTCTGGCGGTATTTCACCTGATTGTATTTTCTCTTGTATTTCTTGCTTTTTACTATCCATTACTATTTTTTGAGTTTTACTCATCGCATGTTTTGAAAAATCTTTCTCAAAAATAGCTGCACCAAAATATTTTTGGTCATCTAATCCTTTTCGAGCATCTTTTTCATTATCTACTTCAACCCATTTTATAGTATCAGAATCACTATTTAATAGTTTATCTTCTAACTTTTTACCAATGTTAATGTCATTATTTTGAATAGATGTGCCTTCATCTTGATTAACAATAGCAATTGGTAAAGCTTTTGGTTTAGGATTGTAAGCTGGATAAAATGCTATTGAAAATATTGCCAATATGATTAAAATTGCTATTGGCGCTATCCAAAGTAATTTATTTTTAAATATATTCATATTAATTACCTCCTTTTTGAACATTGTGTTGATTAATCACTACTTTGTTTATTATAATGAGCATAATTCAATAAGCAATATTCAATAAACTTCATTTTGTTTGTTTATCAACAAATAAACATGGTTTGTCTATTAAAGTTTAAGGAGATGAGTAAAATGATAGAAGATCGTCGTGTCAGAAAAACTAAAAATGCAATCAAACAAGCTTTTATAAAATTATTAGCAGAAAAAGAACTAGAGCGAATAACGATACAAGATATAACATCCTTAGCAGATATTAACCGAGGTACTTTCTATTTACACTACGAAGATAAATATATTTTACTTTCAGACCTAGAAGATGAAATTCTCGTTGGTTTAGCAGATGAAATAGGTACTTATAAGTTGGTTATGCAAGATTCAAATTTAGAAGACTTCGCTAAAATATTTTCGGAAAAAATTCTTAAAAATATCATTCTCCATATCCAAAAAGATATCGATTTTTACTTAGTTATTTTTAAGTTAGATAGAAAAAGCCATCTTGAAGATAAGATTTCAGAACTTATGTACTCTAATATGACAAAAAACCTTAACAACAAACAAAAAATTTCAGGCATACCAATAGATTATTTTCATAGTTATGTTTCAGGTGCTACGATTTCTTTTATCAAACATTGGGTACAAGATAATAATAGAATGGAACCCGATATTGTTGCTGATCACTTATTCAAAATTATATTTAACGGACCATTACGTCTAATGGCAAAAGAACAATATCAATAACACTTCTGAAGAAAGGACCTCATTTTATCATGATAACTGCATATAAACATTCACAAACTGATAAAATAATCGAATCTAAACTAGATCAAACAGCTTCATGGGTTAATGTTGTTGATCCCAACTGGGAGGAAATCGAAATGCTTATAGATCGCTATGACATTCCTGAAGATTTCATACGAGACCCATTAGATAGAGAAGAGAGTGCGCGTGTTGAATACGACGAAGATTCGCATTATTCATTAATTATATTAGACTTACCTATTATAAATGACACTAATTCAAAAGTATTGTCATTTATTACTATTCCTTTAGGAATTATTATTGGAAATAAAAAAATCATTACTATTTGTAATGTTGAAAATGAATTCTTAGAAAACTTTGCACGTCAGAACATAAACCTACGCTTTCATAGTCGTTTTGCATTAAATATATTGTTAACAATTACAAATCATTACAATAGAAATTTGAGATTACTGAATAAAACACGTGTGCGTATTGAACGTGACTTAAAGAATAACGTCACAAATAAACAACTTTATAATTTAATGGAAGTAGAAAAAAGTTTAGTTTATTTTTTAGCTGCACTTAAAGGTAATGAAGGCATAGTAAAGAAATTATTCCGTCTACCAGCTATGAAACGCTTTGATGAAGATGAAGACATTTTAGAGGACTTGTTAATCGAAAATAATCAAGCTTTAGAAACGACGAGACTTTATACAGATATATTAGAAAGTATCACTACTTCATACGCATCATTACTATCAAATGAGATGAATAATACGATGAAAACATTAACGCTTTTCACTGTATTTTTAACATTGCCAACTTTAGTATTTAGCTTTTTTGGCATGAATGTTCCCTTACCTATTGATGACCATAGTTATATTTCATGGCTCATTGTGATTGGCATTTCTCTCATTATCGTGACCATCGTAGGCGCGTTTTTATGGCGCAAACAAAAATTGTGAATTAGATTATAAACGCTTATTAAATCATACAAAATCTTTATAAAACTTTATAACGCTCATACAATGGTGAGAATAGTCTTTGTATAAGTAATATTTTCATTAAAATAACTGTCCTATAGACACCTTGCTATTAATAAGACAATTTTTGACTTCGACAAATTCATATACAAAATTTAAATCTAATATCACATCAACTTTACGTAATAAATAATTGTTAAGCACTAATTTAGAAATAGAAATCATTTCATATTGGTCTCTTTTATCAATTGATCTATGCAACATAATAAACACCATCACTGTTTAATTTATATATAATCTTTTTAGTGTAATATCGGCAGTGATTTAGACCGACTCCTGTGGTAGAACTCTAGTCGAAGATTATAGGCTAAGGCAGTGACCGCGGGAAGCATACAAAAAAACTGTCAACAAAGTTGGAGAATTTGTCGACAGTCTGAGACTAATCCGTATGAAGACGGATTAGTCTTTTATTTTGATAATGTAATTTTTGTACTACTTTAAATCTTAATATACCTTTATACTACTATGCTTCAATATTTCTATATTTCTTGCTATATGACAAAGCGTATGTTATGCAAAATGCTACGATAAATGCAATGATCATTGCTATACCGTAATGTAACCAACCATTGTTTTGGCCGCTAATAGATATAAATCCTGGTATACCTGCAGTGCCTAATGCAATAGCTTTAACTTTAAAGAATGCTATATAGGCAGAACCGATACCTGAACCTATAATTGCCCCAATAAACGGATATCTTAACTTCAAGTTCACACCAAACATTGCTGGTTCTGTAATACCTAGTAGAGCAGATACGCCCGCAGCGGATGCTACACCTTTTAATTTTTTATTTTCTTTTATAATAAAGAATGCTGCAAGGGCAGCCGCTCCTTGTGCAATATTAGACATTGTTGCAATAGGGAATATAAATGAACCGCCTGTTGATGAACTGTCAGCGATAAGTTGAGTTTCAATAGCAATAAAACTATGATGCATACCTGTGATAACAATCGGCGCATATAACAAACCAAATATAAGACCGCCGATAGCACCACCAAATTCATATAGCCACGTTAAACCGTCTGATAACCAATATCCTAAAGTACGTGTTAATGGACCAACAAATGAAAATGTTATAAAACCTGTTGATAATATTGCTAATAAAGGTGTTAATAAATTGTCTAATACTGTTGGTATAACTTTCCTTAGTCCTTTTTCAATTGTTGCAAGAATATATGTAGCTACTAGCATTGGTAATACTTGACCTTGATATCCTACTTGATTAATTTCGAGTCCAAATAAGTTCCAATGAGGAATCTCTTTTCCCGCTTCTAATGCTTTCGGATAATCATAAGCACTCATCAATTCTGGATGAACCAATATCATTCCAAGTGCTGCCCCGAGATATGCATTACCTCCAAATCGTTTTGCAGCACTAAAACCAATTAGTATAGGTAGTAATGTAAACGGCGCATTAGCAAAAATGTTAATCATTTCAGCTAAGCCACTAAACTGATTTTGTACTTCTATTAATGATTGATTATCATAAAAAATACCAGGTGCAGTTAATATATTATTGATACCCATGAGCAAACCACCAGCTACAATTGCTGGTATGATTGGAACAAAGATATCTGATAGCATTTTCACAAACCTTTGAAAAGGATTCATGTTTTTAGTGCCTTGCGCTTTCACATCTGACACCGAAGACGCTTCTTTACCGGTTATCTTTTCTAATTCACTAAACACTTTATTTACTGTACCAGAACCAATGATAACCTGATATTGTCCCCCAGTTGAAAATGTACCTTTTACAACATCCATATCCCCTAATGCCTTTTCATTAACCAAGTCTTCATTCTTTAATACAAGTCTCAAACGCGTTGCACAATGTGTCATTGCTTCAACATTATCCTCTCCACCAAGCGCTTGCAATATATTTTCTGCAGACTTTTTATAATTCATTATATTACCTCCTTTTTAATGGAACCGGTACCAAAACTTTATAATAATATTGTAATCGGTTCCATTAAATAACGCAATCCCATTTTTGTATATTCTTTGTGACTAAATTTAAAGTGTCAATAATTATCCAACTACCGTCATATCACTTCCTTTTATATTGAAATAATAGTATTTAATCTTGTCTATAAAATAGTCTTGTAGCATTTTTATATTTTCTTCATTTGTAGGTGCATTATCCAAATGAATTGACCAAGCTCTTGCAGGACATTCCGTATTACAAAACATTTTGTGTAGTTTTACTGTATTTCTATTTACAGGTAACTGATTTTTTTTCAATATTAAGGCTGCAATCCAATAACTAGCTTCTTCATTCTTAATAAATTGTTCATCAGACAATATTCCATTAATTTTTGATTGACAACGTTCTATACCTATATAATGCTCGTTCGCAAAAGTATTACCACAGTGCCACTCTACATATGGAGAGGGATGAAACCAATAACATGTCTGCTTATCAACATATGCACACGCCCATCCTTTTTCCAATTCATTATTATCTATCCTTTGCTGTAGCCAGACAATATAATCCTCTGCACTATTATTTTCTGCATCATCATGCAACACGACACCTAATACTTCAGATTTTAATTTCGTTATTTTAGATTCTTGATTGTAAAATTTAGAATAAATGTGCTTCATTTTTCAAAACCTCCGTGACAAATAGAACAATATGAATTTTTAAGTTGATTTCTCAGAAAAAATTATCTACTAACCAAAATACATTGTCTAAAATTTAATTTTTAACGCCGAATCTCTTTATAAGATTAAAAAATATTTATATTTAAAGGATTAAAAGTCATAACTTTTTGTAATATAATGTATTTTGAACAATATACCAATTCAAATTATTATCAGGAGTTGCCTTTACTATGAATAGTACAACTTTGTGTATCCACGAATTTCTAAACACTCATACACAACGATGTATACATCAAGTCATACTTTTATTTTCATTAAACAATAAGTTAGATGTTACCTTAAATGGCCATCAAATATCTGCTGAAAACCATATCATTATTATAAATCACAATGATTTATATCACATTTCAGATTCCGAACAAGTAGTAGAAATGTGTATACCTGTCCAACAATTCACAAAAACAATTAAAAGTTTTTTCAACTTTTACTATAACTACAAGTTATTAAATTCCAATGAATACCTTAAGTTCCAAATCTTAACGATGATTCAACAGTTGAGTCAATGCGGACCTACTGAGCCACCTATACTCAATGAAATTATAACTATAATTAATAAGGAGGCAAAAATAGAACATGACTTTACTTATGTTCCATCTATATGCACAGAAAACACCTTATTAAATGATATAACTGAGTTTATAAAAGCTCATGTTACCCAATCACTTTCCTCCAAAGATGTTTCGAGTACTTTTTATATTTCTGCGCCTTATATTTCTATATTGTTTAAGAAATATTTAGGTATTAGCTTTAAACATTATATAACTAGTCTTAAGATTGCTTTATCACTCGCTGATCTTATTCAAACGAAACACGCAATTTATCATATATCTGAACATTATGGATTCAATCATTATTCAAATTATATCCATCAATTTAAATTTTTCTTAAATATGACACCTAATGAATTTAGAAAATCAATACATGCTTCACATCAAAACAATATTGTACTAATCAATAATGATTTGGATAGATTCAAGCCCCAAATTGATTTAATAACTAAAGAAAAGCCTGTTTCATCAAATCAATTACAAATTGATACCAAGCGATTAAATTTTAAGGATTTGGCAAAACCTCCTACTATTTTTATTCATATAGATAGTTTAATGGATATTATTCAGTCTGACTTTAATTCTAAATTCAGTTTTAAAGATTTAACTGATGCCTATGTATTAATTAATAATATTAAAAATCTCTCTTTAGAAAATTTAAGTCTCACTGGTATGATTGATTTTGTTGATTCACTATTCTCTGATTATATCGGTATCGCGCTAAGAATAAAATCTATGACACAGTTTGATTTTGTCGAAAGCTTAATATTACAATTTTTAAAATTTAAACCAAAATATGCAAAATATCAGCAGAATTACAATTTCCTAATTCTCTTTGATACCTCTCATTTATCATTAAACGAAGTTAATCGATTATATATTAAAATTAAAAATCTGAACTTTAATATAAAAATGGCTATTACCATCGAAGGTGTAATTAACCAGGTTAATTCTTTAAAAAATGCTTTCACACTACTCCACAGGTTTAACTTTGATTATCATTTTATCGATATAGAGCAAGCACAAGTTCGAAATTTATTAAATAAAAAAGGAGAGGGTTTTAATAATTCAATGAGTTATTACGATTACTTTAGTAAAGTAATCAAAGCTTCACATATTGATACATCAAAGTTTGTATACACAAAACTTACAAAGCAATGCTTCAAGTTTTACGAAGAAAGCCATCCTTTAGAAATAGCTGATTTAATGTGTCATATTCTTATCTTATTAAATAGAGGTTGCGGTGTAGGGTACGAATTAATGCGTAAAGAGAAAGCTGATGTCGCTTTGATGAATAGTCATGGCATTTATGAACCCCTAATGTATATATATCAATTCATTAGACATTTTATAGGCAAACCAGTTTCTATCCATAAAAACTTTATTATACTAAAGGAAAAAGAAGAAATTCATTTACTTTTATTCAATTCCATAAACCGTCGTACTTCACCAAAAGAAGTACTTAATCTTAGCTTAAAACAAACTATATTAAATTCAAAAGTCACATTGTTCATACAGACATTAAATCGAGAACATGGA
The DNA here is from genome assembly GCF_033597815.2 of Staphylococcus sp. KG4-3. NCBI lineage: Bacteria > Bacillati > Bacillota > Bacilli > Caryophanales > Staphylococcaceae > Staphylococcus > Staphylococcus halotolerans. The sequence goes on from NZ_CP166245.1 coordinate 2,295,507, forward strand.
TTTATTGACTATGCATTACCACCTTCATTTAATGACATATATATTGAAAGATCATTATTACGATATATTGAACAATCCACTATACCAAAAGCAGAAATTAGACAGTTTACAGAATTTAAAAATAGCTTAGAATTTATTTTGCATCATGATGAACTAAAATATATTCGTATATTACCTTCTTAACTTTTCATATTTTAATTGCGTTAAACTTAACAAGTTTTAAAATATAGTAAAATACATTTAGCTAAAACATGGTTTGTACTTTCGATTGCGTAAATTAAATATTTTAGATATAACAGAAGAAAATAGATATAAAGGAGAATTATACTTTGAAAAGCAGTAAAGTGTTCGCAATTACTATAAGTGCATTAATGTTAATTATTGCTACTGTATTGATTATTATGATGTTGTCGAGTGGTCAAAAAGAAACTTATTATGGCTATATGAAAAATGAAACGACCGCCGATAAAATAATTAGTGAAAAAAATCATAAAATAGAAAATGATGTTAAATTACCGGCTGAATCAGGGTTTTCTCCTAAAAAAGGAGATTTCGTTAAGCTAATTAAAGCTGAAGGCGATGGCGCTTTTAGTAAAATGGAAGTTGTCGATCATGACGACATTCCTCATGGTTTAATGATGAAAATTCACGACATGGATAATAAGAAAGGCATGTAATCTTTGTACTATAACCTCAATGCAAAAACTCATACATGCACACCTCTAATAACATGATAATATATAAAAAAATGAGTTAGAGACAGAGACAAATTAATTGTCCCTGTCTCTAACTCATATATTAACAATGTATGCCTATTTATCTTTCGGCTTATAATCTTCCTTAAATTCGTTATGTTTAGCATCTTTGATATTTTTATTGGTTTCACTATCAAAACCTTGTACTAAAATACCTTTAAATGTACTAATTGGTTGCACTGTATACGTATGTTCTGAATCATCTTTAAATTTAACTTGCTTATAATATAAACCCTTTTTAGCACTATACAATGTTTTCTCGGATTCAATTTTTTCAGTTAAATTTTGTTCGTCCATATAATGATCTACTAGTTCTAAATTTTTATGCCCCTGATATGTTCTCATGCCAAAGAAAAATACAATAGCAATAATCAGTGACAACACTAATAGACCTATGATTTTAAAAAATGTTTTCATCATTAATCTCCTTTAGTTAAAACGATAACTTTCTAACTGATAAATGAGTAGTTACGCCCCTCATTAACGCTTTATTACACCTTTATTATATAATAAAACACATAATATTATTAGTATGACTTATTACAAATAATTTATAAAGTCATATAGACTTTTTGTAACAAAATCTCCTTAAATTAATTTCGAACATAAAATAATTTTTCATCTTCTAAAAGCATACTTTTTTAATTTAAAAGCACTTCTTATTACAGTACTTTTTCACTATATAGTTTCTAATTTAGTAAACGTTGATAAATATTATTTTTTTAATAGAAAGAGGTGCGCAACTGTTCCTTGACAACAACCATAGTTCATAATAAGGTTAAATTTCAAAAGGGGTGATTAAATGGAGGAAAAAGACAGCTACTTAGAAAGACAACTATGTTTTCTTTTTTATGTGTCTTCTAAAGAAATCATTAAGAAGTATACGTCTTACTTAAAAGAATTCGATTTAACATATACAGGCTATATTGTGCTACTTGCAATTAAGGTAGATGAAAAACTCAATATTAAAACGCTTGGTGAACGTGTTTATTTAGATTCAGGGACACTTACACCTTTACTTAAAAAACTTGAGAAAAAAGGCTATGTAACTAGAACACGTGAAATTGATGATGAGCGTAACCTACAGATTGCACTTACTGAAAAGGGTGCAAATGTTAAAGAACCACTCTCTAAAATATCAAAACGTGTGTTTAGCGAATTCGATATGGACATGGATGAAGCTATTAATCTAAAAGAAACATTACAACACTTCGTTAATAAACATTTTTCTAAAGATATTTAATCTGTTAGAGGTAAAGTTAAAGTTAGAAGTTCTAGTTTTCATGTTATTATTTTTGACTTTACTTTCCTCTTACTTAAATCTTTTTATTACGCCCCACCCCATCACAATTCCACCGATGTTACTCACTCAATTAAACTAATATTCAGCTCTTTTTTTATTTTCACATGGTTTGACTTTGACTTTCTTTGACTAATATATTATACTGTATTTGTAAGATAAAAGGAGAGGTGAATAGAGATGATACAAAGCACTAACAATCTTACTAAAGATTTATTAGAAAGTTTAGTCTCAGACCATCACAATTTCAAAGTAACTGTATATCAAGCACACGATAGCTATACAGTTGAAGCTGAACTTCCTGGTTATCAAAAAGATGATATTACTATTAATTTCGAACATAAAACATTAACTATACTAGCAAAACGTTCATCTGATTTAGAACAGCAAGGTACTTATTTAATTAACGAACGCAATTCTAATAAGCAAAGTAGACAGTTTATCTTTAAACATATAGACACAAATAAAATAAAAGCATCTATGAATGACGGCATCTTAACGATAAATCTGCCAATCAAGCAAACAAAAACACAAATTTCAATCGACTAAATCTAAAAATTTAAGGAGAGAGATATAATGGCTTTTGATAAAAAAACGTATAACAATCCATTTTTTGAAGGCGACGCAACTGAGTTATTTAGAGATTTTGGACGTCAATTTTTTGAAAACTTTCCTGAAACTTCAAGCATTAAATCAGATGTAAGAGAGTTAGATCGTGCCTTCATAATCGAAGCTGAACTCCCTGGTTTTAAAAAAGAAAATATTAGTTTACAATTTGAAAATGACACTTTAACAATTGAAGGTAAGCAATCAAATAATACTAAAGAACAAGAAGAAAACGTTCGCATCCTTCATCAAGAACGGGTTTATAGCGATGTTAAACGTCAATATCCTTTTGACAATATAGATGAAACTGCTATTAAAGCATCGTTTGAAAATGGTATATTAAACGTAACACTACCTAAAAAAGACCAAGAAGAACAGTCAGCATCCAATATTCAAATAGATTAATATAGTCATTTTATTGACTACTGATAATCTTTATAAGATAAATTTAAAAGCTGAAGTTAGATAATCCATCTAACTTCAGCTTTTTTTATAATGTCGGATTTAATTTTTCACGTTTCATAATATGAATCATGGTAACTAAAGCAATAACTCCGAATATAGCCAATAAGATAAAAGAGAAATGGCTTGTTCCAGTGATACTTGTTACATAAGCTATGACTAATGGTGGGAAGAAACCGCCTAAGCCTCCCATCATCGAAACAATACCATTAGCTGATCCAGCTTCTTTTCCAAAATAAGTTGGCACGAGCTTAAATATTAAGCCATTACCGACACCTGCGCACATACTAATAAGTAAACATCCAATTGTAAATAATAATATATGATCTGATAAACCTAGCGTAATTGCACCTATAATCATTAATATAAAGTCGCAGATTAGTAAAGTTACAGCATTAAACTTATCTCCTAACACTCCTCCTAACGGCCTTAGGAAAGTAGCTAATGCGATAAATATCCCTGCTCTTATACCAGCATCAACTTCACTGATACCAAAATTTTGTACTAAGAAATTAGGTAAAAACAATCCAAAAGCTACAAATGAACCAAATGTAATAAAATACCAAAGTGATAAATAATATAACCTTAAATCTTTCATCAATATTTTATATTGTTTAACTAAAGGCACTTTAATTTTGGGTTCTTTACTGTCACCTAATAAAAACATAAAAATTGCAAAAAGTACTATGACGATTAAATAACCTCTAACTGTTGATTGCCAACCTATGATACCAGCAATCGGAGGCGCTAAGAATGAAGAAATGGCAGTTCCTATATTCCCCATCCCATATATACCATTTGCTAATCCTACGCGCTCTTTTGGAAAATATTTAGGTATAGATGTCACACCTACTGAAAATACAGCACCACCTACGCCAAGAAAGAAACCTGATGCCATTAACATCTTAGGTGATTGTGCATGGCTTAGAAAGTAAATCGGAAATAATAATATAATAAAACTACAAAAGAATACCCATTTCGCACCAATAATATTTGTTAAATAACCAAAAGGCACTCTTAAAATAGAACCTAATATAACAGGAATAGCTAAAATAATAGAAAGTTGGCTGCTTGTTATATGTACATCCTGAGAGATAAAAGGCATTAATGGCGCAATAATACTCCATGCCATGAACCCTACAACAAGACTTAAAGACTGCAATGTTAGTTGAAAACCACCACTTGCTTTGTTCATTCATTTCACCTTCAATTTATAATTTTTTGATAAATTAGGCCAGTATTTGGATATAGTTGAAGTGCTGTATTTCTATATAACAATTATAATTATTAGCACCGGCGTGATATGAGTAAGTATAAACGTTTCTATTAGCAGAATACTGGCCACATTTTCATTATAAAATCTTTGTGAAAAATTGAACATAAGGATTATCCCTTAACAAATACAGGAATTTCCCTACTTAATTAAAGGAATTTTATATAAGCAAAATATACTTCTAAATTTAAGTTATTCACCGACTCCTCCTTGTATTTAATAAGTTCTAATCAACAAGAAAGAGCTAACCTACGCCTGAATATTTTAGGCAATTAAGTTAGCTCTTTTATATAAGTACTACTTTAAAAATCAATCAATTTTTTCTTCATGGCATATTCTACTAATTCTGGCTTTGATTTTAATTCTAATTTTTGCATGATATGTGTTTTATGTGCCTCGACTGTTTTCACAGAAACAAATAACTTCTCAGCGATATCTTTATTTCCATAACCTTTTGCTATTAAAGGTAATATCTCTATTTCACGCTTTGATAAAATTTTATAAGGATCAGTTGTGGTTTGCTTATCATCACCTGAATTATTCACGAATTCATTGACTAGCGATGTCGTCAATTTCATATCAACATATGTTTCCCCTTTAAATACTGTTCTAATTGCTAGTATCAATTGTTCATCGGGGGCATTTTTTAAAATATACCCTTTAGCACCGTTTCTTAATACGTGAAATAAATATTCTTCATCATCATACATTGTTAATATTAGTATTTTTGTATCTGGAAAACTTTCTGTAATTTTACTTGTTGCTATAAGCCCTGACTCACCAGGTGGCATACTTAAGTCCATAATTAGTACATCTGGCTTGTACTTCATCACTTTTTGATAAGCTTCCACACCATCGGCTGCAGTCCCAACGACTTCCATATCTTCTTGATAATTTAATATCATTGTAAATCCAGTACGCACAACTGCATGATCATCCGCGATAACTATTCTCAAAATTAATGTCTCCTTATTCCCTATATTGGAACTTCTAATGTAACAATTGTGCCTCGACCTATTTGAGTATCAATATTTATCTCAGCATTTACAAGTTCTGCACGCTCGTTCATACCATAAAGTCCCAAGCCAGTTCCCTTTGGCTGGTCTGTCTTTATAAATCCATTGCCTCTATCTATAATTTCTGCAATTAGTTTACCGTGACTAACTTGTACCTCAACTTCAATTGTATCAACGTTTGCATATTTTATGGCGTTAAACAAAGCTTCTTGTACTATTCTATAAACTACAGTTTCAATTTCATTATCAAACCTGCGCATCGTTAAATTAGATTGATAGATAATATTGATACCATAATTTACTTCTACCTGTTTAAAATATGTCTTAAAGGCTGCGTCTAATCCTAAGTCATCTAATGAAGATGGTCTAAGTTCTACAGATAAATTACGTATATCATCAATTAATTTAGACATCAATCCTTCTATACGCTTAGAACCGTTAACCAACTGCTCTATTTCTTGTTGATATTTTAAAAGTCTTAATTCAACATCTATATTTAGCATTTCTTGTACTACGCTGTCATGTAATTCTCTAGATATCCGTTTTCTTTCGTTTTCTTGAGCAGAAATTGTTTTTTGCATCATTTTTCGTTGATACATCTTATCATGTCTTTCTATTTGAGGTGACACATTTTGTAACGTGAACGCTTTAATTCCTTTGGATTCATCAATTGTTTGATAGGTAGCTGCAAAAGGCTCAACTGTACCACGTGTCGTTTTCATAAATACCTGAAAGCTTGTATTCCCAACATTTTCAGCTTCTAAAAAGCAATATCTACATGATTGCAATTCGAACTCATTAGTATAACCATCACAATGATTACATATGACATTTGTCATGCCTTCATAGTCATTATCCAATGAGATGATATCACTTGCTGCCTGGTTCATTGCAATCACTTGGCCACGATTATCGACAAATACAATTTTTTCACTCGTATTATTAAAGTATTGCATTAATAATGCTTCCATATCTAGCTGTTGCTTGCTTTCCATTATAATCACCTAATCTTCTTCATTAAATATACCCAATTTACTTTTAAGTGATATGTTTTTATATGTTTTGGGCAAGGGTTGTTGATTTCGCTGACCTAGTAACAAAACACCATAAACTTTCTTTTCATACCATAATGGTATTGCAACCATAGCTGTTAATAACTCACAAAGAACGATAGGATATTTATGTTGTTCATGTGAAGATAATGATTGCGCTACATTTTCTATCACCATACGCTTACCCGTCTTCATCACATTACCTGCTAATCCTTTTCCTTTGCGTAGTACAATTAATTTATAACGATTATTTAAATTTCCAGAGGCATAGCACCATTTAATTGGCGAAATATCACTTTCTTGCTCATAAAATGCGATTGCAGCAAAATCAAATCCTTCTTCGATTCGAATTGAGTCTAATATTGATTGGTAATTAATACTTTCTCTTAACGATAATGCATTCAACTTATCGCCTCCATTCAAACTTTATGTTTACGATAAATAATATAACTACGACTTGCATATGTGAGTGGCACACTCCATACATGCACGAGTCTAGTAAACGGCCAGAATGCCATAATAATAAAACCTAAAAGTATATGAGTTTTAAAAGCTAGCGGCACCTGTAACATCAAATCGGCATCTGGAGAAAATATAAATAATTGTCTAAACCAAACTGATATTGTTTCTCTATAATCAAATGATGGTGTCGTTGCGTTAGTTACTAGAGTTGCGTAGCATCCCATAAAAACAATTGCTAATAATAAGAAATTAACAATAATATCAGATGCTGAGCTTAATCTTCTAATATTTTTTTTGGTTACACGTCGTGCGGTTAATAACAACATACCGATCAATGTTATTATACCAAAAATACTTCCAATATAAACAGCTCCAATGTGGTATAAATGATCACTTACACCTACTGTTGTTAGCCAAGAAGCAGGAATAAGCAAACCTACTATATGTCCCATTGCTACAGGTATAATCCCCAAATGAAACATCAAACTTCCCCATTTAAGTTGTTTCTTTTCTATAAATTCACTTGATTTTGCGGTCCAAGAAAATTTATCAAACTTAAATCTAGCAAGATGTCCGAGGAAAAATATAGCTATACATAAATAGGGCATAATCACCCATAAGAATTGATTAAACATGTTGTTTCACCTCATTTACAGGCTCTATACAAGCTTTTAACGTCTCTCTTAATCCTTTTATCAAGAAATAATAAGGACTGTTTTGTTCTGCCAATTGATTTTCCATCGCATACGTGCCGTCTTCAATAATCATAATGACAAATTCAATGTTCCCTTTTGCTCGTGAATCGTTTTTCCACTGAGCAATATATAAAAATTCAAGCATTAATGGCAGAAAATCAGATAGTTCATTATCTGCCATTTTCAATCCAAACATTTCGTATAATACTTTTAATTTAGCTAGTAATTGTCCTCTTTCTTTTTGAGTATCAAATTTATTATATGTCATATAGAGTGGCGCAGTTTTATTAAAATCAAATGTATCGGAATACAATTGCTTTATTTGTAATAAACTTAATTCATACATTTGTTTACGATATTGAATTAAATCTTGGTATGCAGGATGTTCCATATGAATAACTTCTTCAAACGTTTTAGGGTGCAATGTCAGCTTTTCTGGAAATGTTAATTGCTGTGCAAAGTATCCAAGTGCCTCTTGATGTTTATTAAAATGCGCTAAATTAATCACGGAAAATCCCTCCATAAAAATTATCATTATAGATTTCTTGTCCTGATTTTCCAGAAGAAGTAGTTACAGGAACACCACATCCTTCACAATTTGAGCCAAAGTATTCTCCTCCATATCCTTCGCTACCTTGTGCGCGATATGTGTCCATATATGCTTCTTTATGTGATGTAGGTATTACAAAACGGTCCTCATGTTTAGCAATTGCCAATAATCGATACATATCTTTAGTTTGTCTTTCTGATAACCCAAGTCTTGATAATCTATCTACATCAAATGCTTTATTTGTTACCTGTGCACGCATGTAACTTCTCATCATTGCCATGCGTTGTAATGCAGATTTCACTGGTTCCGTATCACCTGCTGTGAATAAGTTAGCCAAATATTGAATTGGCAACCTCATTTCTTCGATTGCTGGAAAAATCATATCGGGATTTCTATTCGCCTTTGCTGCAGTTTGTCCTTCAAAATAACTCATAATAGGGCTGAGTGGCGGACAATACCATACCATTGGCATCGTGCGATATTCTGGATGTAAAGGAAATGCCAATTTATATTCAATAGCCAATTTATAGACTGGAGAATTCTGAGCAGCTTCTATCCATTCTAATGAGACTCCATCTTTTTGTGCTTGTTCTATAACCGCTTCATCATAAGGATTCAAAAATAAATCCAATTGTTTTTCGTATAATTCTTGTTCATTTTCAGCTGTAGCAGCTTCTTCTACTCTATCAGCATCATAAAGTAATACACCTAAATAACGCATTCTGCCCGTGCACGTTTCTGAACATACCGTTGGCATCCCTGCCTCAATACGAGGAAAACAGAATGTACATTTCTCTGCTTTATTTGTTTTCCAGTTGAAATAAACTTTTTTGTATGGACAACCTGTCATACAATATCTCCAACCACGACAAGCATCCTGATCTACAAGAACAATACCATCTTCGTCACGTTTATACATTGCTCCAGATGGACATGATGCTACACAACTTGGATTCAAACAATGTTCACATAATCTAGGTAAATACATCATAAATGTTTGATCAAATTGAAATTTAATATCTTCTTCAATACGTTTAATATTGGGGTCTTCTGGTCCTGTAACATGACCACCTGCCAAATCATCTTCCCAGTTTGGCCCCCATTCTAAGTTTAATTTATCACCTGAAATCAATGAATGTGCTGTAGCTACCGGAGAGTGATTTCCAGCTTTAGCTGTTGTAAGATTTTCATAATTATATGTCCAAGGCTCATAGTAATCTTTAATCACTGGCATATTAGGATTGTAAAATATTTTCCCTAAAGCAATTTTCGATAACTTACTTCCTGATTTCAGTTCTAATTTACCTTTTTTATTTAAATACCAACCGCCCTTATATCGCTCTTGATCTTCCCATTGTTTCGGATAACCAATACCAGGCTTCGTTTCTACGTTGTTAAACCACATATATTCCGCACCAGGACGGTTAGTCCACGTACTCTTACAAGTAACACTACACGTGTGGCAACCTATACATTTATCTAAATTTAACACCATTGCAATTTGCGCTTTAATCTTCAAGCCAGTCAACCTCCTTCAGCTTTCTCACTGCTACATAAACATCTCTTTGGTTCCCTATTGGTCCATAATAGTTAAAGTGATAACTAATTTGTGCATAACCTCCAACAAGTTGTGTTGGCTTTAAATGAATACGTGTTGGGGCATTATGTGAACCGCCTCTTGTGTCTGTTATTTGTGACCCTGGTGTTTCAATATGTTTATCTTGAGCATGATACATAAACATCGTGCCTCTTGGCATTCTATGAGATACTACTGCTCTTGCTGTTACAACACCATTTCGGTTATAGATTTCTAACCAATCATTATCTTTGATATCATGTCTTTCTGCATCCTCATTGGAAAGCCATACAGTTGGACCACCTCTAAATAAAGTCAACATATGTTGGTTATCTTGATAAGTGGAGTGGATATTCCATTTACCATGTGGTGTTAAATAGCGCAAGACAAGTGTACTTTCATCTCCCGTTACCTTCTTGTCTCTCGTACCGAATACCATTGGTGGTAAAGTTGGTTTATACACAGGTAAACTTTCACCGAATTGCTGGAACACTTCATGGTCAACGTAATAACTTTGTCGTCCTGTTAATGTTCTAAATGGAACTAATCGTTCTATATTAGTAGTAAATGGTGAATAACGTTTACCATTTTTATTTGAGCCCGGGAACACAGCTGTTGGAATGACTTCTCGCGGTTGAGCAGTTATATTTAAAAATGAAATTTTTTCTGATGCGCGTTCACTTGAAATATCTTTCAACGGCATACCTGTTTGTTGTTCTAAATCTTCATAGGATTTTTGTGATAACTTACCATTTGTAGCTGAAGATAAATTTAATACAACGTCTGCAGCTCGTCTTGCAGTATCCAATCTTGGTCTATTATTTTTTATGGAACCCTCGACTTCTTCATTCCATGTTCCAACCATGCTTTTTAACTCTTCATATTGTTCTGCTACTGAGTAACTTACTCCATGAGCCCCTATTTTAGTTTTTTCTAATAAAGGTCCTACTGTAACGTATTTATCAAATATTTTAGTATAATCCCTATCGACTACTGCAAAACCTGGCATTGTTTTTCCAGGTATTGCTTCGATTTCACCCTTCGTCCAATCTTTAATTATGCCATTCACATTAGATATTTCTTGTTTTGAATCGTGTGCAAGTGGTGCTGTAACGATATCTTTATAAACACCTTTAAGATGTGTTTTAGCCATTTCTGATATTTCTTTACTCAATGTTTTAAAAATATCCCAATCTGAACGTGACTCCCATAATGGATCTATTGCCGGATTAAATGGGTGTACAAATGGGTGCATATCTGTAGATGATAAATCGTGTTTTTCATACCATGTTGCAGCAGGTAAGACAATATCTGAATACAATGGTGTGGATGTCATTCTAAAATCTAGGGATACAAGTAAATCCAGTTTTCCTTCTGTATCTTCTCTCCATTGAATTTCTTCTGGTTTCACATCTTCGTTTGGTTCAGCTAATAACCCTGACTTCGCACCGAGTAAATGTTTCATAAAGTATTCTTGTCCTTTAGCAGAACTTGATATTAAGTTAGAGCGCCAAAGGAACAATGTTTTTGGATGATTCTGTTTTGAATCTGGGTCTTCAATTGCAAACTTTGTTTCTCTAGACTTTACGGACTCAATCGCACGTTTCATAATTGCTTCATTATTAAATTCTCCAGCGTCTTTCGCTTCCTCACCAAAAGATAAACTGTTTCTATCAAATTGAGGATAAGATGGTAACCAACCACATCTAGCAGCTAAGACATTGTAATCAGCAGGATGTTGATGTTTAATATTTTCTGCCAATGGAGATTTCAAACTATCGATATTTGATTCTTCATATTTCCATTGGTCTGTTGCGAAGTAAAACCAACTTGTTCCATTTTGTAAACGTGGTGGCGCTTGCCAATCTTTAGCAAAAGCAATCGTATTCCACCCTTCAATTGGGCGACATTTTTCTTGTCCAACATAGTGTGCCCATCCGCCACCGTTCACTCCTTGACAGCCGCATAATAATACTAAATTCAAAATAGAGCGATAAATCGTGTCCGAATTAAACCAATGATTAATACCAGCTCCCATGATAATCATTGAACGCCCTTCGGTATCAATTGCATTTTGCGCAAACTCTCGGCCAACTTGGATCACAACACTTTGTTTAACACCAGTAATTTTTTCTTGCCATGCAGGTGTATAATATGACGCTGGATCATCATATCCTGATGCCTCAAGTTCGTGATCAAAACGTTTCACACCATACTGACTCGTCATTAAATCAAATACAGTGGTAATATATTTCTCTTCACCATTTGCTAATTTAATCTTTTGCACAGCAATAGGACGCTCAAATATTCCATTACCTTCATTATTAAAAAATGGAAATTGTATGAGTCTTAATTCGTATTCCTCTTCAGCAAAACTCATTGCTGGATCAATTTGCTTACCTTCTTCATTTTCTAATTTCAGGTTCCATTGTTTGCCTTCTTCCCAACGCTGACCCATCGTACCATTTGGAACTGTTAATTGTTTTGCTAATTTATCGAAAATCACAGGTTTCCAGTCGCTATTTTCAGTATGCTCTCCTAGATCATGCGCACGTAGGAAACGCCCAGCTTTCAAGCCATTCTTATCTTCATCTAACATTAGGACAAATGGCATATCGGTATATTGTTTTGCGTAATTAATAAAATAGTCATTCGGTTTATTCACATAATGTTCTTGTAAAATAACATGCGTCATTGCTTGTGCGACTGCAGCGTCTGTTCCTGGATGCGGAGCTAACCAATTATCAGCAAATTTAACATTTTCTGCATAATCAGGCGCAACTGATACTACTTTTGTGCCTTTATAGCGAACTTCTGTCATAAAATGCGCATCTGGTGTTCTTGTTAATGGGACATTAGATCCCCACATCATAATATATGCTGCGTTGTACCAATCACTAGATTCTGGTACATCTGTTTGTTCACCCCATATTTGTGGAGAAGCAGGTGGTAAATCGGCATACCAGTCATAAAAGCTCAACATTTCTCCACCTAACAAACTCATAAAACGCGCGCCAGAAGCATAACTTAACATCGACATAGCTGGGATTGGTGTAAAACCAGCCAATCTATCGGGTCCATATTTCTTAATGGTATATATAATTTGAGCTGAAATGAGTTTTGACACATCTTTCCAATTTGTTCTTACTAACCCACCCTTACCTCTTGCTTGTTTATATATTTTAGCTTTTTCTTCATTTTCAACAATCGACGCCCAAGCAGCTATCGTATTATTTTGATGCGCTTCTAATGCTTCTGTCCACAACTCCCATAACTTACCACGAATATAAGGATAACGGATGCGTAAAGGACTATATTCATACCAAGAAAAAGATGCTCCTCTAGGACATCCGCGCGGTTCAAATTCAGGTAAATCCGGTCCACAACTAGGGTAATCTGTTTGCTGGTTTTCCCAAGTAATGACACCATTTTTCACAAATACCTTCCAGGAACAGGATCCTGTACAGTTCACACCATGTGTTGTTCTTACTACTTTGTCATGACTCCAACGTTCTCTATACATTTTTTCCCATTCACGGCTTTTACTTTCTAAGATTGACCAATCACCATTAAATTTTTCTGTTGGTTTAAAAAATTGCAATCCAAATTTTTTCATTTTATACATCCTCTCACATCATTCATGTATAATTTATATAGCATTCACAAATTTTGTATTTCTTTAATTCTTATAACCATTGTACATTTTTTCACAAAGTCTAAATATTAGGGATTTACCTATTTAGATAGAAGAATCCCCTAATACCTTTTCGAACATAAAAAAACTCCCATTACTCGTAATAATGATTACCATCATTACAAGTAAAGGAAGCTGTTATCAAAATTTGTAAGTCATTTTTCTATTATTTATACGGCAACTGCTTGTTCTTCACGTGCCTCTACACGCATTAAATGGTCAATAATACCAGTATAAAATTCTTCAAGTTCTTGTCCTGTGCGTTTTCTATCAAGGTTATCAAGTCCTATGAAATCTACATGATCCCAATCTTTTTTAATTGGCATCACTTGCCAAACACCTTTTTCTGTAGCTTGCGTTAAATCTTGTACTTTTTTAGCGGGTTGTCCAGTTGGGCTTAATGCAGAAGTAACTGCTACGACACCATCATTTTCTTGCCAATCTTCTCTAGAATCTTTACCTATCAATTTACTTGTTAAATCCATTAGTCCAAACAAACCTCTATTAGGTCTGTGATGACCTAAACTATTTTTATGCGTTGCTTGTCCTGCAAAAGAAGTGTATACAATATTAGGGTTAACTGATGTATTTAAGTTCAAATCTTCTGCACCAAATGTTGTTAAATCTCTTGTAGCAACATCTTCAGTATTCCAAATCGGGCTATCTTTCAATCTATTTACATATTCTATATACGTTTCATTAGGTTGCTGTTCGAAGTCCCATTGTGAAAGTCCAAAATCAATTTTAGAATTTTTATTATTACCTAATTTCGCTATATCATTTAATATATTTTTGATGAAATTTTTATTTGCTAACTTATCAGAAGCCTGAGAGCCTTTATGTGGCGTTGCCAATGTTGTAATAGATGAAATCATATTATCTTTTTGCCCTTGGAATAATGGAGAAATTGTACCGCCATGTTGCTCATGATATTTAATTTCTTCTGGATTTCCAAAACGTAAAAATTGCTCAAGTAAACGAATCGTTTGTCCACCCATACTGTGACCAATTAGATGTACTTTCTGACCTGGTTTCCAATTTGGCATAACACCTTCGTATGTTTTACCGTATCTATTATGCCCGTATTTAGCAGCATGTGCTGCACCATAATCTACTTGACCACCTTTAATGTAGTGATATAACTCTACAGCACGACCATAGTTACTGCCAACTGCACTTATACTTGCTTCGTATACTTCATAACCTGCTTTTTCTAATGCTTCCTTTACTTTGTATTTCTTTCCACCCCAATAATTTGGATACAAATCTGGTTTATTACCATCCATTAATCCTAAGAAACCATGTACTAAGATAATTGGATATTTATTTACATGTACACCTTGTTCTGCTTTTTTAGCAGTTTTTAATAAAGATTCGACCTCAGCTTGTTGCACTTTAGAACGATTACGTGTTGTAGCTTGTTTATTTGCTTCGAAATCTTTTATTTTTGTTGGATCATTTTTAGACTCTTGCTTAACTTCATTTTTATTTGGATTAAAACCATTTTTTGTTTTTAAATTTTTTATCTTTTGTTCATTGCTATTTTCAGTATCCGTTTGAGTTTCTTCTTTTTCTATTTCTGCTTTATTCGGGGCTTCTTCTGCTTTTTCTACTTCTGCTTTATTTGGGGCTTCTTCTTTTTCTATTTCTGCTTTATTCGGGGCTTCTTCTGCTTTTTCTACTTCTGCTTTATTCGGGGCTTCTTCTGCTTTTTCTACTTCTGCTTTATTCGGGGCTTCTTCTTTTTCTACTTCTGCTTTATTCGGAGTTTCTTCTTCTTTTTCTACTTCTGCTTTATTCGGGGCTTCTTCTTCTTTTTCTACTTCTGCTTTATTCGGGGTTTCTTCTTCTTTTTCTACTTCTGCTTTATTCGGGGTTTCTTCTTCTTTTTCTACTTCTGCTTTATTCGGGGCTTCTTCTTCTTTTTCTACTTCTGCTATTTTATTTTCATTATCAACATCTGTTAACTGAATTTGATCAATATTTTGATTAACACTATTATTTTTTTCAATAGTTGTATTTTCTTTCTCTGTTGGTGCTTCTTGAATAGTAGGTGCCTTTTGTTTTACTAAGTCATTGTGAGATGTGGGAGATATTTCAGATGATTGCTGACTTAATTCTTCAGATGCATTACTTGATTCTAATTTAAAATTATTTTCAGAAGAGGCTTGTTTATCTTGGTTTGAA